>JBGAMH010000005.1:0-46595 GCA_044223135.1 Candidatus Eiseniibacteriota bacterium | reverse complement strand
CGTGCTCGCGCTGCGGGTTCCCTTCGCCGCACCGCTCGCATCCCCTCCGCACACACCCACCGAAGTCGTGCTCGCGGTTCGCGACGACGCGCCGGCGCGGGCGTCCGCGATCCGCTCGCTCGCGTTGCCGGCGTCGCTGGCTTCGCGCGTGGACGCCCTCGGCTGGACCCCGGCGCGCGAGCTGGCGCATACCGCGCGAGCGGATGGCGCGAGCACGCGGTGGTTGCTGCTGCGCGCGAGCGCCGACGCGAAGGCGGCGCCCGACGCGCGCGCCGCGGCACGCGAGCTGGCGTCCGCGCCGGGCGTGGTGGCGGCGGCGCCCAACCTGTCGCTGCGGCTGGCGCTGGTGCCGAACGACCCGATGCTCGCGAGCCAGTGGCACCTGTCGGTGAGCGCAGCGGCGATTCGCGCGCGCAACGCGTGGGACGTGCAGCGCGGCGACAGCGGCGTGGTGATCGCCATCCTCGACACCGGCGTGGACCGCGGTCACCCCGACCTGGCCGCGAAGATCTGGCGCAACGGCGCGGAGATCCCGGGCAACGGCATCGACGACGACGCGAACGGCTACGTGGACGACGTGAACGGCTGGGACTTCGGCAACGACGACGCGAGCCCGGACCCCGAGCCGATGTTCGAGCCACTGCTCGGGGTCGACGAGGGCTGGCACGGCACGTTCTGCGCGGGCCTCGCGGGCGCGGCCACGAACAACGGTGGCGGCATCGCCGGCGTGGCGTGGGGCTCGAAGATCATGCCGCTCAAGGTGAACGACTCCACCGGCGACATCCCCCTGTCGGCACTGGCCGAAGGCGTGGCGTACGCGATCCAGCAACACGCGAAGGTGCTCAGCATGAGCCTCGGCACCGGCGACGAGAGCGCACAGCCGTTCTTCCAGGCGTTGATCAACGACGCGGTGGCCGGCGACGTCGCCTGCATCGCCGCCGCCGGCAACGACGGCACCGACCTCGCGTTCTACCCGGCGGCGTGCGAGAGCGTGCTGGCCGTGGCCGCCACGAACACGGCGAACCACCGCGCGGATTTCTCGAACTGGGGCTGGTACGTGGACATCGCCGCGCCCGGCGAGGGCATGTGGTCGACGATCGGCCGCAACTACGAATACGACTTCGACTCGCAGTTCTGGTTCGAGCTGCTCTGGGGCTGGGACACGGTGAACCCCTACATGTCGGGCGACGGCACCTCGTTCGCGTGCCCGGTCACCGCCGGCGTCGCGGCCCTCGTGCGCTCGCAGTTCCCCGGCATGACCGCCGTGGAAACGCTCCGGCACCTCGTGCTGCGCGGCGACGTGGTGAACTACGACAACCCGATCGGCCCGCGCCTGAACGCGTACCGCGCGGTGACCGAGCCCACGGTGGGCGCGCCGGTGGCGGTGGCCGCCCCGCACGCGCTGTGGCTGGCCGCGGGCCCGAACCCGTTCGGCCGCGCGACCACGCTGCGATTCGCACTGCCGCACGGCGGCGAGGCGAGCGTGGCGGTGTTCGACGCGGGCGGCCGGCGCGTCCGCACGCTGGCGAGCGGGCCGCTCGAAGCGGGCATGCACACGACCGCGTGGGACGGCTGCGACGACGCCGGGCGTCCGGTGGCGCCGGGGCTGTACTTCGCGACGGTGGCCACCGGGCGCGAGCGCGCGGTGGCGAGGCTCGCGCGCGTGAACTGACGGCGCGGCAACCATGGACGGCGGGCGCCGCGACGCGCGGCGCCCGGCTCGAGCCGCGCGGACTCCGCGAGGGAAGCGGCGCGCGACCACGGCGGTGCAGCCCGAAGCGCCGCTTGCCGATAACGCCGGCGCCAACGCCGGCCGCGCCGCCGTGACAGGGCGCGCGGTCACTCCTATCATCCGCGCCCGTTTCGATCCCCTCGCCGACTACGCGCTCACGGAGCCTGCATGTCCCTTCGCCAGCCGCACGTCGCCTACTTCTGCATGGAGTACGGCCTCCACGAGTCGTTCCCCATCTACTCCGGCGGCCTGGGCATCCTCGCCGGCGACTTCATCAAGTCCGCGCACGACCTGAAGCTGCCCATGGTGGCGGTGGGCCTGCTGTGGGCGCGCGGCTACTGCGTGCAGCGCATCGGCGCCGACGGCCGGCCGTACGAGGAGTTCCCGGGCTACGACTCCAGCTTCCTGCGCGACACCGGCGTGCGCGTGCGCGTGCGGGTGCGCGGGCAGGAAGTGTCGTGCCGCGTGTGGGAGACGCAGAAGTACGGGCACGTGCCGCTGTTCCTGATCGAGCCGCTGAAGCACGAAGACCGCTGGATCACGCACCGCCTGTACGAGGCCGGCACCGACACGCGGCTGGCGCAGGAGATGCTGCTGGGCATCGGCGGCCTGCGCGCGCTCAACTGGCTCGGCGTGAACGTGCACACGTACCACTTCAACGAGGGCCACGCGGTGTTCGCGGGGCTCGAGATGATCGCCGAGATGATGGAAGCCGGCATGCAGTTCCCCGACGCGTGGGAGCAGGTGCGGCACAAGATCGTGTTCACCACCCACACGCCGGTGAAGGCGGGCAACGAGGAGCACCAGCTCAAGGACCTGCGCCGCATGGGCGCGTGCCTGCAGCTGTCGGGCGCCGAGATGCGCGCGATCGGCGGCGATCCGTTCAACATGACGGTGGCCGGCCTGCGGCTGTCGCGCGCGGCGAACGCGGTGGCGCAGCTGCACGGCGAGACGGCGCGCGTGATGTGGAAGGACGTCGCCGGCGCGTGCCCGATCGGCGCGATCACGAACGGCGTGCACCCGCCCACGTGGCAGGCGCAGGAGATCCGCGACGCCAAGGGCGACCCGGCGAAGACGTGGGCCGCGCACGCCAAGATGAAGAAGCACCTGCTCGACCTGATCGAGGAGCGCACCGGGCACGAACTGCCGCCCGAAGCGCTGCTCGTGGGCTTCGCGCGGCGCGCCGCGAGCTACAAGCGCTCGGACCTGATCCTGCGCGACGAGGCGCGGCTCGAGAAGCTGCTGGGCAACGAGAACGTGCGACTCGTGTTCGCCGGCAAGGCGCATCCCGACGACCAGACGGGCCGCAACATCGTGGCCAAGCTGGTGGCGAACACGAAGAAGCACCCGGGCCAGATCGTCTTCCTCGAGAACTACGACATGGCGCTGGGCCGCGCGCTCACGCGCGGCTGCGACGTGTGGCTGAACAACCCGATCCGCCCGCTGGAAGCCAGCGGCACGTCGGGCATGAAGGCCGCGATGAACGGCGTGCTCAACGTGAGCATCCTGGACGGCTGGTGGCCGGAGGCGTGCAAGGACGGCGTGAACGGCTGGGCGATCGGCAAGGGCGAGCCCGGCGACGACGCGCGCGACCTGGACGCGCTCTACGACACGCTCGAGAAGCGCGTGGTGCCCACGTGGAAGAGCCGCGAGAAGTGGCAGAAGATGATGGTGGCCAGCATCCAGAGCACGCAGGAAGCGTTCAGCTCCGACCGCATGGTGCGCGAGTACTACGAGCAGCTCTACCAGCTCGCGCCGCAACCCGCGGCGGAGTAGCGAGTCGCGCGAACGCGCGAGACACCCGAGGCCCGGCCCACCGCCGGGCCTCGCGGCGGTTAGGAGCGCCGGGCGGCTCGCGCCGGCGAACGACACGGGCCGCGCGACCACCCGAGCACATGTTTCCCGTTGCCGCGCGCCCCGGCGGCCCCGTAGGCTTTCGCCCGTCATGAACCGTTCGCGCTCCTATCGCTGCTCGTATCGGTACGCCTCTCCGGGGGCGGGACCGGCCGTGCGCGGCTAGGCAAGCGCTCCGCAGCCACCCGCTTCCGCGAATCGCGGAGGCGGGTTTTTCGTTTCCGCGCACACGCCCGGAGGAATCATGTCCGCTTCGTCCATCGCCGCGGTGCGCGGCGCCATCGTGGTGCCGGCCAACACGCCGCTCGCCATCCGCGCGGCCTCGGCGCGGCTGCTGTCCGCGCTGATCGAGCGCAACGCGCTCACGCCCGAGCGCGTGGTGAGCGCGGTGTTCACGTCCACGCCCGACCTGACGGCCGACTTCCCCGCGCACGCGGCGCGACTGCTCGGCTGGAGCGGCGTGCCACTGCTGGGCGCCACCGAGGTCGCGGTGCCCGGCGCGCCCGCGCGCGTGGTGCGCGTGCTGCTCACGGTGACCGGCGTCACCCGCCGCAAGCCGCTCGAGCCGGTGTACCTGGACGGCGCCGAGGTGCTGCGCCCCGACCTGTCGGTGCGTGAAGCCGAATCGCGCCTGCGCGCGGGCCGTGGCGGGAAAGCGATGCGCGCGGCGGCGCCGCGACCCGCTCCCCCGCGCGCCGCCACGGTGTCGCCCGCCCCGAACACGCGCCGCGTGGCGATCCTCGGACTGGGCCAGATCGGCGGCTCGATCGGGCTCGCGCTGGGCGTGGCGGGCGGCTGGCACCGCGTGGGCTTCGACGCGAGCGCCGCCGTGCGCCGCGCGGCGTTGGCCACGCGCGCGGTGGACGAGGTGGCGCGCACGCTGGAGCAGGCGTGCGCGGGCGCGGAACTGGTGGTGGTCGCGGTGCCGGTGGACGTGCTGCCGCGCGTGGTGGCGGCGGCGGCACTGGCGCTGCCGCGCGGGGCGGCGCTGCTCGACACGGGCAGCGCGCGGCGCGGCGTCACCGAGGCGCTGGCCGCCGCGGCGAAGGCGGGCGTGCGCGCGGTGGGCGGGCACCCGATCGCTGGCAGCGAGGGCCGCGGGCTCTGGCGGCGCGCGCGTCGATGTTCGCGGGCGCGCCGTTCGTGCTGCTGCCGGTCAAGCGCGGCGGCGTGCCGCCGGTGGCGCGCGCACTGGTGCGGGCGCTGGGCGCGCACGAGCGCGTGGCCACGCCGCGCGCGCGACGGGCGCTCGCCAGGACGAGCCACCTGCCGTGGGTGCTCGCGTGCGCGCTGCGCGACCTGGGCCGCGCCGAGGCGCGGCGCGGCCTCGCAGGCGGAGCTGGCGCGGCATGACGCGCCTGGCGGCGAGCGACCGCGCGCGTGGCGGGTGCGTATGCGCGCGCGAACCGCGCGAACGTGGCGCGCGCCTGGCGCGAGCCCGCGCGCCGCGATGGACGCGCGTGGCGGAACTGGAGCGGCGCGCCCGGTAGCCGCGCGATCGGGCGATCGCCACGCGCAAAGGAAACGGCGCGACGCGCGGATCGTCCGCACGTCGCGCCGTCGGTCCGGCGAGGCTCGCTACTCGGTGGCAGGCTCCGCGGGCGGCGCCGGCTCGGGCGCCACGGCGATCTTGCCGAGCACCGCGATGTACTCGTCGGGCAGCTTGTGCGCCTTCGCGCCCTTCAGGATGGCGTCCACGTAACGGCGCGACGGCGGCGCGGGGTTCGCCTGGCGCGGCACGTAGATCCACGCGCGGATGCGACGCGGGAACGAGCCGTCGTCGGCGCGCGTCAGGTCCACGAAGCGCTGGTCGCGGTCGTACAGGTTGTGCTGGTCGCCCGGGGCCACGAAGTGCTCGTAACGGTCGAGGCTGGCGATGTCCTCTTCGGTCAGGTCGTAGACCACGCCCCAGACGGCCGAGCCGTGCGCCACCGCGATGCCGGCCACGCCCCCGCCCCAGTCGTGCGAGGTCAGCGGGAAGGCGAGCTTGTGGTCGCGCAGCGCCGCGAGCCCCACCACCTTGCTTCCGGGGCAGCGCGAGCGCATCTGGTCGGGGTCGAGATTCGATCCGTAGGCGAAGTAGAGCATCGGTTCTCCGGGGCGGACGGCGTTCGAGGACGGCGGGCAGGATAGCGGAATCGCGGCGGGCGCGCCCGTTGTCGGCCGCGCCCCCGGGTGGCTAACATCCCCGGGCCTCGAACCCGGCCCGCACGCCATCCCCACACCATCGGAGAGCCCCGCACATGCCCGTCGACTTCCTCGCCTTCGGCCCCCACCCCGACGATGCCGAGATCGGAACCGGTGGCCTCCTTCGCCGCATGAAGGACCTGGGCTACCGCACCGGCATCGTGGACATGACCACGGGCGACATGGGTTGGGGCACGCCGGAGATCCGCGCGGGCGAGAGCGCCGCGGCCAGCAAGCTGCTCCGGCTGGACGTGCGCGAAAACCTGGACCTGGGCGACTGCCGCGTGGAGGACACGTTCGAGAACCGCTGCAAGGCGGCGGCGATGATCCGCCGGCACCAGCCGGAGATCGTGCTCGCGCCCTACTACAAGCTGCCGATCGGCCGCGGCCTCGGGCACAACGACCACTACAAGAGCGGCCAGATCGTCTCGAACGCGTACAACCTCGCGCACCTGGCGAAGGCGCCCATCGAGGGCGAGCCGTTCCAGGCCAAGGCCATCTGGTACTACTTCATCCCGCCCGGCACGCGCGCCACGTTCGTGGTGGACATCAGCGACGTCGTGCAGGACTGGCTCGACGCGATCGACTGCCACACGAGCCAGTTCTACCACCCCGATCGCCCGCGCCCGGCGCACCTGCCGCATCCGCGCGAAGCGTTCGAGGCGAATGCGCGGCACTGGGGCTGGCAGATCGGCGTGAAGTACGGACAGGCGTTCCTCGCCACCAGCCCGCTCAAGGTGGACGACCCGATGGTGCTGGTGAAGTCCGTGCAACCGCGGCCCTGAGCCCATGACACGCCCCCTCGCGTCCGTGCTGCCGATCGCGGCCCTGGTGATGCTCCTGGCCGTCGCGTGCTTCGCGCCGGCGGTACGGGCAGCGGACGACGACGCGGTCGTGCGCCCGCTCGCGCGCGAGTGGTTCGCGTTCCTCGAGCGCCGGCGCCCGGAGGCGGCCTCGCAGCTGGGCTCGGCGCGCGCGGCGATGCGGCTGGCGGTGCTCGACGACGCCACGCTGCCGGCGGACGCGGCGTGGATCGCGGCGTTCCGCACGCGCCTCGCGCGCGCGACGCCGCGCACCCGGCGCGCACTGCTCGCGACGCACTAAAGCTCGGCGCGGCGCGCGGCCGGGCGGCGGCTGGTGGGCGGCGGCGGGCGCGGTGGTGGCAGCGTGATCGGGCGCGGTGCTCAACGTCGCGCGCGACGCTTGCCTCGGCGCGCGGACGCGCGCGACGCACGGCGGCGCGGCTGTGGCAGGTGCCCGACGTGCTGCGCGGCGCGCAGGTGGTGCTGCGCCGGCCGGAGCGCGCGGCGGCCGAGCACGCCGCGACGCGGCTCGACTCGCTGCTCGTGCGCTGGCGCGTGGAACTGCCGTCGCGCTTCGCGGGGTGCCGCGAGTCGTACCGGATGGCGTCGCTCGTGGAAGCCGACACGCTCGCGCTGCGCGCGGGCGCCGACTTCCTGCGCTGGCTGCGCCGGGACGCACTGCCTCGCGCCGAGGCGGGCGAGGCGCCCGCGCCGCCCGCGACGTTGCCGCGGCTGCACGCGAGACTGCGATGAGCGAGCGTTACGCGGGTCGCTTCCTGCTGCTGCGCCAGCTCGGCGAAGGCGGCATGGGCGAGGTGTTCCTGGCCCGCGACCTGTCCACCGGCACCGAATGCGCGATCAAGCGCCTGCCGATGCAGTCGGACACGGACCTCGCGCAACGGCTGCGCAGCGAGTTCGAGACGCTGTCGCACCGCCACCTGGCGGCGACGAGGCGCGCGCGAGCTGGGCTGCGCCTTGATGGCCGGCCGTTATAGTCGTGCGTGCTGGCCTGCCCGCCGACCGCGCGCTCGGGCGCGGCGACTGGCCCGCGCTGCTGTGGGTGGCCGCGCGCGTGATCCACGGGCTCGAAGCGCTGCACGCGGCGGGCATCGCGCACGGCGACGTGAAGCCGCTGAACGTGCTGGTGACGCCGGCCGCCGACGCGGCGAGCGCGGCGCTGCCGAGCGACGTGCGGCTGGTGGACTTCGGGCTCGCGTCGCTGGCCGGCCTGCGCGAACCAGCGGGCGCGGCACCACCGGCTTCACCGCGCCCGAGGTGGCGCGCGGCGGCGCGGCGGACGCCGTGTCGGACCTCTACAGCTTCGGCGCCACGCTGTACGCGCTCAAAACGGGCTCGCGCCCGTTCGGCTGGCCGCTCGAGCGTGCTGCGCCGATAGACGATCGCCCCCTTCGCCCGAAGCGCTCGAGCGCGCGGGCGCGCCCGAAGGCCTCGTGCGGCTGGTGCTGCACCTGCTCGCCGCAGCGCGCCGAACGCCCGACCTCCGCCCGCGAGGTGCGCCTGGAACTCGAGGCGCTGCACCCGATGGCGCGCCGTCCGCTCGGTGAACGACTGGAGACGGGCGTGTTCGTGGGGCGCGCGCGCGAGGCGGCGCGCGTGGAAGCGGCATGGAAGGGCGCGCTCGTGCGCACGCGCGCACTGCTCGTGGAAGGACCCGCCGGCATCGGCAAGACGGCGCTGCTCGATCGCGCGGCGGCGCGCGCCGCGGTGCTGGACCGTTGCTGCCCACGTGCAGCGCGCGTGCTCGATCGCGAAGGCCGGGCGACCGCGCAGGCGCTGTTCCGGCGCATCGCCGCCGAGGCGCGGGGCGAGATCGGCGCGTCCGACGACGACGGCCGGCTGGCGGAGGCTTCGCTGCTGCTGGCGAAGCTGGCGACCGACCGCCGGCCCGCGCTGATCGTGGTGGACGACGTCGACGCGCTCGACGAGCGCTCGCGCGACCTGATGGTGCGGCTGATGCTGCACTTTCCGGCGCCCGCCGAGCCTGTGGATGTGGGCTCGGCGCGGCGGCGGCGACGACGTGCTCGACGTGGCGGCCGACGCGGGCGAGATGGAACGGGTGACGCTGGACACGCTGTCGGCGTCGGACTGCGAGCGCCTCATCGCGGCGCGGTTGAACGACGTGCCCCCCGCGGGGCTCGCAGAGCAGCTTCGCGACAAGACGCAGGGCCACCCGGGACTGCTCGTGGAGATGCTGCGCTCGGCCGCGCGCGGGCGCCGTGCGCGAGACCGAGGCCGGCGTGGTGGTCGACATGCCCGCGCTGGCCGCGATGGCGCTGCCGCTGGATTTCGAGGAAGCGTGCCTGTCGCGACTCGCGGGCCTGGACGACGGCGGGCGGCGGACCCTGCGGCTGATCGCGGCCTGCGACGGGCGCGCTTCCGAGGCCGAGCTCACCGCCATGGGGGCGACGCTCACCGCGCCGGCGGCGCGGGCACTGCTCGCCACCGCGCTGGCTGAACGGAACGAGGCGGGCGCGGCGGCTGCAGCCGCCGTCGCTCGCACGCACGCTGCTGGCGCGGGCGAGCGACGGCGAGCGCCGCGAGGCCCACGACGCGGCGCTGCGGCGAGGCCAGCTCCCCCACGTCGAGCGCTTCCGCCTGCTCGCGGAGCTGGGGCGTACCGACGAGGCGCTGGACGTGGCGGAGCGTGCGTTCGCCGCGGCCCCTTCCGAGGCGCTGGCGCTGCGCGCGGCCGAGCTCGGCACGTCGACCGGCGCCGCTGCGGCCGCGGCGTGGTGGCTGCGGGCGGCGCGATTCGCGCGCGAGACGGGCCGGTACGAAATCGCCGCGGAGCGCTACGCGCACGCGCTGGAACACACGACCGCCGCCACGACCATGCCGACCGAACGAGGCCCGCGTGGAGAGGCCTGGGAAGGGCTGGTCGTCTCGCTGCTGCGTTGCGGGAACTACGACGCACTCGAGCAACGCGCGGGGCAGGCCCTGGCCGAGCCGCTCGATCCCGTGACGCGGGCGCACGTGCTCGTGGAGTACGCCGCAGGCCTGCTGAACCAGGGCCAGTTCACCGAGAGCGCGCCGTGGATCGCTCGTGCCGAGGCCGCGGCCGCCGAATGCCAGGACCTCACCGCGCTCGCGTTGAGCGCCATCTCCCGCCTGCACTCGTCACCCGAGGCTTCCCGCGAAGAGCAGCGCGCGATGGTGCGGCGGATCCTGGACCTCGCCGACAGGACTCCGGACCGCACGCTGCAACTCCGCGCGCGGGCCATCGGGCTCGCGATGCCGCCCGAGGAGCCCCTGCTGCGCGACGGCCAGCAGGTCCTCCTGGACGTGGTCGCCCAGGCCAGACGCGAGGGCCTGCGCTACCTGCTGCACTCGGCGCTCGGGCAGATGGTGGGCCTGCGCGTCCGCGCCGGAGCATGGCTCGCCACCATCCAGACGAGCCACGAGGGCACCCGGCTCGCGATCGAAGACGGGCGCCGCGCCGACGCGGCGGACTGGCTCGTGATGATCGCGATCTTCGATGCGCTGACCGGCCATCCGTCGGCCGCACGGCGCCGGTTGCTGGCCGCAGCGCGCGTGGGCAGGGCCGCATCGCGCCGCGCTCGCACGCCGCTGCTCCGCGTGCTCGCGCGCATCACGCGCACGACGGGCCGCCTGGCCGCGTCCGAGCGCTGGGCCCGGCTGGCCACGAAACGCGCACAACGATCCGACGATGCCCTCGAACTGCTCTGGGGTCGCATCGAGCTCGTCGCCACCCTGGCGGCACGTCGGCGCTGGCCCGAGGTCACCGAACTGGCGCTCGCCAGCGCGAACTCGGCCTACCGCGACGTGATCGGGAAGGCGATCCTGCAGGCCTACGCGGGGCGCGGGCTGCTCCGCTCCGGCGACCTGTCTGGCGCGGCGGAGATGCTGTCCCGAATCGACGACGAGTTGCGGGACGAATCGCTCCCCTACGCGGCCGCGCACGCGGCGGTGCTGCGCGCCGAGCTGGCGCTGATGCGCGACGACGCGTCCGCGGCGCGCGCCGGGGCGGATGCGGCGATCGCGGCGTTCGAATCGCTCCCCTGCCCCCTCGACCGCGCGTATTCGCTGCTCGAGCTGTCGGAGCTGGCCCTGCAGCGCACCGTGCGGCGTCATGCGCCCGTGCGCGAATGGCTGTCGGCGGCGCGCGAGGTGTTCGAGCGGCACCGCGACAACGGCCGCCTCGTGCGCGTGCTCGAAGCGGAGATCGACGCGGCCGGCAGCGACGCACCGGCGCCGTCGGGCGGCATGTCGGATCGCGACCTGGTGCAGGCGTTCGCCGGCATGCTGCGCTCGCTGTCCGAGCCACAGGTGCTGGCGCACCGGGCGATGGACCTGGCGGGCCGTCGCTTCGGCGCCGAGCGCGGCGTGCTGGTGATGCACGACAAGGACACGGACTCGCTGCAGACGCTGGCCGAGTACGGCGCGGTGGACTCGGGGGCGCGCGAGCACGCGCTCGGGTACAGCACGCGCATCGTGCGCGAGGTCACGCGCAGCGGATCGAGCCTGGTCATTCGCGACGCGAAGGCCGACTCGCCGCTGGCGTCCGCCAGCCAGCGCGCGCTCGGACTGCGCTCCATCCTGTGCGTGCCGCTGTTCATCGACGGCCGCGTGGGCGGGGCGATGTACATGGACGACAGCCGGCGTGCAGCGTTGTTCTCGGAAGCCGACCGCGGCCTGCTCGAGGCGTTCTCGCGCCTGATCGGGCTCGCGATCGAGCGCGGCCGCAGCCAGGAACAGGTCGAACGCGAGAACGCCGAGCTGATCGACGACAACCAGCAGCTCAGCCGCGTGCTCGAGGAGCGCGTGCAGTCGGACGAGCTCATCCTGGGCTCGCATCCGCGCGTGCAGCACATGCTGGCGCAGATCCACCGCGCCGCACGCACGCCGCGGACGAGCGTGCTCGTGACCGGCGAAACGGGCACGGGCAAGGAACTGGTGGCGCTGCGGATCCACGGCCTGAGCGATCGCGCGAAGGGACCGTTCCGCGCGCTCAACTGCGGCGCCGTCCCGCGGGACCTGATGGCGTCCAAGCTGTTCGGCCACGTGCGCGGGGCGTTCACGAACGCGATCCGCGACGAAGTCGGCCTGTTCGAACGCGCCAGCGGCGGGACGTTGTTCCTCGACGAGATCGCCGACATGCCGCTGGAGCAGCAGGTGATGCTGTTGCGCGTGCTGCAGTCGCGCGAGTTCTCGCGCGTCGGCACCGACCGGACGATCAGCGCCGACGTCCGCGTGATCGCCGCCACGAACCGCGACCTCGAGGCGGAGGTGCGCGAAGGCCGGTTCCGGCAGGACCTGTTCTACCGGCTGAACGTCATCCACATCGAGGTTCCGCCGCTGCGCGAGCGGAAGTCCGACGTGCTGCTGCTGGCCCAGCACTTCCTGGAGAAGTGGGCGGCGCAGATGAACCGCGAGGTGCCGCGGATCTCGAAGGAGCTCTCCGCGGCCCTGCTCCAGAGCGACTGGCCCGGCAACGTGCGCGAGCTGGAGCACTACATGGAGCGCCTGCTCGCGATGACCCCGGGCGAGACGCTCCGGCCGGACCCACCACCCCGCGATCTGGCAGAGGGGCCTGACGCGGCGGCATCCGAATCCACTCGCCGACTCGTCGAAGCGGTCGAACTCCTCGAAGTGCGCCTCATCCGCGAGGCGCTCGACGAGGCCGAGGGCAACCAGAGCCTCGCAGCGAGAACCCTCGGCGTCCCGGAGACCACGCTGCGCTACCGGCTCCGGAAGTACGCCCGCCACTTCGCGCGTGAAAATCGGCGAACGCGAAGATAGTGGCGAGTACGCCGTTGCGCATTGCGCGATAATGGGTTAATCAAGAGCCATCGACCCAGCCTCGCCGAAATCGGCGCAAACAGGCCGCGTCGGATACTCACTGCCTACGGCGCAAGGCGTTGGACACCAATGCGATAAAGCAAATTCGCGGGCGTCGAGAATCCGGCACGCCTCTGGCGGTAGGGGGGCATTACCCAACCCCCACACCCAGCCAGGAGGCTAATCATGACCGCCGTTCGCCGCGCCGCTCTCGTCTTCGCCCTCGTCGCCATCTCCGCCGCCTGCGCCCACGCCCAAGCCAATGGGCTGAGCTATTCCGGCGGCAACATGGTGTCCCCCGCCCCGGCCGAGCACGCCCAGGTGGTGCGCCCGAGCTTCAAGCAGGTGCTCGCGCAGATCGTGGCCAAGGCGCAGTGGCGTCCCGCGACGGTGGTCGCCCGCAAGGCCGTGAAGCGGAACGCGCGATGATCCCAGCCAGCTCCCAGTGCGAGGCCGCGGTTTCCGCTCTTCCGGAGTTCGACCCATGGAAGGGTCGCGGCCCTCGTCCCAGCGCGCTGCTGGAGCTGCACCGGCACAGCCTGCTCAACGTGCTCGTGCTCGGTGGCACACCCGAGGCTCGGGCGCGGGTGGCGCGCGCGTTCCACGATCGCTCGCCCCTGCGAACCGGCCCGTTCGTCGCGGTGGACGCCGCGCGCGAGGAAGGCCTCGTCCGTGACGCATTGCTCGACTGGCTCCAATTCGACGAGTCGCTCACGGGCAATCCGCTGCGCGCGAGCGAGCGGGGAACGCTCTTCCTCGACAACGTCGAGGCGCTCTCCGGCGGTACGCAGCGGCTGCTGCTGGCGCTGGGCCTCGCTGCGACCCGCGGCAACGGCTGCGAGTGGCGCGGACGCCTGATCTCCGGCGCGACCGCCCAGCTGGGACGACTGACGCGCGCGGGGCGATTCCAGGCCGCGCTGTTCGACGTGCTCGACAAAGTCCGCATCGAACTCACCCCTCTACCCGGAGTCTGAACCGTGCCCCTCGGCCATCCCTCCCCCAGTGGCCCCACGGCCCTGCTCGTGTCGGGCGACCCCGAGCGATTCCGCGACACCGCCACGGCGTTTCACCGGCGCGGCGTGCGCATGCGCTTCGCGCAGGACGACCGCGGCGTCACGCGCGCGCTCGCGAAGCAGCCCTGGCTCGTGCTGGTGGACCTCACGCACCGCGCGACCATCTCGGAGCGCACGATCGAGCACATCAACCGGCTGCGCGGACGCGCGCTGGTGGTGGCACTCCACAGCGGTTCGCTGGATTCCGCGAGCCTGGCCTTCTCCGAGCTGAGCGTGGACGGGTACTGCCGCGCCGACGCCGGCGGGCCGGCCAGCCTCGCCACCTGCACCACGTGGCCCGTGGGACTCGGTTCGCAGTCCGTGCACTGAACGAAGCAGGACGGGCGCAGAATCGCCCGAGTCGCAGAAGCGACACGCGTGGGGCCCCCGGAAGCAGAAGCCCGGGGGCCTCGCGTCGTTGGGCGAGTTGACCCTCGCGCTCACGCGCCGATAAAGTCCGGCGGCTTCGCACGCCGATACCATGGAAGGAATCGGTCCTCCCTCCGAACGGAGGGGTTCGAGGAGGGGTTGCATGCTGTCACGCGCTCGGCGCGCCATGGGCGTGCTGTTTCTGATCGCCCTGGTGGCGCTTCCGGCCAGGATGGCCGAGTCCGCCACCGCTCACACCACGCGCACCACGACGCGGTCGAAGAGCACCACCCCGACCCGGTCCAAGTCGAGCGCGAGTCCCAAGCGCAAGCCCACCAGCACGGGCGCGCGACGAACGGTGTCCAAGTCGCCGACCAGCCGCACGGGCAGCGGCCAGACTTCGCTGCGCAAGGGCGGCACCACGCGCAAGGGCCGCCTCGCCGCACGCGGACGCCGCACGCGCCGCGCCACGCCGCCGGCCGGTGGTGTCTACGCGCGCAACGCGATCCTCGTGGATCCGCGCACGGGCGAGGTGCTGTTCGAGAAGAACTCCACGCGCTCGGTGCCGATCGCGAGCCTGACCAAGCTGATGACGGCGCTCGTGTTCCTGGAGCAGAAGCCGAACCTGCGCCGCTCGGTCGAGGTGGCGGCGGTCGCACGCAGCTCCGCTCCGGCGAGTCGGTGGCGCTCGGCGACCTGCTGCACATGAGCCTGATGTGCTCCGACAACGTGGCCACGCGCGTGCTCGCGCGCGAGTCGGGCCTGGCGCCCGACGCGTTCGTCGCGCGCATGAACCGCAAGGCCGACGAGTTGAAGCTGTCGGGCACGAGCTTCGTGGAGTTCACCGGGCTCGACGAGCGCAACGTGTCGACGGCGTCCGACGTCGCGCGCCTGCTGCACGCCGCGGCGCACGACCCGCTGATCCAGGACGTCACCACCACGCGCGAGTACGCGTTTCGCAGCGATCGACGCGACCACGTGTTCCGCAACACGAACCGCCTGCTGTACGGGCACTGGGACGTGCTCGGCGGCAAGACGGGCTTCATCAACGAGGCGGGCTACTGCTTCGCCACGTGGGTGCGCGAGCAGGGCCGCGACCTGATCGCGGTCGTGCTCGGAGCGCCGACCGAAGCCACGCGCTTCGCCGACGCCGTGCGACTGATCCAGAAGGCCACGCCCGCGCACGCCGACGCGTCGGACCCCGGCACGCACGGCGGCCGGCTCGCATCGGCCTCACGCGCCGCGGCGCACTGACGCCGCCATGCCACGAAGCGGCGACTGGCGCGCCCTGATCGGCGGGCTCGTCGCCGGCTTCGCGGGCGGACTCTTCGGCGTGGGCGGCGGCATCATCCTGGTGCCGCTGCTCGCTTCGTTCTTCGGCGCCACGCCGCACCAGGCCAACGGCACGTCGCTCGCCACGATCGCGGCCACCGCGTTGACCGGGCTCGCCGTCTACGCGTGGCACGGCAACGTGGCCTGGAGCACGGCGGCGCTGCTCGCGCTGGGCAGCATCCCGGCCGCGCGATGGGGCGCACGACTCGCGGCGAAGTCGAGCCGCCAGCTCCTGCTGCGCGTGTTCGCGGGCTTCCTCGTGCTCGTGGCCGCGCGGCTCCTGTGGCGCACACCCGAGGCGCACGTGCACGCGTTCCCGCTGCCCGTGACGATCGCCGCGGACCTCACGCTGGGCGTGCTCACCGGGCTGCTCGCGGGCTATCTCGGCGTGGGGGGCGGCATCCTGATGGTGCCCGCGCTCATGCTGCTGTTCGGAGTGCCGCAGCCGCTGGCGCAGGGCACGTCGCTGGCGGTGATCCTGGTGACCGCCCCCGCCGGCGCCCTCGAGCACGCTCGACACGGGAACGTGCTCGGCAAACTGGTCCCCTGGCTGTTCGCCGGGGCGGCCCTGGGCGCGCCGCTGGCGTCCGCCATCGCGCAGTCGATGCCGCATGCCCTGCTCGCGCGTGCGTTCGCGGTGTTCCTGCTGGCGAACGCGATCCACACGTGGCACAAGGCGATGAAGGCCGCGCCCGCGCCGGCTCCCGCGGCTCGCTGACCCCGGCGTGAGTGGGCGGTCGCACCCAGCCCGCGGGCCGATCGCCCCTGACGGGATGTCGCCACGCCTGTCCGTTCGTTCGGAAACAGCGAACCCGGGACGAATTTCCACACCGGTTACTTGAGATTTCGCGAGCCACTCCGCTAACCTTATGTCGGCAACAGTACACATGACCCACTCGGAGTGGCCACAGAGAGGGCTTCCAACGGGCCAGGTGCACACCCCCGAGGTCGCACCGCATCGTCGGTGCGCAACCTAGCTCCGCATCCTTCCAAGGAGACCCACGATGAAGAAGCTTGCGACCACCCTCGCGCTCGTCGCGCTCTGCGCGTCGTCGGCGCTCGCGTCCAACGCGGTCCGCATCAGCCAGGTGTACGGCGGCGGCGGCGGCAGCACCGGCACGTACCTCCGCGACTACGTCGAGATTTTCAACAACTCGGGCTCGCCGGTGAACATCGGCGGCTGGACGCTCGAGTACGGCTCGGCCACCGGTAACTGGGGCAGCTCGGCGGGCAACATCTTCACGTTCCCGGCCAACACGATCATCCAGCCCTGCAAGTACCTCCTGATCGAGGCCGGCGCGCCCGGCACGGCCGGCACGGCCCTCCCGGTGACCGCCGACTTCTCGACCAGCACGACGGGCTTCTCGATGAGCGCGACGGGCGGCAAGGTCGCCCTGTTCTCGACGGGCACGGGCAACGCGAACGTCGCCTGCGGCTCCGAAGCCGCCGGCACGATCGTGGACAAGGTTTCCTACGGCGCCAGCACGAACTGCCCCGAGGGCACCGCGATGAGCGGCCTGTCGTCGACGCAGGGCGGCATCCGCAAGCTGGGCGGCGTGCAGGACACCGACAACAACTCGAACGACTTCGTCGTCGTCCTGAACCCGGTGCCGCACAACTCGGCCTCGCCGGCGAACCAGGACTGCCTCAGCGTCCCGACGCAGAGCAACACGTGGGGCTCGATCAAGTCGATGTACCGCTAGTCCCGCACTCGCTTCACCGCGAAGCCCCGCCTCTCCCGAGGCGGGGCTTCGTGCTTTCCGGGGCGTTTCGCACAGGCGGCGTGCGCTTCGCACGGCCCCGCCCGCCGGCACGCGTCGGCTGGGTGATTTCGCAAAGCCCCACCGGCGCGCGCGTTCGGCCGCCGACGCCTCGCGCCGCCGCGCCAGCCGCGGCCGCGATCGTCCAAGTGCGCGCGCCGCAACGCGCCCGCGCGGGCACGGCACGTCCCGGGAGAGTGCGATCGATCGCGGCAACCGACTTGCATGGAAGCCGGGTGGCGGGCTCCCGCGGCATTCCGGTCGCGGTGGCCACGCCTTCGGTCGCGACACTTCCGCTCGAGGCGAGGGATGCCATGACCCGACCGCAGCGCAAGCGCACCCTGCAGGCCAGGAAGGCCACCCGCGGACTCCGCGCCACGGCGGCGCTCGAGGCGCCGTCTTCGCGCGTGTCGCCCGAGCCCCCTTCGCCTTCGCGGCCCGGCCCCACGGCCGCACTGCCCTCGGAGGTCGCCCGCCAGTCCCAGCGCGAGATGGACCGCCTGCGCCGGCTGCCGGCCGGCTCGCCCGAAGCGGCGCAGGTCCGCGCCTACCTCCACTGGCTCTGGTCGCTGCCCTGGGACGCCACGGTGCCCGAGGACGCCGACCTGCGGGCGGTGGAACGCGTGCTCGAAGCCGAGCACCTGGGACTCCAGAAGGCCAAGGAGCGCATCGCCGAGTACCTGGCCGTCCGACAGCTGAAGCCCGACCTGCCCGGCCCCGCGCTCTGCCTGGTGGGCCCGCCCGGTACCGGAAAGTCGTCGCTGGGCGCCACGGTGGCGAAGGCGCTGCGCCGGCCGTTCGCGCGCATCAGCGTGTCGGGCACGAGCGACGCCGCCGAGCTGGTGGGCGAGGCGCGCACCACGCCCGGCGCGCAGCCCGGCAAGATCGTGCGTGCGCTGCGCGAGGCCGGCTCGCGCAACCCCGTGCTCATGATCGACGGCATCGACCGCCTGGTCGGCGAGGGCGGGCTCGGCGTGGCGGAGGTGCTGCTGGAGCTGCTCGATCCCGAGTCGAGCGCGCACTTCACCGACCACTACCTGGGCCTGCCGATCGACCTGTCGCACGCGATCCTGATCCTGTGCGCGAACCATCTCGAGCTGGTGCCCGACTCGCTGCAGGAGCGCATCGAGACCATCGAGGTGTCGGGCTACTCCGAGGACGAGAAGATCGAGATCGCGCGCCGCTTCCTGGTGCCGCGCCAGCTCGGCGAGCACGGCCTGTCGCCGCGCGACGTCACGCTGGGCGACCCGGCGGTGCGCGCGATGGTGCGTCACTACACGCTCGAAGCCGGCGTGCGCGGACTGGTGCGCCAGATCGCCACCGTGTGCCGCAAGGTGGCGCGCGCACGCGCGACCGGCGACAACCGCCGCCACAACGTCACCGAGACGCAGCTGGTGCGCTACCTGGGCCAGCGCGTGTACCAGCCCGAGATGGCCGGCAAGGACGACGAGGTCGGCGTGGCCATGGGCCTCGCGTGGACGGCGGCCGGCGGCGAAGTGCTGGTGGTGGAGGCGCTCAAGATGCCGGGCAGCGGCCGCGTGATGCTCACGGGCCAGCTCGGCGACGTCATGAAGGAGTCGGTGCAGGCCGCGCACTCGTACGTGCGCTCGCGCTCCGACCTGCTCGGCATCGATGCCGAGTCGTTCAGCCAGTTCGACATCCACATCCACTTCCCGATGGGCGGCGTCCCCAAGGACGGCCCGTCCGCCGGCATCACGGTGGGGCTCGTGATCGCGTCGGTGCTGTCCGACCGCCCGATCCGTCACGACGTCACGATGACCGGCGAAGTGAGCCTGCGCGGCAAGGTGCTGCTCGTGGGCGGCATCCGCGAGAAGGCGCTGGCCGCGTACCGCGCCGGCTTCCAGACCATGATGTTCCCCGCGCTCAACCTGAAGGACCTCGACGAGATCCCCGCCGACGTGCGCGACCGGCTCGTGCTGGTGCCCGTGGAGACGATGGACGAGGTGTTCGACCACGCGCTCTCGCGCGTGATCGTGCCGCAGCGCGTGCGCGGCGAGTTCGTGATCGAGGTCGAGGAGGAAGAAGACGACGCCTCCGGCGAGTCGCCCACGGGCCGAGACGTCGCGCACATCGTGCTCGAGGATGATTAGCGCCTCGCGCTCGCGGCACAGCCGCGCCCCGGAGCCCTCGGAGTCGACGACGCCTCGGCCGCGCATCACGCTGCCCCGCAACGCATGCGGGCGCCCGGCACCGACCTCGCGCGACACCCCGCACGGCGGCCCACGATTCTGCTTGGTGCCGCCCCCTCGCGCCCGTAGCTTCCCCCGACGCGCGTCGACAGGCCCGCACCGCCGCGCCGGCCCCGGCCCGCCGTCCCCTCGACGCCGACGGTCTCGTGGTTCCTTCCTCGATCGAGCCGCCCGCCCCCGACCGGTCCCGCTCGCTCGCCTGCATCCACTCCCTCTCGGAGGTCAGGCCATGCGTAATCGTCACTCCCTGCTCGCGGCATTCCTGTTCGTTTCGGTGCTCGGCGCCGCACCGGCGTTCGCGGTGGGCAACGTCGTGATCAGCCAGATCTACGGCGCGGGCGGCAACGCCAGTGCCGTCTGGCGCAACGACTACATCGAGCTGTTCAACCGCAGCGGCTCGCCCGTGAACATCGGCGGCTGGGCCGTGCAGTACGCGGCCACCACCGGCACGAGCTGGGCCAAGACCGACATCCCGACCGGCACCATCATTCCCGCCGGCGGGTACATGCTGATCGCGGAAGCCAGCGGCGGCGCCAACGGCACCACGCTGCCGTCCACGTGCCTGATCGCCACCGGCACCATCTCGATGGCCGCGGGCGCGGGCAAGGTCGCGCTCACGAACAACAACACGTTGATCGTGGCCGGTACGTCGTGCCCTTCGGGCGCGGCGGTGGTGGACGTGGTCGGCTACGGCGCCAGCACGAACTGCTTCGAGGGCGCCGGCCCCACGGGCACGATCAACGCCACGACGGCGGCCGTGCGCAAGGGCGCGGGTGGCATCGACACCGACAGCAACTCCGCCGACTTCACGGTGACGTCCGCGGTGCCGTGCACGCTCCCCACGCCGACGCTCGGTCACACGTGGGGCGCGCTCAAGACCATCTATCGCTGAACCCGCAGCAGATCCATCGACGCCGGCCCCCGTTCGCACTCGCGGACGGGGGCTTCGTCGTTCACGCGTCGCCCGGCGCTTCGCCTTCCACGTCGGAGTCGCGCACCACGCCGCCGCGCTCGAGTTCGCCCAGGTAGTCGGCGATCAGCGCGCGCGCCTCGTCGCGCTGCTCGCCCGGCACCAGGATTTCGCCCCACGCGATGCTGCTCCAGTCGCGCGCCACCGCCGGGTAACCCGGGATCGACGCGCTGCGCAGCACGGCGCGCACGCCGTTCTGCTCGAGCATGCCGCACAGCAGCGCGCCGGCCGCCGCGTCGGGCACGCGCTGCACCACCACCGGCTCGCCCGCCGGCGCCGGCGGCTCGTCCACCAGCACCGCGCGGCATGCCGGGCACGCCACGAACACCCCTGCGTAGACGCGCCCGCACTCGGGGCACCACCGCCGCGGCTCGCTCAACGCGCCGCCGCGCCGCCGTGGTGGCCCGCCAGCCCCCGCGCGGCCACGGCCACGACGTCGGCGCGCGTGCACAGCGCCAGCCGCACCCAGTCGCCGAACGCCGGACCGAACGCCGTGCCCGGCAGCGCCGCCACGCCCAGCGTGAGCCATTCGTCGATCAGCGCGTTCACGTCGCGGTCGCCGCGCGCGGCCGACACGTCGGCGAACGCGTAGAACGCGCCGCGCGGCGCCGGCACGCGGATCGCCGGGCAGCCCTCCAGCTCCGCCAGCAGCCGGCGGCGCTCGTCGTACGCCGCGCGCATGTGTTCGACGCAGTCCTGCGAACCCGACAGCGCCGCGGCGGCGGCCACCTGCGACGCCGGGAACACGCCGTACGTGGTGTAGAACGCCACGATCGGCGCGACCACCGCGCGCATCGCCGGCGGACACACCACGTAGCCGATGCGCCAGCCGGTCATCGCGTAGCTCTTGCTGAGCGTGTACACGCTCACGGTGCGCTCGGCCATGCCCGGCAGCGACGCCGGGCTCACGTGCGTCGCGCCGTCGTACAGCAGGTGCTCGTACGCCTCGTCGCTCAGCACCCACAGGTCGCGTTCGACCGCCACGCGCGCGATCACCGCGAGCTGTTCGCGTGCCAGCACCACGCCCGTCGGGTTGTTCGGCGTGTTGACGTAGATGCCCTTCGTCTCCGGCGCAGCGACTCGCGCAGCCGCTGCTCGAACGCCCGGCCGGCCACGCGCCGGTCGCCAGCCCCATGTAGGCCGGGAACGACCGCCACGACGCGCCGTCCACGAAGCCCACCAGCTTGGGCAGCGCCATCCAGTGCGGCGAGAGCACGAGCAGCTCGTCGCCGCGGCCCAGCAGCACCTGCATGGCGATGAACAGCCCGTGCGTGCCACCCGAGGTCATCACGACGTCGTCGGGGTGCGCCGCGATGCGATTCTCGCGCGCCAGCTTCGCGACGATCGCCTCGCGCAGCGAGATCTCGCCGCGCTGGTCGGGATAGTGCGTCCGGCCGTCGCGAGCGGCGCGGTGCAGGGTTTCGACGATGTGCGGCGGCGTGTCGAAGTCGGGCTCGCCCCGCTCCAGGTGCAGCACGCGCTCGCCCGCCTGCTCGCGGGCACGCGCCGCCGCCATCACGCGGCCGAGGTCCGAAGTCGAGTGAAGCACCGCGCGATCGGCGATCAGTCGGGGCATCGTGGGCTCCTCGCGTCCAGGTCGGTGGTAATCGTGGGCGCGGCAAATCTACCACGCGCTCCAGACCCGGAATCGTGCAGGCTGCAACTCGCACGATGCCAACGGCACGGGCGTTGCCATGCCCAGCGGCACCTGGTGCAGGCAGGCATTCACTCGGTCATGGGGGTGGTTACGTGTCCAAGTTCGACCTGCGCGACATCTCGGACAAGCTCACCGGATCGAAGGACACCGAAGGTGTCGTCGACACGTTGCTGGCGTATCTGCGCGCCGTGCAGCCGGATTGGCACCCGACGCTCGCCTTCTACGAGGTCAGCCGCGACGCGCTCGTGCGCGTGTACGACCGCGAAACGGGCCGGCTGCAGCGCCGCGACATCATCGTTCCGGTGGAGCAGCTCCCCGCCCGACTCGTGCGAAAGTTCTTCCACCCCAGTGCATTCTTCAACGCGACGGACCGCCGGTCGCTGCTGGCCCGCCTGTTCCAGTCCAGCCCGAGCTACGAACCGGACTCCACCGAGCACCCCCAGATCCAGCCCATCGCCGCCGGCACCCCGTGGCACTCGTGCGTGTGCATGCCACTGGCCGATCAGGAAGACCTCATCGCGATGCTGGTGATCGTGAGCCCGCGCCGCAACGCGTTCGGCAGCCGGGCCGTGGGCGAGATCATCCCGGTGAAGAGCCTGGCCGCCATGTCGCTGGCGCGGCACCTGTACGCGCGCGACCCGCGCCCCGTGCCCGACCCCGCGCCCGCCGCGCAGGCGCTGGCCGCGCAGCAGGAGGCCTCGCAGTCCGTCGCGGCCGAGTTCCAGAACCGGCTGCGCGAGCTGCAGGCGCATTCCGAGCAGCTGGCCGCCGACAACCAGCACAAGGCGCAGCGGCTGGAAGCGCTCACGCGCGAGATCGAGGCGCTCGACCGCAACTCGTCGGCCTACCGGCACGAGCTGTCGCGCGTGAAGAGCACGCTCGACGCGCTCGAGGAGCAGAGCGGCGCCGCCGCGGCGCACCTGCAGGAGGCGTTCTCGCAGCTCGCGATCTCGCAGTCGCGGCTCGGCGAGATGCAGCGCACGATGAACTTCCTCAAGGAAGTGTTCCAGGTGCTGGCGCAGGAGCACGACGAGGCCGAGTTCTCGCGCATGCTGGTGTCGTGGTTCTGCGAGCACTTCGGCGTGGACCGCTGCAGCCTGATGCGCATGGAGGACAGCCGCGAGAGCCTGAGCATCTTCGCGCACCGCGGGCTCGACGAGGCGGTGGCGAACCGCGTGCGCGTGCGCGTGGGCCAGGGCATCGCGGGCTGGGTGGCGCACAACCGCAAGCCGCTGTTCGTGCGCATGAAGCAGGAGGTCTCGCCGGTGCAGGGCACGGGACAGGACGCGTACAACTCGGACTCGTTCATCTCGGTGCCGCTGGTGTTCAAGAACCGCCTGTACGGCGTGCTCAACCTGAGCAACAAGCGCGATGGCGACCCGTTCGACGAGAGCGATCTCGAGCGCGCCATGCTCGCCGGCTCGCTGCTGGCGATGTCGCTGGGCGGCCAGGAGCAGACGCGCGCATTGGCGGCCTGGGTCTAGTTCACCCGTCAGCCAGGCCAGCAGCGGGGGCTCCCCTCGGGGCCCCCGCTCGCGTTCTTGCACGACGCCGGGTTCTCCGATCCTCGACGCTCCGGCGGACCCCATGCACGCGCGCGGGTCCGCGCTTCGGCTGCAGCGACATCGCTCCGCCGCTTCCTTCCTCGGGACTTCCCGTGCATTCCGCACGCCGGCCGCGCGGGCGTTGCGCGGGCCTGCGGTGCGCGGCGGGCATTTGCGACGCGGTGCGCGCTGGCTCGCCCCCTGCAGTGAGGGCACGCGCCTCGGGCCACGATGGCTCCGACTTCACGGGGGGACTCACGATGCGCCGGTTGATCTGCTTCTTCGCCGCCACCGCGGCACTCGTCGCCTTTGCCGGCGGCGCCGACGCGCAGACGTTCAGTGCGCGTCGGCTCGGCATGGGCGGCGTGCTCGTTCCGCACTCGGGCGGCAGCGAGGAATCCAACGTCGCCCTGCGCGCCATGCCGCGCCCGGTGGCCGACGAAGCCTCGATCACGCTGCCCCTGGGCCTGGTCGCGCTGCTGCAGGACAAGCCCGTGCTGGATCCCGACGACCCCGAGTTCAACGCGTGGGAGCTGGCGAACACGCTGTTCAACCCGCCGTGGAACCTGCAGATGGGCACGCCGGACGCGCCGTCCAACGACATCACCGTGTCCATCGCGCGCGACCGGCTGAGCGTGAACCTGGGCGAGATCTCGTCGATGTTCCCGTCGCAGTCGAGCACGCTCGGCATCCAGGTGGGCGGCCCGGCGTTCGGATTCGGCGTGCGCGGCGCGTTCGCCGAGGTCGCGCCGCTGGTGCACGCGCGCAACGAACTGCGCATGAACGACGCCCTGCACGGCGTGCTCGCCGACGGCGCCGACTTCACCACGCGGACGCGCTACGAAGCCACGAACGCCGGGCTCGGCGAAGCCGCCGCCGGCGTGCGGCTGGGCTGGGCCGGCCGCGTGCTGGGCGTGGCCGCCGGCGACACCAGCGGCGGCCCCGCGCTGCTGGTGGGCGCGCGCGTGAAGCTGCTGCGCGGCCTCGCGTACGGCGATGCCGACCACGTGGCGTCCTTCACCACGGGCGACACGCTGTTCAGCGACTCGCCCGTGGGCGTGGACGTGATCGGCCGCATGCGCACGGCCGGGCCCGCCGACGGCGGTTTCGGCGCCGGCTTCGACCTGGGCCTCGTGTGGGCCGCGCCGGGCCTGCAGCTGGGCGTGGGCGTGAACGACGTGTCGACCGCGCTCGACTGGCGCGTGCGCGAGAGCGTGTCGCGACGCGACAGCGTGACCGGGGAAGTGCACAACTACACCACCGCCGACGGCGTGCGCTGGACGAGCCACGTGCCCGCCGTGGTCACGGCGCACGCCGCATGGATGGGCGATCGCCACACGCTGGCCGCCGACGTGGTGAGCGACGAGATCGGCACCGTGGCACACGCGGGCCTGGAGCGCTGGTGGGGACCGTTCGCCACGCGCGCCGGCGTGCGGATGGACCGCGAGCGCGCCGTGCAGTGGAGCGGCGGGCTCGGCGTGAAGCTGGGCCGCCTCGGGCTGGACGTGGCGGCCGCCACGCACACGCGCAACCTGATGCGCGAGGAACAGAGCGAGCTGGCCGTGGGGCTGGGCTGGTATCCGAGGGAGGAGCGGTGATGCGTGCGCGTCGATGGATGGCGCTCGGCGCCCTGGCGCTGCTGGTGACGAGCTGCGGCGATCGGCAGCTGGTGATGAACGTGGACGTGATGAGCTGGGTCGATCCCGCCGCCGTGTCGGGCTCGTTCGGGCCGGTGCCGGCGGTCCCCGGCGGCATCGCCACCGGCGAGCAGACCGTGCTCGACGGCATGGAGATCCCGCTCGTGAACAACATGGGCCAGGTCGCGAGCGTGGACATGGTCACGTTCCGCGTGTCGGCCGTGGTGCGCGATTCCAGCGGCAGCGGCGCCGACACGCTGCGGCTGTACCTGAGCAGTCCGTGGGTCGACCCGCGCAGCACGCCGCCGGTGATCACGCTGCCCGTGGCCATGACGCCCGGCGTGACCGACACGGTGGAAGTGACCACCGATGCCGACGCGCGCGTGGCGCAGCTGTTCGTGGACGGCAAGCTCAAGATGTCGCTCACCATGAGCGTGCGCGGCCCCGAGAGCGGCGAAGCGCTGAACGGCGGCTTCCGGCTGAACAAGCTGGACGCCACGGTGATCGCGTCGAGGAAAGTGAACTAGCGGGCGACACGCCCGTCCGTAACCGCCGAAGTCCGCCGGCGTCGGAAGCCGCGCACCGACGCCGGCCTGCCGGGCCAGGCGCCCGGCCGCCGGAGCCCGCCCACCCCGGCGCACCCCTCGCCCCGGAATCGCCGCGACTCGCCCGAGTCCGCTCGCCCGGTGCAGCCACAGCCCGGAGCCCCGCCGCGGCTCGCGCCACCCCGGCCGGGCCGCCCTGGCCGGGCCGCCTCCCCGGCGCCGGGCGCCGT
Source organism: Candidatus Eiseniibacteriota bacterium (assembly GCA_044223135.1). Lineage (GTDB taxonomy): Bacteria > Eisenbacteria > RBG-16-71-46 > RBG-16-71-46 > RBG-16-71-46 > JBGAMH01. Next base: position 20,893 of record JBGAMH010000005.1, on the reverse strand, counting down.
TTCCGCCCGTCGCGTCGCCCGCTGTTCGCTTCGCGGGCCCCGGTCGTATCGGAGGAAGGCGCCGCTCGTGCCGATCGCCCCCCGGCCACCCGTGCCCCTCCGAGGAGGTTGCCTTGTCATCACCCTTTCGCTCGCCCGCCCCGGCGCTGCTCGCGTTCGCGATCGCGATCGTGCTGCTGGCGGCGCGACCGGTGCGTGGCGCCGTCGCGCCCGGGCCGCTCGCGGGCAAGACGCTCACGAGCGCCCGCGAGCTCCAGTCGGGGCTCGAATCGCTGGCCGGCTCGCTGCTGAGCGGCGAACTGCGCGGCGAGATCACGCGCGTGGTCGTCACCGAGGACTCGCCGCGACGGCTGGTGGTCACCGTCGGCTGGCAGGGCTTCGCGGGCGGCAAGCTGTGGGGCGAGGTGCTCGAGTCCGCGCGCGCGCGGCAGGCGGGCATCCGCATGCCCGAGCCGGTCGGGCTCTCGGGCGGCACGGGCGAGACCGAGCTGGTGTTCGAGGCCGAGGACGCCGGTGCGCTCCGCCGCTCGCCGTACCTGCGCATCAACGTAGCGCTCGCCAGCCGCAGCACACCCGGCTTCCGCCGCACGTTCGATCTCGGCAAGGAGTGGAGCGCGGCGCTGCCCGCGGGCGCCGACTTCCTCACCACGNCGGCCCCTGGGCCGCACCGCCGAGCTCGGCCCGCAGCCCTCGTACGTGGTGCCCACGGGCACGATCGTCGCGCCGCCCTCCCCGCCCGGCGCCACGCCGCCGGTGGCGCCGCCCACCTCGGCGCCACCGCCGAGCACGGCGCCGGCCACCACCAGCCGCCGCATCCTCGCGTCCGCCTCGCCGCTCGGTCGCCCGACGGGCACGCGCCTGATCGCGCCCGAGCCCGCGCGCCCGGCGACGCCCGCCCCGTCCACGAACGCCGCGCTCCGGGCGTTGCCGGCGAGCACCGCGATCCGCGCGGTCAGCGCGGCGCAATTCGGGCTCCACACCCAGGACATCGACCGCGGCGCCCGCGGGCCCGCCACGATGGCGATCCTGCCGTTCGGGGCGGTGCGCACCGAGAACATCCGCCTCGACCTGCCGCGCGTGTTCGACTTCTCGCCCGAGGTGTACCCCGACCTGAACCCGGCGTCGGGCATCTTCTACTTCGTTCCCAGCGGCTTCGGCCTCGACTGGAGCAGCACCGAGGGCTACCAGCTGCGCACCGTGTACGCGTCCGCCGACGCCGCCGGCGCGGCCGGGCAGGTGCTGATGGCGGCCCGGCTCGACGCCGGCATCGACGCGGCCGAGGTGCAGCTCGCCTCGGAGCTCGTACGCGCCTACGCCCAGTCGCACCAGCTTCCCTTCAGCGAGCTGCGAGCGATCCCGATCGACTCGGTGCAGGTGTCGCTGGCCGAAGCGCTCGGGCCGTTCAGCGTGCGCGGCGATCGCGTGGCGGTGCACGGGTTGTCCGACGTGATGGGCCAGATGGACGTCTCGTGGACCACCGACGAGCGCACCATGCTGTTCATCCAGGAGGCGCTGGTCGAGAACGTGGGCCTGAGCGGCGACGCCACGTTCCACGCGGTCGGGGGCGGGCTGCGCGCGCGCAGCGTGCCGGTGCGCATCCGGCTCGCGGACGAGGCGGCGTTCGGCACGCTGACGTGGGACCGCACGGGCTGGAAGAACCCGACGCCCTACCCGATCACCTTGCGCTACCTGCACGCGCTGCGCGTGGCGCCCGGGCAGCCGCCCGTCGTCCACACGTGGGCGCTCGGCGACGTGCGCGTGCCGCCCGGCGGGCAGGTGCGCTGGAACGCGACGTCGGTGCCGTTCTGGCTCGACCGCGACGCGCGCAAGATGTGGCTCGACTACACGGTGGACGGCTCGTGCACCGAGTGCGGATCGCAGGCGATCGCGGGGCTCACCGGCGGCGTCTCCACCACGGGCGCTTCCGAGATCACGTTCCACACGCTCACGCCGCTCGCCGACGCCGGCGCGGTCGAGGCGTTGGTGGAGGTCCGCTCGCGCTGGTGGGATCCGCGCGGCGCCGCGACGCAGGTGAAGACCGTGGTGCTCGACGCCGACGGCAAGGACTTCCGGCTCGGGCCGCTGTTCGCGGGCGCCCGCGCGGGCGACGGTTCGGGCGAGCCGCTGTGCGAATACCGCCTGGCGCTCACCCTGACGGACGGGCGGCCCGAGCGCGGCGAGGGCCGCTGGATCCCGAGCCGCGACCTGCGCGTGCTGGTGGGGCCCTTCCAGGTGCAGAGCTCGCTCGGCGCGCTGCCGGCGCGCTGAGCCCTCCGATGCGGCCCCGCTGCGGCCTTCGCGCCGCGTCGTCGTGCCTGTCCTCGCGCTCCTGGGCCCGGGTCCTCGTGCTACCGCTGGGCGTGGCGCTGCTCGCCACGCTCGCCCACGCACGCCCCGACCTGGCCAGCCGCCGCATGGTCGGCCCGCTCGTGGTGTTCGCGGACGACGCCCGCACGGACCTCTTCCACGTGCTGCCGCCCGAGCCGGTGCTGGCGACCGGCCCTGACGGCCGCCCCGACCTGGCGCTGCTGTCCATGCGCTACACCGGCAACGCGCTGTCGCGCGATCGCGGGCTCGCCCTGCACCGCACGGTGCTGACGCTGCGCGTGAAGCTGCCCGCGCACGCGCCGGCCGACCTCGAGCGCGCGGCGCGCGCGCTGGCGGCCGGCGGGCGCGCTCCCGAGCTGCGGCCACTGCCGATCCGGCGCATCGAGTCGGCGGTCGTGTTCGCGCCGGTCGGCCGGCCGGACTCCACCGCGCGCGTGCTGCCCGGCGGCGACCTGGTGGCCGACGGGTCCGAAGGCGACGCCGCGTGGGACGAACGCGTGTTCACGCTCGCGCTGGACTCGCTGAGTGCGCAGGTGCTGCAGGCGGCGCTCGAGCGCGACCAGCTCGCGATGAGCTTCGCCTACGCGTTCGTGGCCGACGGCCGGGTGGCGCCCGAGCCGTTCGGCGACGTGGAAGGGCCGCCCGAGCTGTCGCGGGCGCTGCGCGACCGGCTGTCGGCCGCGGACTCGGCCGGGCGCGACTCCACGTCGCGCCGCGTGGTGCGCGCCGGCGCGTTCCGGATCGGGGTGGACCTGCGCACGTGGCCCGGCGTGGTGCGCCGGGTGGACGTGGACGCCCAGGCGCCGGCCGGCTTCGCGGCGCTCGACGTGTACTGCTTCGACTTCCGCGACGCCCGCCGGCCCGACCTGTTCGAGAAGCGGGTCGAGATCGAGGCCGAGTCGATCGGGGGCCGCCCGGTACGCCAGCTGGCGGTGTTCGCCCGCGAGCGCCCGGACGTATTTGCAGTGGGGCTCCGGTTCCCGGTCGCCGTCCGGCTCGACCGGCCCTACCGCTTCCGCCTCGTCGAGTCCCGTCCCGACGGCAGCTCGACCACGGGGCCGTGGCAGGCGGGCCGCGCGTGGCTCGCACTGCTCGACGTGACGACACCGGTCGCCCCCGCGCGGGGCGTTCGACCCATCCGCTGACTTCGAACACCACCCGGAGGCCTTCGATGACGAGACACGGGCAGAGCATGCCGGCCGCGACCCTTCGCGTGTGTGCCGCGGTGGCCGTGGCCCTGGCGCTCGTCAGCGCGCCGGCGCGCGCGCTGGTCAACTACGACCAGGGCGCCCGGGTCGTGCGCGGCGTGCAGCTGCTGCAGGACTCCGCCGACCCGAACGCCTACTACTACGTGCCGCAGTACCCGCGGCTCGCCACGCGCGAGGACGGCAGCCTCGAGTTCCTGTGCCTCAAGTACGTCGACGCGCAGGGCGGTTCGAGCGGCGGCCTGCTGCATGCGCTCGTCGAGTTCACGCTGCCCGAGGAACAGCGCGCGCAGGTCGAGGCCGAGCTGCGCAAGACCGTGGGCAACGCCCGCGTGCTCGGGCCCGTGCCGCTGCTGCAGACGCTGAAGGACGGCGAAGAGGGCAAGGGCTCGTTCGAAATCGTGTCGGCCGTGCTGTCCAACAAGGGCGACGGCGGCTTCACGCGTTCGTCGGTGACGTCGGGCAGCGCGCCGTTCACGCCCGGGTCGCGCGCGGTCGTCGCGGCGATCCTGTCGCCGCAGGGCGCCACGCTGCTGTGGAACTCGCTCTCGGGCCCCACGTCGGACGTGTCGGTGTCGGTGCACGGCTACTACGAGGCGATGGTGCAGGGCTACAACGCCCGCGTCACCGCCGACGTGTCCACCGTGTACGAGCACTTCAGCCGCCTCTCGAACGGCCAGGCCGGGTTCACGAAGCGGCAGATGCGCGACGTGATGGACCAGCTGCACCGCGACGGCACGCTGAAGATCGACGTGTTCGATCGCAGCAGCGGCGTGGGCATCAAGGCCGACGACATGCAGGGCATCCTGCAGCTGGTGACCGACAAGCTCACCACGCTGATGTTCAACGACTCGACCGGCTGGGCGAAGGACCCCGCGCGCGAGACGGCGATCGAGCAGGGCCAGCTGCAGGGCCGCCAGTCCCGCGGCTTCCTCGACCGCCTCGTGCGTGGCAGCGGCGACCAGGCGTACGTGTCCGACGACCAGTGGGTGCTCAAGAACCGTCGCGACGTGCGCCAGAACACGTTCACGCTCGTGCTCACCAAGAACGCCACCGTGCGCGTGCCCGTGCACTCGTCCGGCAACCTCGGCGGGCTGTACGACGCGTTCGCGAACGACCCGCGCTACTTCCGCATCGTGAACCTGGCCGACCCGGCGTTCGAGTTCCGCCCGGTGTACTTCCAGCTCGACGGCGAGTTCCTGGACTCGTTCCAGGACGCCATCAACTTCGTGTCGGTGAACTTCCGCAAGAGCTATCCCGGCCAGCCCGCGTTCACGAAGTCCGTGCAGCTGAGCCGCGCCGACCTCGAGGCCGGGCGCACCACGCAGAACGTGGCGTTCCCGCGGCTCGGCATGACCGGCACCGACTGGACGCAGTACGAGTACCAGGTGCGCTGGAGCCTGCGCGGCGGGCCGACGCTGTCGGTGCCCGCGAAGGCCGACACGTGGATCCGCTCGTCCGACGCGGCCATCTCGCTGACGCCGCCGCTGACGCGGCGCGTGGTCGAGATCGAGGCCGACCGCCAGCTGTTCAAGGACCGCGGCATGAGCACGGCGGTGGTGGAGTTCGCGATCCTGCAGGCGGGCAAGCCGAAGCTCGAGAAGAAGGCCACGCTGCGAGCGACCGACGCGGCCTCCACCACCAAGGTGTCGCTGTACGCGGACAAGGACTCGCCCGTGGCGTACCGCGTGTCGTGGCACTCGCCCACCGGCAGCCGCGAGGGCGGGCTGCAGGTGCTGGACAGCGACTACCTGTTCGTGACGCCGCCCGCCGCTTCCGACACCGTCGCCCCCGCCGCGGGAGGCGCCCGGTGATGCGGCGCCCGTCGCACGACCGCGCCCGGCGCGCGCGCGGCCTCCGCGCGGTCGCCGTCGCGTGCGCCGTGGCGCTCGCCGTGGTGTCGCTGGGCGCGAGCCGCGTGTGCGCGCAGCAGGTGCTCGTGGATCGCGGCGTCCGCGCCGGCGAGTTGTGGTGCTTCCCGCTCGCCACCGACAGCACCACGTGGGTCTACCTGCCGGCCGCCGCGCGACTGGCCGAGGACGAGCAGGGCCACCCGCAGTTCTCGTTCGTGCGCTACGTCGTCAACACCGGCGGCGACAGCGCCGGCGTGGCGGGCATCACGCAGGCGCAGGGCGGCGGCGTGCTGCACTTCCTGGTGATGCTCGACACGCCCGAAGCGTGGGTCACCCAGGCCGCCGCGGCGCTGCGCAAGGTGACGCGCGACGACCACGCCACGCTGCGCGGGCCGATCGTGTTCGCGGACGGCCGCTACACGCTCGTGTCGTCGATCCTCGCTCCCGGCGGCGACGCCCCGACGTCGCGCGCGCTCGCCACCGGCCGGGCGCCCGTGCTCGAGGGCAACCGGCTGGCGCTGTCGTTCGACCTCGACCCGCAGCACGCCACGCTGCTGCTGCAGAGCCTGTCCATGAAGACGCCCGACGTGTCGCTGGTGATGGACATGACGTTCGGCGGCCTGAGCGACGCCTACAACGCCGACCTGACCGTGCACTGGTCGCAGGTGCGGAAGAGCCAGTCGTTCTCGGCGGGCGGCACCGTGTACTTCGTGGGCGCCGACATCGAGGTGGCGTTCGACCAGCTGCGCCGCGAAAACGCGATCGAGCTGCGCACGTCCGGCAGCGACGCCGCGAGCGAGGCGCTGATCACGACCGTCTACGAGCGGCTGCTCGGGCTGATGTTCCAGCCCGTGGAGCCCGACCGCGTGCCCGAGGGGCAGCGCGGCGGCCTGATGGACGCGCTCGGTTCGCTGATGAGCTCCAAGGGCCCGCTGTCGAGCCGCAAGACCGTGGGCTTCGGCGCGTCGGTCGGCTACCAGCTGCGCGAGATGCGCTCCGAGGGCAACAGCGTGATGTCGTTCCGGCACCGCGCCTCGATCGAGCGCCACGCGCTGATCACGTTCAACATCGGCGACTTCCACGGCGCGCACGGCGGCGACCCGAACTACTTCCGCACCGTGAACCTGGGCGACCCCGCGTTCCAGCAGCGCGAGGTGCAGGTGGGCGTCGACGGCGCCCTGCTGCCCGAGCTGAACCAGCTCGTCAACAGCATCACCGTGACCATGCGCAAGCAGCACGCGAACGGCGAGGAGACGCTGCGCGAGCTGGTGCTCGACCGCACGAACGCCGCCACGCCGGGAACGCGCCCGCGCCTGGTGTACGGCTGGAACGGCGACACCGACCGCCTCGCGTGGCTCGACTACGACTACCGCACGCGCTGGAGCTTCAAGGGCGGCGGCGTGCACGAGACGCCGTGGCAGCGCACGAACGCCCCGATGATCGACCTGTTCGCCCCGTACGAGCGCCGCAACGTGCAGCTCGCGGGTGATTCCGAGGTGCTGAGGGCGCGCGGCGTGCGCGCGGTGGTGGTGGAGGTGGACTACCCGTTCTTCGGCGAACAGCGCCGGCCCCAGGTGGTGGTGCGCCCCGGTGACGCCTTCGAGGAGAAGCGCGTCGAGGTGACGTTGCCGCTGGGGCAGCCGGAGTACGAGGTCGTCACGACGTGGCAGATGACGGGCGGTCAGCGGCTGACCGCGAAGCGACGCGATTCGAGCGGACTGGTGTTCGTGGACGAACTGCCGTGAATGCGCGCCTCGAGGCTCCCCCGAAGGGCGATGTCATGAACGAGATCGAGGAGGTTTCGATGCTGCATGTGTGGACGAATCGCGCGGTGCGCCACGCCCTCGCCGCCGTGGTGACGGTGGCGGCGCTGGTGTGCGCCGGAGCCGCGCACGCGGTGGTGCTCGACGACGAGAATCGCCTCACGGTGACGCTCGGCGACAACACGCCGGTGACGCTGCTCGGCGTGGCCGGCAGCGCGCCCGACCTGAAGACGCACCAGTACTACTACCTGCCCGTGAACCTGCGGCTCGCCCGCCGCCCCGACAACGTGCCCGAGTTCCTGTTCCTCAAGTTCACGACCGAGGCGCGGGCGGACGCGGGTGGAGTGAACGGCGGCCTGATGCACTTCCTGATGGAGTGGGGGCTCACCGCCGACCAGGAGGCCGAGGTCCGCGACCGGCTGAAGAAGCTCGACCCGAACGGCGAACTGCTGGGCGCGGTGCCCATGGAGGCCGACGGCGAGGGCGGCACGTTCCAGGTGATCTCGGGCACGCTGAACGACAGCAAGATGTCGTCCGCGCTCGTCACGTCCGGCCGCGCACCACTCGTGCCCGGCGGTCGCGCCGCGGCGGCCGCACGGCTCACGGCCGAGGGCGCGCAGCTGCTGGCCGCCTCGTTCGAAAAGCAGCGATCGATCGCCGACGTGTCGATCGGCCTCAACTTCGGCTACACCGTGCTCGCTCCCGCCGTGCGCGCCTCGATGACCGTGGACTGGTCGCGCATCGCCAAGGAAGGCACCACGCTCAACGCCGACTACACGCGCACCCGCACCGGCACCACGTGCGGGTTCTGGAGCTGCAAGGGCGTGTACGCGTACACGTACCAGGAAGTGAAGAACCAGTTCGACTTCCTGGTGGAGAAGAAGGCGATCACGCTGCAGTTCGACGAGCTGGTGTCGGACGAGCGCGTGGCCAAGGTGCGCGAGGCGTTCCTGCAGATGTTCCTGGCGTCGGTGGCCGAGGCCTCCCCTGCGAGCGCCCCTCCGCCGGCCGCCGCGGCCGGTGAGGACAAGGGTCCCGACGTCCGGCACGGCTCGTCGTACACGTTCAAGCAGTCGGCGCTGAAGACCTCCGAGCAGAGCGGCTCGCGCACGATCCGCCTGAACTCGCGGATCGCGCTGAAGAAGCCCTACACGCTCGTGGGCAACCTCGGGCGCTGGTACGACGGCGTGCGCGACAACCCCAACTGCGTGGCCGCGGTCAACCTGAACGACCCGTTCTTCCAGCACCGCGACATCCATTTCATCCTCGACCTGGACGCCAAGGACCTGTTCGAACAGCAGGCCAACTACGTCACGGTGAACGTGCGCAAGAAGCGTGCGTCGGGCAACCCGTTCGAGGACCGGGTCACGATCGACGAGAAGTTCCTGAAGGAGAAGGGCATCAACGCCACGGTCACCTACGCGCGCGGCGAGGACACCAACCCCGACGCGTACGAGTACCAGGCGCAGTGGAGCTTCCGCGGCGGCCAGATCTGGCCCGCGACCCCGACCTGGCAGAAGGGCAGCTGGGAAGGCGTCACGCTGGCGGCGCCGCTCGCGCCGCGCACGATCGAGGTGGAGGCCGACCTCGAAGCCATGAAGGCCAGCGGCGTCACGCGAATCACGGTGCAGATCCACTACCCGCGGCTGGGCACCGAGGTCGAGGAGAACATCAGCCTGTCCGTCGTCAAGGGCGAGCCGACGGCATCGCGGAAGATCTTCATGGACCGGGACGCCCGCGGCTACGCCTACCGGCTGGTCGTGGACCACAAGACCGACGGGAAGCTGGCCACGCCGTGGAGCGCCAAGGTCGGCGACGACTACGTGTTCGCCGCGATCCCCAAGGACGTATTGGAAGTACCGACGCTCCGGGCCGAGGCCGTCCAGGCCGCCCGCACGGCGGTCGCGGGTGCGAAGGAACGGGTGCTCGACCGGTTCAGCGAGCTGGTGGGGAGGGTGGCGAAATGAACGCTCGTAACACGGGATGGATGGCGGCTGCGGCCGCGTTGGTGTTGGCGCTGATCGCCGGGCCCCGGCCGGCGGCCGCGCAGCAGATCCTGCTCGACAAGTCGGTCAAGGCCGGCGAACTGACGCTGTTCCCGGAGCTGAACAACGAGAGCGTCTTCTACTACGTGCCCGACAAGGCGCGGCTGGCCACGGACGCCAACGGGACGCCGCAGTTCTCGTTCCTGCGCTACGTCGACAACGTGCGCTCGGGCGCCGACCAGCCCGAGGCCCGCGAGGGCGAGGGCGGCGGCATCGTGCATGCGCTGGTCACGCTGGGCGTGACGCCCGAGCAGCTCCGCCAGGCTCAGTCCGAGCTGCAGCGCGTGCGGCCGGGCGGCGTGATCCGCGGGCCGGTGCTGTTCAAGTCGGGCCGCTTCGGACTGGTGTCGGCGTTCAAGGACACCAAGGGCGACCTGACGAAGCAGGTGGTGGGCCTCGGCAGCGCGCCGCTGCTGGACGGCGAGAAGGCGGCCGTGTCGATCCAGCTCACCAAGCTGGGCGCCAAGATCCTGTGGGAGTCGTTCGAGATGCCGGCGCCCGACATCAGCTTCCACTTCGAGATGGACATGTCGGGCTACCGCGCCCCGAAGCGGGCCACGATCGACGCCGACTGGTCGAAGATCTACAACCATCGCGCGTTCGGCGCCGGGTTCGCGTCCACGTACCTGTCGGCCGAGCTGAACGACGTGTACGACGAGCTGCGCACGAGCGACGCGATCAAGATCACGCAGATCGGCGAAGACGACAAGATGGACGCGATCGTGCAGACCGCGTACAAGATGCTCCAGGACCGCATGTTCGAGCCCGCGCAGGGCACGGGCACGCCCGCGCTCTCGCAGCTGTCGGCGCTGGGCACCACGCAGCCGAGCCTGCTCGACCGCGCCTCGACCAAGCTCAAGGAGGCCCGCGCGGAGGCGACGGCCGCGAACGCGGACATCCGCAAGCAGAACGACGAGATCCGCGCGCGCAACGAGAAGGCCGCCGGCGGCCAGGCGAAGGCGGCGGGTTCGCGCACGCGTGCGCAGAACTCCGATGCGGCCGCGGCCCGGGCGGAGGCTCTGGCGGCACAGCTCGAGCGTCGCATCCGGTTCCTCTCCGCGCGCCCGCCGGTGGTGGCCACGGCCAGGGACTCCACGTCCGGTGCCGGTGGCGCCGACGAGGCCGTGCAGGCCACGAAGGCGCGCGAGGCCGAGGTGCTGGCGCTGCGCAAGCAGGTGGACGCGGCGAAGGCCGACGCGGCGCGGCTGCGCCAGGAGGCCGACAGCCAGCTCGCGTCCGCCGACTCGCTCGGCACGCTCGCGCCCGGCAAGGAATCGCTGCGCGAGGAGCAGTCGGCGCCCGCGTTCTCGGTGCTGGCCACGCTCGAGATGAAGAAGACCAAGCAGACCGGCACGTTCCACTACGACCTCAACAAGTACACGCCCGAGAACCTCACGCTGTCGTTCGACGAGAACATCGGCGACCTGCGCAAGCTCAAGGCGGACCCGGCGCACTTCCGCTCGGTGAACCTCGACGACCCGCTGTTCAAGCAGCGCGAGCTCGTGGCGATGGTGGACGGCGTCAACGCGCAGGACTTCGGCCAGTTCGTGAACTTCGTGAGCGTGCAGCTGCGCAAGAAGCACGAGAGCGGCGAAGAGACGCAGGACGAAGTGCGCGTGGACCGCAACAACTTCAACAAGGAAGGCAACAACTTCAAGCTGATGTACGGCTGGAAGGGCGACAACGACCGCCGCAAGTGGATGGAGTACGAGGTGCAGACCACGTGGAACCTCTTCGGCGGCCGCACCATCGTCGAGCCGTGGAAGAAGGTCACCGCCGGCGCGATCGGGCTGACGCCGCCGCTGCGTCGCCGGTTCGTGACGCTGGACGGCAGCCCCGAGACGCTGCAGCAGGCCGACGTGCGCGCGATCACGGTGCAGCTGTTCTACGACGTCGCCGGTGCCGAGCAGTCCAAGCAGCTCACGCTGAACGTGGCGAGGGGCCAGGTCACGGACAAGGTCGAGATCCTCACCACGCCGGAACACCCGGACTACGCCTACCAGCTCACGTGGCAGCTGAAGGGCAATCGCACGCTGTCCACCCCGAGACAGAACACCGTTTCGGACAACCTCTTCGTGGACGAGCTGCCCGCGCGCTGACCGCGCCCGGCACCGGAACCCTCGACCGACGGCGCACCCTCGGCGCCGCGCAGGAGACGTCATGAAGAAGCGACCGATGATCACACTCGTGCTGGCGCTGGCGATCGCGCCGTTCGCGACCGCGCACGCCCAGGCGCCCGAGCTGCAGGGCAGCATCGCCGCGTTCACGAGCGCGCCGAGCCCGACGATCGACGTGACGGGCGTCAAGTTCTACCAGGAGCTGCGGCAGCCGCAGTACTACATCGGCTTCAGCTGGGGCCTCGTCTGGTGGTTCAAGGGCATGTACCGCGCGATGCCCGAGATCCAGCGCGCACAGGGGCAGCTGGCCGAGGAGACCGACTTCTACCTGGACCTGGTCCGCACGGACCTCGGCCCCGACGTCGTCAAGCGCACGAACGGCACCACGCAGGCCATGCTCGACGGCATCAACGAGTCCAATGCGGCGCTCGCCATGGTGAAGCAGTACCAGGACAGCCGGCTCCGCCAGAAGAAGGCGGCGCTCGCCGAGGCGCAGGCGTGGAAGCTCGTCCACGAGGCCATCAAGGACGTGGACGCCGAGTCGCTCGTGATCGTGCAGGCCAGCCTGGTCAAGGAGAACGACGACCTCACGAAGCGCAAGGCCGCGATCATGGAGAAGGTGAAGAAGGCGGCGTGGATCAAGGACGCGCTGAGCACCGCGCGCAACGCGGTCTCCAAGGTGAAGGAGTTCGTGAAGGACCCCTCCCAGCTCGTCGAGTACATGGTCGACAAGACCGCGGACGCGTTCGACGAAGCGCTCATGAACAACGTACTGCTGGAGAACTGGGAAACGCTCAAGGCGATCGACGACCGCATGTCGGCGATCGAGAAGTCGCTCGCCAGCGGCAAGGCCGACGAACTGTCGCTGCGGCTGGGCGCGAAGCGCGACAAGCTCGCGGCCGCGCGGCTGGGGCTGATCCAGGCGGGCATCGAGCGCTACCTCGTGGACCTCACCGCGATCGACGTGCTCGACGGCCTCGCCGCGCTCGAGCGGCGCGCGAAGGCGCGCGGCGCGAAGTGCGAGCTGTTCGCGTACCTGCAGTCGTACGCGCAGGAGGCACGGCTGTCGGCCGCCCAGATCCGCGCGAAGGCGAACCACTACCTCGCGATCCTCAACGGCGGCTTCCCGGGCCAGTCGCCGTACGTGATGAAGCAGATCGACAGGGACTACGCGTACGTCACCACGCAGTTCAAGAACGAGATGGCGCAGACCGAGGCCACGGGCGGCGACCCGACCGCATGGGCCCGCCTGGCGTCCAGCACCGGCCAGTACATGCAGAAGCAGGTGCGCTGGTACACGAGCGAGAACGCGCGGACGCAGAAGCTGCTCGAGAACCTCGACGCGGGTCAGCATCTGCAGCTCGTGGACTGGAGCATGGGCCAGGTCGCGATGAAGATGGGGAGCACGCGCTGACATGCGCACCGCCCGGCTCTCGACGAAGCGCGCCCGCCGCGTGCCGGCGCTGGCCGCCGCGGCGCTGCTGCTCGCGCTGGCGTGTGCCGCAACGGCGCGCGCCGACGACGCGGCCGCTCCCGCGCCTGCCGCGGCCGCTCCCCCCGCCGCCACCGCCGCCACGGTGGGCCTGCTGCCGATCCACGGCGTGGCGGTGGACCTCGACGCGCTTCCCGGCGAGGGCCGGGGCTCGGAGCGGAACGCGGCGCAGAGCACGGCCGCGCTGCAGACGTTGTGGGACGGCTACCTGAAGGGCGCCGGGTTCAACGTGATCGGCTTCCCCGTCGACGTGCACGACCTGGGCGAGCGCGGCGCCATCCGCGTGGCGCGGCTGTGCACGTGGGCGAAGCAGAACAACGTGCGACTGGCGCCCAACCTGGTCGGCGCGCCCGAGGGCAAGCCGCTGCCCGCGGACTACCCGCAGCTCGCGGCCGCGTTCGTCGGCAAGGTGATCGCCGAACTGGGTACCGCCGGCGCGCCCGCCTACGCGCAGATCATGCTCTACCAGCTCGGGCGGCCGCTGAATCACCCGGCGAGCCACGGTCCGATGGAAGCGGCCGCCGCGAGCGCCGTGCTCAAGGCCGCGGCCGAATCGGTGCGCGCCACCGAGCAGGCCGCGCTCGCATCCAGCGGGATGCAGGCGAGCCCGCTGCTGGTGAGCGTGTCGATGGACTACGAGTTGATCCGCCGCGGCGCCATCGCGCACACGCCGCTGACCGACGAGAGCTACCAGGGCGCCGCGGACGCCGCGAGCGACTGGCTGGCCACCGTGCTCGGCGCCGCGCCGGTGGAGGCCGTGGCGATCGAGTGGTTCCCGGGCAGCCTGTCGTCCGAGGGCGTGGAGCGCATGCCCGACCTGATGACGCGGCTGCAGGCCGACCTGCCCGGCAAGTTGCTGCTGATGGACACGGGTTTCTCGAGCGCCGCGGGCTCCGACACGGCGCAGGCGCGGTTCTACGCGCTCACGTTGAACAACCTCTGCGACCTGCGCGCGCGCCAGGGCGTCGACTCGCCGTTCGCCGGCATCCTGTGGCGCAACGCCGTGGACGGCGGCACCGGCGGCGCGAAGCCGCTGACGCCCGACCAGATCGCGAAGCAGGACTGGGGCGCCCGTGCGAAGGACCTCGATCGCATGTGGACCGACCCGAAGGCCGATCCGAAGGAAGCGCGCTCGTGGCTCGCGGGCATCCAGTCGAACTTCGGCCTGATCTCGCGCGCGAGCTCGTCGAGCTCCGGCCTGGCGCCGAAGACGGCGTTCGTCGTGATCTCGCGACTCGAAACGGCTCTCGCCCGGTCGCCGCAGGCCTCCGACGCGCTCGCCGCCGTCCAGGAACTGGTGTCGTCCGACAACGGCGGCGTGGGCACGAAGATCAAGACGCGCCTGCAGTCGGCGATGTTCGGCCTGCTCGACGCGTTCCTCAGCAAGACGGCGGAGAACCTGTTCGCCCCCGAGTCCGCGCCGGCTCCCGCGGCGCCGGGTGCGGCCGTGGCGCTGCCCGACGTGCAGATCGTGGACGTGGGCATGCTGCCCGCGAGCGGCACCGTGAACGCGCCGATCTCGATTCCCGTGACGCTGTTCAACGCCGGCGCCGCGCCCGCCACCGACGCCGCGGTGTACCTGCGCGACCAGGCGTCCGACCTCGCGCACTCGAACCCGACCGTGCTCTCCCCCGGCGCCACCACCACCGTGCAGCTGACGTGGACGCCCACGCGCTCCGGTCGCGTGGCGGCGATCGCACTGGACGCCTACTGCAACAACGACGCCGATCCGCAGACGAACCACGCCGACCTCGGCGACCTGCAGGTGAACGCGGGCACCACGCCGCCGAAGCCGCCGCGGCACATCAGTGACGTGCGCGGCCAGATCGGCGGCGTGCTCGCCACCTCGGACGTCACCACGCAGACCACGCCGGGCTTCGTGCACATCACCGACCTCAGCACGAGCATGGTGTTCGCCACGCCCACCCGGAGCAGCGGTGCCGGCTCCACCGGGAGCGGCGGCGGCGGCTCGACGGGCTCCACGTCGGTGCGCATGGCGCCCGCACCGGGCTCGGGTGACGGTGCGGCCGGCTCGACCTCCGCGCGCCCGATCGCCCCGGCCGCGCCCGCGGCCGCGACCGGTTCGCCGGTCACGATGACGCTCGTCAATCCGTTCGGCACCGCGTTCCGTTCCACCGTCGCCACGCTGCGCGTGGACGGCAGGTCCGTCGCCGAGCGCGACCTGGGCACGATGCTGCCCGGGCAGCGCCGCTCGGTCAGCTTCACCGAGTGGACTCCGCCCGCGCCCGGCGCCTACCGCGTGCAGGTGGACCTGCGCGGCGTGGGCCCGCAGGGCAAGCCGCTCACGTCTTCGGCCACGAGCCAGGTCGTGATCGTGGGCGAAGACCGCTCCGTGCGGACGACGCCACCGGCCTCCCCGATGTCCGCTCCCGTGCGCACGCCGTTCGCCACGCGCACGATGATGCCGCTGGTGCGTCCCGCTTCGTCGCAGACGCTGCCCGCGATGGGCGCGCGTCCGTTCGGACGCCCCGGCGCCCCGGGCGTGCGCGGCCTCGTGGGTGGCGCCGTGCTCGGGCTGAGCGCGAACAGCATCGTGCTGCGCCCGTTCCCGCCCGCCGCCGGCGCGCCGCTCGACGTGTCGGTGCAGCTGAACAACGCCGCCGGCGCCGCCGCGGGCACGGCGCAAGTGCGGTTGAGCGTGGACGGCGAGGACCTGGGGCTCGTCAACGTGGGCGTGCCCGCGGCGGGGTTCGCGATGGCGAGCGGCTTCCGCAGCTGGGCGGCGAAGCCCGGGCGTCACGACTTCCGGGCGGTGGTCACGATGGGCGGTGGACGCGCCGAGGCGAGCAAGGCCGTGTTCGTGTCGCCCGGCGGCGCGCGCGGCTTCGGTCGCCCCCTGCCCGGTGGCGCGTCCACGGGCGTCGTCGCGGGCACGCCTTCGGGCACAATGCCCGGCACGCGCGGCATCCAGACGGGCCCCCGGCCCGTGACGCCGCTCGGCGGTGGCGCCAAACCGACGGCCGGTGCGCCGACCATGGGTGGCGCGCCGGGGCTCAAGCCGTTCGCGAAGCCGCCCGGTGCGGGCGGCGCGCCCGACCTGCAACTGGCGAGCACGGACCTGCGCGTCGCGCCGCCCGCGCCGACGGCCGGCAGCTCCGCGGTCGTGAGCCTGAACGTGCGCAACGTCGGCTCCGCGCCGGCCATGGGCGGCACGGTGCTGCTCGTGCTCGCGGCCGACGGCAAGGAAGTGGCGCGGACGCAGCTGGGCGCGGCGGTGACCGCGAACGGCGTGCTCGCGCTGCAGTGGCCGATCACGGTTCCGGCCGGCGCGTGGTCCGTGACCGCCACGGCCACCGCGCCCGGCGATGCGAACCCCAACAACAACGTGGCGCGTGCGGCCCCGGCCACCCGGCTGGCGCCCACGCGCGCGCCGCTGGCGTCGCCGGCGGTGCTGACGCCCACGGGGAGGTGACCCGCGATGACGCCCCGGCCGCTCGCCTCGTTCGTCGCGCGCCTTCGCGGCCGCGCGATCCATCCGTTCGTCGCCATCGTCGCGCTCGCGCTGCTGTCGGCGCTCGGTGCCACGCCGGCGCTGGCGCAGGTGCAGATGAACTGCATCGCGGTGCCGGTGCCGTCGGCGTATCCCGCCGACTGGCGTTCCAGCCACAGCCTCTGCCAGCTGCAGCTGACGAACAACCTGCGCGAACCCGTGCGCTGCGACCTGCGCGCGCGACTCGACCAGCCGGGCGGCAGCGCCGGCACCACTGAGCCGCGCGTGTTCGCGCCCGGGCAGACCGTGCTGCTGACGCAGAACATCCTCGACTGGGGGCGGCTCGCGTTCCAGGGCTCGATCCGCGAAGCGATGGATCGCACCGGTCACCTGCCCGCGCGGCCGGTGCGCATCACGCTGTTCTGCGAAAACATGGTGGGCGCCAACTCCGGCGTCGCGATCCCCGACGTGCAGATCGAGATCACGATCGTGCCGTCGATCCCTCCCGCGCCCACGCTGCTGACGCCACCCGAGGCGGGCGTCGTGCGCTCGCCGGCGCCCGTGTTCACGTGGACGCCGACGCGGCTCACGACCGGGCAGGAGGTCTGGTACCAGTTCCGCATGGTGCGCGTGCTGCCCGGGCAGTCGGCCGCCACCGCGCTCGAAGCCAACGTGCCGCTGCTCGAGACGTTCGTGGCGCGCGCGAACCTGCCGTATCCCTCGGCCGCGCCGCGCTTCGAAGACGGCGCGACGTACGCGTGGCGCGTGCAGGCGCTGCTCGACGCGTCCACCGGCGTGGGCAAGCGCCCCGTGGCGGGCCGCTTCGTGGGCGTGGGACTCAACGAAGGCCGCAGCCCCGTGCGCACGTTCCTGTGGCAGAGCCCCGACGCCGGCACGAGCGCGCGCATGCGCGCGGCGTCCGGCCCCGGCGACATGGGCTCCGCGGGCAGCGCCCTGCTGGGCGTCGCACCCGGCGGCGAGTCGGTGCCCGACGCGGCGCGCGCGCGCCCCGCGGGTTCGTCGACGCGGCGCATCGTGTCGCCCTCCGATTCGATCGCGCGCGCGCTGCTGACGCCGCGCGGCGACTGGTGGGGGCCGCGCAGCGGCGGTCGCGGCGGTCCGTTCGGCTCCGCGACCACGGCCGGCACGCTCTCCGTCGGCGACAGCGCGAGCGCGCCCGGTGACGGCGCGGACGCCGCGAGCGGTGGAGCGGGCGCTGCCCCCGGCGCGAGCGCGACGCCGGCGACCGTGCCCTACGGACCGATCCAGGTGGACCCCGGCATGCCCGAAGGCGCCGGCCTCGCCACGCGTTGGTTCCGCGTGGCCGGCACGAGCGTGGCGGCCGGTGAACTGTACGAGCACAAGGGCGCCGGCCTGCCGAGTCGGCCCGACGAGAGCGGCCAGCTCACGGTGGGCGCCACGCTGAGCATGTTCGGCGATCGCGTGAAGGTGCCCGTGCGTGCGCTCGTGTCGGGAGACCAGGTGTCGTTCCGCCAGACCATCAACCAGCTCTCGCTGCATCCCGAGTGGCGCTGGGGCGGCTTTCACGCCGGCAACGTGCGGCCCGGCTACTCGCGCTTCTCGCTGGCCGACGCCGGCGTGCTGGGCGGCGGCGCCGACATCGTGCGCGACGGCTGGTACGTGGGCGGCGTCGCTGGTCGCATGCGGCAGTCGATCCGTCGCGACACGATCCACGCCGTCGAGCCGCAGTTCGAGCGCAACGTCGTGGCCGGCCGCGTCGGCATCGGCAAACCGCTCGGCAACGCGATCGAGTTCGTGGTGATGCGTGCGCTCGACGACCGCGGCTCGTTGCCCACCGACTCGCTGCTGCGCGTGACGCCCGCCGCGAACACCGTGTTCGAAGCACGCGCGCGCCGCGCCGTGCTCGACAGCGGCACGACCGTGCACGTGGACGCCGCGCTGTCGCGGTTCGACCGCAACGTCCGGGCCGACGCGCCCACCGTGTCGGGGCTGGCGCTGGGCACGCGCATCGAGCGGCACTCGCCCGACGGCGAACTGGGCTTCGCGGTGGACTACACGGGCGGCGGATTCCAGAGCTTCGGCAACTCCGAGCTCGCGCCCGATCGCATCGAAGGTCGCCTGAACGGCCGGCGCGTGCTGCAGCAGGGGCGGCTGCGACTGGGCGGCGCGCTCGGACTGCGGCGCGACGACATCAGCGGCACGCTCGGCGGCGAGACGCGCCGGCGTTCGCTCGGCGTGCAGGCCGGCTGGCAGCCCAACGCCACGCTCGGATCCGACGTCGACCTCGGCGTGCTCGCCAGCCACTCGCCCGCCACCGAGCTGCGCCAGGCGCTCAAGGACCTGACCGCGTCGTTCTCGCTGTCGCCGCGGCTCGCGTGGAACTGGGGCGGGTCCGCGCAGAACCTGAACACGACGCTCGCCGTGCAGTCCGTGCAGTTCTCGGGCGACGGCGCGCTGGGCTTCGCCGGCTCGCGCACGACCACCGTGGCCGTGGGCTGGCAGGGCGGCCTCTCGAACACGCTGTACCTGAGCGCGTCGGGCAACTACGTGCGCTCGAAGGTGGCCGACCAGGTGACGGAGCTGGGCGCCTGGGGCCCGGGCGTCTCGCTGACGCTGCTGGGCGGGCGCGCGCAGGCGAACCTCCAGCTGCAGGTGACGCAGACGCACGTGCTGGGCACCACGATGGACCGCGAGCTGACGCCGAACATCGACGCGCGCTGGGTGGTGAACGACCGCCAGAGCCTCGTGTTCCGCGCCACCACGCGCCGCTACCGCACCGGCGCGAACGACCTCGGCGACTTCGACGAACGCATGGCCACGCTGCAGTACTCCGCGTCGCTGTGAGGTGAAGGAGCGGGGACTCCACTCATTTCACTCGTGCTGACCGCTGGTCTGGCTCCGATCAGCGAAGAAGCCGCCTGCCAGCACGAACAACAGGGGTTCGCACGGAAGTCGATATCGCGTGCAGGTCGTCAGCAGCGGCAGTGCGCCAAGGACCGCCAACAGGGGAACGACGACCGGCCAGCATTCCAAGATCCTTCGCCGCGCGCGGAAGAGCGCTCCGAGCACCAGCACATACAGCCCGAACGTCACTGCAAAGAGAACAATGGTCCCGATTCGCCCGAGCTCACGCGGTCGGGTCTGCGTTTCGGAGTATGGCGAGAAGAGGGCCTTGCACTTGCGTACATAAAGCGCAGCCGACCTCCGCGGCTGTCGCAGCATGTGGGCGACCGTTCTGCTCAGGAGCAACTGATCGGCGTCGTACTCACTCCGTCGGGCCAGCTCGTCGCGGAGGGATTCCAATGCGCGGACGTCCTTGGCTCGTCGTAACTGGATGGCGCTCGACGGGTCGTCGGGGTAGAGGAAGCGGTCCTCTGTCGTCCCTGTGCTGTATTCGCTGTTCCCCCGCCACAAAGTCACCCCAACTCCCGTCGATACCGGGACGAAGTGGCCCAGGGTGTGCGCGTTCCGAATTCCCCACGGCAGCACCACCAAGGTTCCCCCCAGCAGGAACCCGCCGAGCATTGCGGCTCTTGATGACCATGTTCTTCGCGGGAAGAAGGCGAGAACCAAGCTGATCGCCGGAAAGAGCACCAGGCCCAAGGCACGAGACAACGCGGTCCCACCGACACAGAGCCCCGAGACCATCGCTCGGCGAATGCTAGGACGATCGTTGAACGACCGGAGGCTGAGCGCGACACCCAGGAGCATCGCAGCGAATAGGTTCTCCGTGTACAGAACGCCGGACAAGTAGATCAGCGGGGGATATAGGGCAGCGAGGAACCCCACAATCGCCGCTGGGCGCCCACCCCACAGGCGCTCAGTCAGAACGATCGTCATTGCGACCACAAGGCTGCCGACAATGGCTTGCAGGAGTCGCCCGTATCCTGGGATCGGCCCGAACAGCGCGTACACGAGCGACAAGAGAAACGGCCACCCCGGAGTCGCGTCATAGCCACTTGATCGGAATCCTTCGCCGCGAGCAATGCCGGCGGCGATCGAGTGATAGAGGGCCTCATCCGTCCACACCATCGGTTGATCGACGAGGACGACCGCACGGGACAACCGGATGATGCAAGCCACAGCCATGGCGGCAATCACCCAGCTCGAACTCACGCTATACCCGCCAGCTCGCATTCCACCCCCCCGCGGACCCGACACTGCACGCGCCCTTTGAAGGCCAGCACCCTCGGGCGAGGCCCCGCGCGCTGGCACTCGACGGAACAGACTCACGGGCGGATGGACGGGTCCTTCCACCTGACTACTCTCCGGTCACGCAGCGCTGAACCGGCCCCAGCCACCCCGCGCGCCGCCCGGCGACTGCCGAACGCCACCCGAAGTGCGCGCAGGTAGCTGCGGTTCCTCAAGGCCCCGCCCTCACCTGTTCGGCTGAACAGCAGTTGCTCTTCATGGCGGTTTGAGACGACAGCATTCTCCCTTCGCAGTCTTGTGAACGAAATCCCGGCCCGAGTCGCCAGATCGGGCCGCAATTCCCTGTATGCCGCCGCAACCCTCTTCTAGGATGTGTTGCATGCTCAAGTATGCAGCGGCGGTCGATACATCTCTAGTGCATGTGTTTGTTTCTCCCCATCCGGATGACGTCGTGTTGTCCTGTGGCGGGTGGATTGCCGATCTCGTCGCGCGCAACGTTCCGGTT
>JBGAMH010000004.1:0-47046 GCA_044223135.1 Candidatus Eiseniibacteriota bacterium | reverse complement strand
GGACCATGGCGAGCGCCTCGGAGCACGATCAGCGGTTCACCCCGCCGGGAGCACTCCACCCGGACCATGGCGAGCGGCGCGTAACAAGGGCCCTGGATCACATCGCGCGGAGCACTCCACCCGGATCATGACGAACGCCGCGTAGCACGGTCACCGTCCACC
This sequence comes from Candidatus Eiseniibacteriota bacterium, assembly GCA_044223135.1. GTDB lineage: Bacteria > Eisenbacteria > RBG-16-71-46 > RBG-16-71-46 > RBG-16-71-46 > JBGAMH01. The sequence goes on along the minus strand of JBGAMH010000004.1, from coordinate 46,884 downwards.
CCGCCGGGAACACCCCACCCGGACCATGGCGAACGCCCCGGAGCATCGAGCCGCGATGCAACCCCGCCCCGCTTCCGACCGCAGCCGCCCGGCCCGGTGGCCCCCTCCGACAGCACGATGGCTGGCCGAATTCCGGGGCCAAAACGGGCCACGCAATCGTTGACTTGCCCGCGACGGCGAGCCGATACTTGGCCCGCAGTTCGTTCCGTGTGGGTCTCGTCGAGCTGGGATCTCTCGTGATCGCCGTCGTCCGAGTCATCGACTTTCCGGTTGGGTTCGTGGCCGCGTCGCACCTCGGTCTCGTCGTCTGAGCGCGCCTTGGCAGCCTCTCGCTGCCGAGGCTTTCCTGTTTTCGACCCACACACGTGCCAGGCAGTTCCCCGGGGAGGCGGACGCGGATCATGGTTACCGGAGAAGACAGGAGCATCACGTGCGTCGACTGCGGTGAGGAGTTCCTCTTCACGGCGGGCGAGCAGGCCTTCTACCGCGAGCGTGGGCTGACGAACGCACCCACGCGCTGCAAGCGTTGTCGCGATGCCCGCAAGTCGCAGCGGGAGTCGGGTGGCGGTGGCGGCGGGTACGGTGGCGGTGGTGGCTACGGTGGTGGCGGTGGCTACGGCGGTGGTGGCGGCTACGGCGGCGGCTCGCGCGGCGGCGGCGGTGGACGAGGCGACAAGCCCATGTACCCGGCCGTGTGCTCGAACTGCGGCAAGGAGACCACCGTTCCGTTCCAGCCGACCTCGGGTCGCCCGGTGCTGTGCCGCGACTGCTTCGGCGCCTCGAAGCCCGGCGGTGGCGGTGGTGGCGGCGGGCGGGGTGGCTCGCGCGGGCACTCGTCGCATGGCGGCGGGGGCGGCGCTCCCACCGGACCGTCCGAGGGGTGCATGCAGGGCGCGGTCAAGTGGTTCAACGACTCCAAGGGCTTCGGCTTCATCGCCGCGGATTCGGGGGACGACGTGTTCGTGCACTTCTCGGCCATCACGGCGGACGGCTTCCGCACGCTGCAGGAAGGCGAGCGCGTCGAGTTCGACGTCGTGAGCGGGGCCAAGGGCAAGCAGGCCGCGAACGTCACCCGAGTGGCCTGACGCGGCCGCGTCCGATCGCTACAATCCCGGGGCCTTCGCGCCGATACACGGACCGTTCGCGGTCCTCCGGCGCGGGGGCCCCGACGCTTCCCTGCGCCACACCCCACGACGCGGGCCCACACGGGTCCCGGAGACCGATGATCGAGACCGTTCGGACGTTCAGCGCGCTCAGCGAGGAGTTCGTCGAGCTCTACATGAAGCACCACCCCGTCGCGGCCACCGAGGCGGGGATCCACGACTACGACCACGTGCTGCCCGACGACTCGCCGTCGGGGCTGCAGGCCCGCGCCGCATGGCTGCGTGACCTGGAGCAGCGCCTGGTGGCGTCGGTGCCGTGGCAGGAGCTGCCGGTGGAGCCGCGCGTGGACTACGCGCTGCTGCTCTCGCGGCTGGCCGCGATGCGCGCCGACCTCGACGACATCCGCGTGCACGCGAGCACGCCGAGCCTGTTCCTGTCGCGCGCGTACCGCGGCGTGCACCTGCTGCTGTCGCGCCCGTTCGCGCCGATCGAGGAGCGCAAGGAGGCGGTGCTCGACCGGCTGATGGCGCTGCCGGACTACTTCGCGGCCGTGCAGGCGAACGTGGCGCGCGTGTCGGCGCCGGCGCTCGAAGTGGCGCTCGACATGGCGGGCGAAGGCCCCGGCTTCGTGGACGACGTCGTGCGCACGCTGCTGCGCGCGTTCCCGGGCGAAGCCGAGCGACTGGAGCACGCGGCCTCGCGCGGACGCGCGGGCTTCCTCGCGTTCCACGACTTCCTCGACCGGGACGTGCGCCGCCGCGAGCCGGCCCCGGTCGGCATCGGCGAGCGCTGGATGAACTTCAAGCTCGAGCGCGAGCACCTGCTGGGCTGGACGTGCGCGGACCTCGAAGCGATCGGGCGCGACGAAGTGGAGCGCTCGCGGAAGATGCTCGAGGAGGAGGCGCGCCGCCTGGACCCGCGCCGCGACTGGCGGCAGCTGCTGGCGGAGGGCCGCGAGCGGCGGCCCGAGTACAACGCGCTGCGCGACGCGTACGTGGCCGAGATGGAGCGCGCGAAGCAGTTCGTGCTCGACCGCAAGCTCGCCCCGCTGCCCGCGGGCGAGAAGCTCGAGATCGTGGACACGCCGGTGTTCGAGCGCGGCATCACGCCCTACGCGGCCTACCAGCCGCCGGCGCCGTTCGATCACGACACCACCGGCTTCTTCTACGTGACGCCGATCGACCTGCGCCGCAGCAAGGACCAGCAGGCCCAGCAGCTGTCGGTGCACTGCACGCCGGGGCTGCCGCTGGCGGCGCTGCACGAGGGCTATCCCGGGCATCACCTGCAGGCGAGCCACGCGGTGCTCGCGCCCACGCGGCTGCGGCGGCTCTCGCACTGCGACGTGTTCGCCGAGGGCTGGGCGTTCTACTGCGAAGACCTGATGGACGCGGAAGGCTTCTTCACCACCGATCCGTTCACGCGGCTGTTCCGGCTGCGCGACCAGCTCTGGCGCGCGTGGCGCGTCGTGCTCGACGTGGGCCTGCAGACCGGGCGCATCGGGGTGGCGGAGGCGCAGCGCACGCTCACCGATGAAGTGCTGCTGCCGCCGGTCGCGGCCGAGGCCGAGGTGCACCGCTACGTGCTCACCCCCACGCAGCCGCTCAGCTTCCTGGTGGGCAAGCTGCTGCTGGTGGAGCTCCGTGACGAGGCGCGGAAGCGGCTCGGATCGCGCTTCGACCTGTCGGCGTTCCACGCGGCGCTGCTCGCCAGCGGCACGATCCCGCCGACGCTGATCCGCGAGGAGATCTGGAGTCGTCTCGGGGTGAAGGCGTGACGGTGCGGCGGTCCGCGGTGTGGCCGGTGCTCGTGGCGTGTGCGCTGGCGGCGCTGGCGCATGCCGCGCCCGCGGCCGAGAAGCCGCCGGTGTCGCAGGCGGTCACGTTCGCGTCGCCGCGCGACTCGGCGAAGCTCGCGGGGCAGTACTTCCCGGGCGACGGCAAGGGCCCGGTGCTGGTGGTCATGCCGCGTGGCCGCGGCGCGGCGGCGGATCGCCTGCCGAGCGTGAAGGAGTTCCTCGCTCGCGGGTTCTCGGTGCTGCTGTTCGACTATCGCGACTTCCCGAACCCGGCCGCACCGGTCCCCGACACGCTGCGTCACGTGCTGCTGGCGTCGCGCTGGGTGGACGACGCGGTCGGCGCCGCGCGCTGGGCGCGGGAGGCCTGCGGCGGGCGCCCCGTGTTCGGCTGGGGCCAGGAGGCCGGCAGCCCCGTGGCGCTGGCGGCGGCGGCGCGCGCCGGCCGGCCGTACGACGCGGTGGCGGTGGAAGGGTTGTGGCGGCAGACGTCCGAGCAGATGCGCTTCAACGGCACGGCGCAGATCCCCGGCGTGCAGGAGCGCCATCGCGCGCTGGTGCGCGGCAACGACGAGCCCATCTCGGTGGTGCCGATGCTGCAGGTGCCGCTGCTGGTGGTGATCGCCGGCCGCGATTCGATCACGCCGCCCCGCGTGACGCGCGAAGTGGCGCGTCGCAGCGCATCGCTGATCGAGCAGTACTTCGTGGACGAGGCCGGCCACGAGGACGCGGAGAAGACGCCGGGCTACTACGACGCGCTCGCGAGCTGGTTCCGCAACCTGGTCGCGCAGATGTCGCCGCACTGACGCAGCCGGTCACGCGCAACGAAGAAGGGCGGGGTCCGGAGACCCCGCCCTCGTCGTTTCCCCGCGCCGGCTCAGCGCGGAATGCGCAACATCCCCAGGCGCCGTTCGTCGAGGCCCTGGATCTCCAGGCCCTCGTACGCGTGCAGCGGATCCTCGCCCACCGGCCGCATCCGCGACGCCGACAGCGACGCGTACTGCGCGAGGTTCAGTCGCGGCAGTCCCGCTCCGAACTTGGCGTTCACGGCGTCGACCATGCTGTTGCAGATCAGCGCGTGCGCCAGGTCGTTCGGGTGGATGCCGTCCAGGCTGAACAGCCCGCCCGTGATGTAGGCCGTCGTGTAGTGCGTCGTGCCCACCGTCAGGCCGTTCGTGGCCACCGTCTCCAGCAGCTGGTTCAGGTCCACCTTCGTCACGAACGGACGCTGGCTCACGGAGTCGATCGCGATGCTCATCGCGGTCCACGCGGCGGTCACGTTGCTCTGCTCGCTGGTGTTCAGCACCATCCAGTCGGGCAGCGGTCGGCCGTTTCCGGGAGCCGCGGGGTTCAGGTAGTTGTAGGTGCCCACCGCGAAGCCCGTGCCGCGCGCCAGCGAGTCCTTGGCCGTGAGCAGCACCAGGTCGGTGGCCGACAGCGCGCCGCTCGGTCCGAGCAGCGGCGCCGGGGCGCCGTCCGAGAGGCGGATCGTGTAGGGCGAGAACGTCTTGAAGTACGGGATCGTGGTCGGGTTCGGCGGCGTGAACAGCGCGATCTTCGCGTCCGGCCGGAACGTGTGAATGCCGTTCACGGCCGACGTCAGGAGCGCCGCGTACGTGCCCGGCGGGAACACCGCCGAGTTGTAGCCGCCGGCGGTCGCGTAGCCCAGCAGCTCGTTCGCTCCGAGCTCGAGGCTCATGAACGTGGGCCCGAGCGAGATCGCCTGCGTCAGCAGCGTGCCGCGGTGACGGGCCGCGTTCTCGAAGAAGAAGAACGCGCCCGGCGAGCGGCCGAGGCCCGCGGGCGGCGCCACGGTGGCGTAGTAGTTCGTCGAGTCCACGACGTCGAGCATCGTGGCCGTGGGCACGGCGAGGTTGTTGTAGGCCGTCGGCCACGTGGCGTTCGTCGGTCCGCCGAACGCCGAGAAGCCCACCGTGTCCACGAGCAGCGGCTTGATCGAGCGCAGGTGCAGCAGCGGCGGGTAGCCGTTCGCGCTCACGGCCGGGAACGAGAACTGGCCCTGGCCGGACGCGAGCACGCTCTTGCCCACCAGCTGGGCGAACAGCGCGGGGAACGACGTGGCCTGGTGCTTGTACACGAGGCCGCCCGACTGGAAGCCGGCCGAGATGCTCGTGCCGAGCGCCACGTAATTGCTGAAGTCGGCGCTGCCGCTGCCGGCGTTCGGTGCCGTGATGGGTTCGATCTTGTCGCACGGGCCCTGGCATCCCGCGAGGAACGCGGCGAGGCCCAGGACGAGCGCGAACGAAAGGCGGTTCTTCATGAGAGGACTCTCCGTTCTCACCAGCGGTAGCCGAGGTTGGCGCCGACGCCGTTGACGTAGGACTTGTAGGTGCCGTTGAAGTTGTCGCGCTCCTGGCCTTCGGTGCTGCGCTTCTCCACGAACAGCGCCAACTCGTAGACGTCGAGCGAGAACTTCTTGTCCGTGCCGAACTTCCAGCCGAGCCCGAGCGTCGCGCCGTGGCGGTTCGCGTCGGGCAGCAGCGGCGTCAGCGACTCGGTCGGGGCCGCGGCCTGGTCGAAGTAGTAGCCGAAGCGGTACGTCCAGCCGGGCAGCCGGTGCTCGGCGCCCACGCGCACCTGGAAGTTGTCGTTGTAATCCTCGCGGACCGCGTTGGAGAGCGCGGTGGTCTGGCTGAACTCGATCGGCAGCTCGTCGAAGATCGACCACGCGTGCCAGTTGAAGTCCGCCTCCCACGTCCACTCGGGCACCGGGTTCCACGCGAGGCCGGCCGAGAACAGCGACGGCATCTTCAGCTTGGTGGCCACCTTCTGTCCCGGCGGCAGCTGCGCGCGCACGACGCTGTCGAACGGCGCGTTGCCGGTGGGGATCTGCGTGAACGTGGCCGTGCCGTCGTTGATCTCGACCTGCACGGAGCTGCGGTAGTTCAGGCCCACGCGCCAGGCGTCGTTCGGCTTCCAGGACGCGGCCGCGTTCCAGCCGTAGCCCGGCGAGAAGTCCGAGCTCAGGTCCACGTTCGCCACGTTCGCCAGCGCGCCACCGCCGCCGGGAACGATCGCCGTGTTGATGCGCTTGAGCTCGACCTTCGCCATCATCATGTCGAAGCCCGCGGCCACGCTCAGCCGGGGGCTCAGCGCGTAGGCGAGCGACAGCTGCGAGTTGAGCGCCTTCAGGTCCGCGAACGTCGTGATGGTGCGGCCCGTGAACTGCTCGGGGTTCTTCCACTCGATGCCGAGACCGAACGGCGCGTTCACGCCGAGCCCGACCGCCATCTTCTGACCGTAGCGATGGGTCAGGTAGAACATCGGCGGAAAGAAGTGGCCCGCCTCCATCTCCTCGGAGACGCCGAACCCCGGGTACGGCTGGACGCCGGCGAAGCTGGTTCGCGTGGTCAGCCACGTGGCGCCGAGCGACAGCTGCGTGCCTTCCAGATCCGTCGTCGCCGCCGGGTTGTAGAACAGCGCCGAGGCGTCGTGGACCGAAGCCGTGGCGGCGCCGGCCATGCCGAGCGCGGCCGCGCCCTGCTCGTAGATGCTGTAGCCGGCGGCCAGCGCGAGGCCCGGAGCGAGCATCGCGGCGAGCGCGGCGGTCGCGAGTGACCTGCGAATCATGCGCATGAGTGCCTTTCCTGAAACGGGGGTGGGTGGGTGGACGAAAACGGTATGCCGCCGCTCAGGCGACGGCGAAAAGCCCCTCGATCACGTCGACGAACTTCTGGGCCACGATGCGGCGACGCACCTTGAGCGTGGGCGTCAACTCGCCGGCTTCCTGGCTGAGTTCGCGATCGAGCAGCGCGAACTTCTTCACCTTCTCGAACGGGGCGAGGTCGGCGTTCAGCTTGTCGACCTCGTGCTGGTAGATCGCCCGCACCTCGGGGCGCAGCAGCAGTTCCTGGCGCGATTGCGTCTTCCAGCCGTGCTGGCGCGCCTCGGCCTCCAGCGTGGGGAACGCCGGAACGATCAGCGCGACGACGTAGGGGCGGTGGTCGCCGATCAGCACGGCTTCCGCGATCCACTTGGAGGTCTTGAGCTTCTCCTCGAGCGGCTGCGGAGCCACCTTCTTGCCGCCGGCCGTCACGAGCAGGTCCTTCAGGCGGTCGGTGATGTGCAGGAAGCCGTCCGCGTCGAGGTGGCCGACGTCGCCGGTGTGGAACCAGCCGTCGCGGATCGCCGCCTTCGTGGCTTCCTCGTTGCGGAAGTACCCGCGCATCACGTGCGGGCCGCGCGTGAGGATCTCGCCGTCGTCCCCGATGCGCACTTCGACGCCGGGGATGGGCGGCCCGACCGAGCCGGGGCGCGCCCCGCCGAAGCGCGTCACGCAGATCACGGGCGAGGTTTCGGTGAGCCCGTAGCCCTCGAGGATCGGGATGCCCATCGCGAAGAAGAACTCGAGCACCTTCGGCCCCAGCGGGGCGCCGCCCGAGATGCAGAACCGGATGCGCCCGCCGATGCGCGAACGCACCTTCGCGCCCACGAGCGCGTCGGCGATCCGCGCCTGCACGGCGAGCACCGGGCCCGGGCGCCGGCGGTCGAACCCCAGGCGCGCCACCCGGCGGCCCTTGTCGAGCCCCCAGAAGAAGATGCCCTTCCGCAGCGGCGGCTGGGCGTTCGCGTTCTCCATGACCCGGGCGAACACCTTCTCGAAGAACCGGGGCACGCCGCAGATGATGGTGGGCTTCACCTTCATCGCGTCCTGCGCCACGGTGTCGATGCTCTGCGCGTAGGCGATGGTCGCGCCGCCTTCGAGCATGCAGTAGAGCCCCGCCATGCGCTCGAAGATGTGGCACAGCGGCAGGAACGACAGCGCGAGGTCGTCGATGTTGACGTCCATCACCGCCAGGCCCGCCTCCACGTTGGAGGCGATGTTGCCGTGCGTGAGCATGGCGCCCTTGGGCTCGCCGGTGGTGCCGGACGTGTAGATGATCGTGGCGAGGTCGTCCGGACGGACCTTCTCGGCCAGCTCGCGGAACGCGTTCGGCTGGGCGGCGCGCAGTTCGGCGCCCTGCGCCAGCAGCTTCGAGAACGACAGCTCCTCGCCGGCCAGCGGCGGGGAGGGTTCCATGGCCACGACGTGCTCGAGCGCGGGAAGCTGCGGCCGGATCAGGTGCAGCTTGTCCAGCTGCACGGCGTTGGACACGATCACGACCTTCGCTTCGGAGTTCGCGAGGATGTACTGCACCTGCTGCGCGGTGAGCGTGGGGTAGATCGGCACGGTCACCGCGCCCAGTCCCAGGATCGCCACGTCGGAGATCGGCCACTCGTAGCGGTTCTCCGACAGGATGGCCACCCGGTCGCCCGGCTGGATTCCCATCGCGCGGAGCGCGAGCCCCGCGGCCTCGGCGTCGGCCAGGGCGCGGGTGGGCGTGATCGACTCCCAGCCCCGCTCGGCGTGACGCATGAACAACGCCGGCTTGGACCGTGCGCACGCGTCCATGAAGATGCGGATGAGCGTCTTGGGCATGCGAACCCCCCACCTTCCAGTCCGTTGGAACCGCGCGCCGGGCGCCGTCCTGGCGCCCGCGGGCGGTACCCTTAACAGAGGCTTCTCACGCACCACAAGCCCAAAGCCGACAAGCCCATGCCGGCATCCGGTGGTTCGGAGCACGTGATCTCCCCCGGGATGAGTGCCGGGGAACGGGGTTTGACATCGGTGGGGGTGTGCGGCCCAATGTCGCGCACCGCGTTCTCCGCACTTGCCGTGCTACCTGGAGGGATCCCCGATGCACGTCACAGCGCTCCGCCGCCTGCGCCTTTCGGTCGCCGCGGCCTGCCTGCTCCTCGCCGCCGTCCCGGCGCTGGCGAAGACCACCGCCGAGTGGCTGGCCGAGGGCGACCAGCACTACGCCGCCGCGCGGCTGGCCGAGGCCCGCAAGTCGTACGCCGCCGCCGTGCAGGCCGAGCCCGCGGGCTACGTCGCCCTGTGCCGGCTGTCGCGTGCGGAATCCGAACTCGGCGAGCTGCAGAGCGGAGACGAGCAGAAGCGCACCTGGCTGGCGGCCGTCGAGCACGCCCGCGCCGCGGTGCAGGCGGCCCCCGACAGCGCCGGCGGCCACGTGTGGCTCTCCGTGGCGCTCGGCCGGCAGGCCCTGCGGGAGGGCGCGAAGACCAAGCTGGCCCTGTCCAAGGAGATCAAGGCCGAGGTGGACAAGGCGCTCCGGCTGGATCCGAACCTGGGCCGCGGCTACCACGTGCGCGCGGTCTGGAACATGAAGGTGTCGTCGCTGAACACGATCGAGCGCATGGCCGCGAACGCCGTGCTGGGCGGCGTGCCGAAGGGCGCCTCGTTCGCGAACGCCGAGCAGGATTTCCAGAAGGCGATCCAGCTCGAACCCGACTACGTGAACCACCACCTCGAGTACGCGCGGCTGCTGCTGGACCGCGGCCGCAAGCCCGAGGCTCGCCGTGAACTGGAGAAGGCCGTGGCGCTCAAGGCCGGCGGCAGCGCGCTCGACGCGCACTACCAGGCCGAGGCCAAGGGACTCCTCGCCAAGCTCAAGTGACCATGGACAAGGGCGTGTGGGTGCTGAGCGGGGTGCGCACCCCGTTCGTGAAGGCCGGGGGGCAGTTCACGAAGACCCCCGTGTACGAACTGGGCCGCGTGGCCGTGGCCGAAGCGATCGCCCGCGCCGAGCTGGACCCGGCGCGGATCGACGAGGTCATCCTGGGCAACTGCGCCATGCCCGCCGAGGCCGCAAACTCGAGTCGCGTGGTGGCGCTGCGCGCCGGCATCCCGAAGCAGGTGCCCGCGTTCACCGTGCACCGGAACTGCGCCTCGGGCATGGAAGCCGTGGCCGACGCGGCGTACCGCATCCAGACGGGCGACGCGAAGCTGCTGGTGGCCGGCGGCATGGACTCCATGAGCCAGGTGCCGCTGCAGTTCAAGTACGAGTACGGCGAGTGGCTCGCCGGGCTGATGCGCGCGAAGACGCCGATGCAGAAGCTGGGCGCGTTCGCCGCGTTCCGGCCGAAGCTGCTGGCCCCGCGGATCACGCTGCAGGAAGGGCTCACCGACCTCGTGTCGGGCCTGATGATGGGCGACACGGCCGAGCTGGTGGCGCAGGACTTCCACATCACGCGCCAGCAGCAGGACGAGTTCGCGCTGCAGAGTCACCAGCGCGCCGTGGCCGCGCGCGAGACGCTGCGCGAGGAGATCGTGCCGGTGTACCCGAACCCGGGCTACGAGGCGGTGCGCGACGACGTCGGGCCGCGTGACGGGCAGACGCTCGAGGCGCTCGGCAAGCTCCGTCCGTACTTCGACAAGAAGAACGGCACGGTGACCGTGGGCAACTCCTGCGGCGTCACCGACGGCGCCGTGGCGCTGCTCGTGGGCGACGACGACACGGCGAAGCAGTGGCCCGTGCCGCCGCTCGGCCGCGTGCGCGCGTTCGCGTTCGCGGGGCTGGACCCGGCGCGCATGGGGCTCGGCCCCGTGTACGCCACCGCGAAGCTGCTGCAGAAGACGGGGCTTTCGCTGGCCGACGTCGACCTGTTCGAGATCAACGAGGCGTTCGCGGCGCAGGTGCTGGGCTGCCTCGCCGCCGCGAAGTCGGACGACTTCGCGAAGCGCGAACTCGGGCGCGACCGCGCGCTCGGCGAGTTCCCGATGGAGCGCCTCAACGTGAACGGCGGCGCCATCGCGCTGGGCCACCCGGTCGGCGCGAGCGGCGCGCGACTGATCCTGACGATCCTGCACGAGTTGCGCCGGCGCGGCCTGCGCCGCGGGATCGCCTCGCTGTGCGTGGGCGGCGGCCTGGGCGCGGCGTTCCTCCTGGAGCGCGACTGATGGCGGTCTTCCGGATCGAGTGGAAGGAGCGCGGGCTCGCGCACCTGGTGATGGACCACCCCGAGCGCAAGCTGAACGTGCTCGACGAGGCGGCGATCGTCGGCCTGGAACGGGCGCTCACCGAGCTGGAGCAGCGCACCGACCTCTCGGGCGTGATCCTGCGCAGCGGCAAGGACGGCTCGTTCATCGCCGGCGCCGACGTGGAAGCGATCGGCTCGCTCACCGACCGCACGGTGGTGCGTGGCCTCATCCAGCGCGCGCACGCGGCGTTCGGCCGGGTCGCGGCGCTGAAGGCGCCGACCGTGGCGGCGATCGACGGCGTGTGCCTGGGCGGCGGTTGCGAACTGGCGCTGGCGTGCGACTCGCGCGTGGCGAGCCTCGAGAGCCGCACGCAGATCGGCCTGCCCGAGGTGATGCTGGGCCTGTTCCCGGGCTTCGGCGGCAGCGTGCGGTTGCCGAAGCTGGTCGGCTACGCCGCGGCGATGGACCTGATCCTCACGGGCCGCTCGCTCGACGGAAAGCGCGCCGAGAAGATGGGCCTCGTGTGGCGCGCCGTGCCGGCGGCGTGGCTGCTGGACTGGGCCGAGAAGCGCATGGCCGCACTCGCCGGAAAGCCCGCGGCCGACCGACGCGACCGGTTCCGGCCGAAGGCGGCGATGGACGCGCTCCTGTCGAACAACCCGTTCGGCCGCGCGATGGTGTTCCAGCAGTCGCGATCCACCGTGATGCAGAGGACCGGCGGGCGTTACCCCGCGCCGCTCGCCGCGATCGAGACCATCGAACGCAACGTGGGCCAGCCCGAGGCGACGGCGCTCTCGAACGAAGCCGACGCCGTGAGCGCGCTGATCGTGGGGCCGGTGTGCAAGAACCTGGTGCGCATCTTCCACCTGAACGAGGACGCCAAGCGCGCGACCGGCGTCGCCGATGCCTCGATCCAGCCCGCGAAGGTGGAGCGCTTCGCGCTCGCCGGCGCCGGCGTGATGGGCGGCGGCATCGCCGAACTGCTGTCGCGCAACGGCGTGGAGGTGCGCCTGCGCGACATCCGGCCCGAGTCGCTGCAGAAGGCGCTGCAGACCGTGCGCGGCGTGATCGACGAGCGCGGCCGCAAGCGGCGCATGAAGACGCGCGAGAAGGACGCGCAGATGGCGCACATCCTGCCCACGCTGGAACTGACCGGCGTGCAGCGCGCGGACTTCGCGCTCGAGGCCGTGGTCGAAGACCTCGACGTGAAGCGGCGCGTGTTCGGCGAGATCGAGGTGCGCATCCCCGAGACCGCCGTACTGGCCACGAACACCTCGTCGCTGTCGGTGAACGCGCTCGCCGAGGGGCTGCATCACCCGGAGCGCTTCGTGGGCCTGCACTTCTTCAATCCCGTGCACCGCATGCCGCTGGTGGAGGTGGTGCGCGGCGCGAAGACCGGCGACCGCGCGCTCGTCACCGCGGTGGCGCTGGCACGCCGCATGGGCAAGACGCCCGTGGTGGTGAACGACGCGCCGGGGTTCGTGGTGAACCGCGTGCTGATGCCGTACCTGCGCGAAGGCCTGCACCTGCTGGAAGAGGGCTACGGCGTCGCCGAGATCGATCGCGCCATGCGGCGCTTCGGCATGCCGATGGGTCCGTTCGAAGTGGTGGACGAAGTCGGCCTCGACGTGGCGATGAAGGTGGCGCAGGTGCTCGGCGCCGCGTTCCCGCAGCGCATGGCACCCGCGCCGGTGCTCGCGAAGATGGTGGAGGCGGGCCGGCTCGGGAAGAAGAGCGGCAAGGGCTTCTACCGCCGCGACGGCCGCCGCCGCGTGCCCGACGACGCGGTGCGTCCGTTGCTCGGGCTGCCCGCCGAGCGCAGGGCATCGAGCCTCGACGCGCTGTCGGACCGCATGGCGCTGGCCATGGTCAACGAGAGCGCGTGGTGCCTCGAGGACCGCGTCGTGCCCGACGCGGGCTCGGTGGACCTGGCGATGATCTTCGGCACCGGCTTCCCGCCGTTCCGCGGCGGGCCGCTGCGGTACGCCGACACGCTCGGCCTGCCGCAGGTGGTGGCGCGCCTGCGCGCGCTGCGCGCCGAGAAGGGCGAGCGCTTCGAGCCGTGCCCCGGGCTCGTGCGCCGCGCCGAGGCGGGCGAGACGTACACGCAACCGCTGGTGACGTAGGACGCGCGGTGGCCGGGCGCGTCGGCGCCGCGGTGCGCGTGCGGACCCTTCCTCCGAGGAGCGACATCGTGAGACTCGCCCGTGTGTGCCGTGCCTGGCTGTTCGCGATCGCGCTGGGACTCGTGCTGCCGGCGTGCACGGGCGACCGGCGTGCGTCCGTTGCGCCCGCCGATTCGACGGCGGCCCCGACGGCCGCCGCGCACGCGCGCGTCACGTTCGTGAACCGCGTCTGGGCCGTGGTGCAGTCGCCGACGGTGGCGATCGGGCAGCTCTACGTGTTCCTGTCCGACGGCACGCTCGTGGTCACCTCGCTGCACGGCACGCCGTCGCTGGGCCGCTGGAGCTACGAGCACGGCAAGCTCACGATGACCGAGCAGGGCATCGCGTACGCCGTCGAGATCGGCGAGCTGACGTCCGATCGCTTCCGCATCACGCTGCGGAGCCCCGGCGAGCCCGTCACGATGACGCTCGGGCCCGCCGAGGGTGCCGCGATCGCGGACTGACCGCCGCGCGGCTCAGCGCGCGGGCGAGGGCGCGGGGATCACCTCGCTCGTGACGATCTCCGAGTTGCGCAGCACGTCGAGCGGCGCGGCGAGCCCCACGCGCTCGCCGGTGAGCAGGCGGTGCAGGTCGTCGACGTGCGCCACCGGCTCGCCCGCGAAGCGCACGAGCACGTCGCCCTCGCGCAGGCCCACGCGCTCGGCCGGGCTGTCGGGCTCCACGCTCAGCACCAGCACGCCGCTCTCGCGGTCGAGCCCGTGGCGGCGCACGAGGTCGCGGCGCAGGCGCGCGTTCTGGCCGGCGATGCCGAGCCAGCCGCGCTCGATGCGCCCGTGGCGCACGAGCGACGTGGCCACCCAGCGCGCGGTGTCCACCGCGATCGCGAAGCAGATGCCCTGCGCGGGCAGGATCATGGCGGTGTTCACGCCGATCACCTCGCCGCGCGTGTTCGCGAGCGGGCCGCCCGAGTTGCCCGGGTTCAGCGCCGCGTCGGTCTGCAGCACGTTGTCGATGAGACGGCCCGACTGTGCGCGCAGCGAGCGGCCGAGTGCGCTCACCACGCCGGCGGTGACGCTGGCCTCGAAGCCGAGCGGGTTGCCGAGCGCGATCGCGATCTGGCCCACCCGCACGTCCGCGGAGCGCCCGAGCGCCGCGGGCGACAGGTCGGTGAGGCCCACGCGCACCACCGCGAGGTCGGTGTCGGGATCGTCGCCCACGATCTCGGCGGTCGAGCGCCGGCCGTCGGCCAGCAGCACCTCCACGCGGCGCGCGCCCGCGACCACGTGACTGTTCGTGATCACGAAGCCGTCGGGCGTGAACACGAAACCGGATCCCGATCCCTGCCCGCCCGGCCGGCGGCGCGTGGGCGCGTGCGTGGTCTCGATCTTCACCACCGACGGCGCGACGCGGTCGACGGCGGACACGACCGCCGCGGAGTAGGCGTCCAGCAGCGAGCCGTCGTCGGGAGCGTGCACGGGCGCGGGTTCGGGGGCGGAGGACGGGGCGAAGGCGTCGTCGGCGGACAGCGGCAGCCAGGCGCTCATGCGATCTCCTCGGCGGGGCGCGCCCCGCTCGGGATGCTCCGCGCGAGGGACACTCCGCGCGGGGGGTGAGCCGGGCCGCACGGGCGATGCGCTCCGCGCGGGGGATCCCGGTCGTGCGCGCCGTTCCGGGCGCGTGGCGGGTTTGGACGCGGCGGAGCGGCCGACGATGCGCGGGGAATCGGGGCGCCTTCCCTGGCGCACCCCCGAAACGACGGCGCCCGGCTCGCGGGCCGGGCACGTTCGTCGCAGTTCGGGACGCGGCGCTTGCCTCGCCGCATCCCGGGCGCCACCGGTGCTTGCCCACCGGGCGCTCACGCTTCTCACTCTCTGGAAGACTCTCGGGAGGTTCGTCGCCCGCTCGCATTCGGGCGACGCTGCTATAGACGTCCGAGCGATCCGGAAAGTTGCAAGAGTGCCGCAAAGCTCCGGTGAGAGCGGTGACAAGCACGCGCTGGGGGGCGACGTTGCCGCGGTCGGGGCGCGCGGCGTCGTCGCGGCGTTCACGAGAGCGGGCGATCGGTTCGCCCGGGGCCGGCGCGCCGCGGGCCCGCAAGCACGAAGCCCCGGCGGATCGCTCCGCCGGGGCTTCGGTGTCGGGGCTTCGTCAGGCCGGTTTGGGGGCCGGCGTGCCGAAGGCGTCCAGCTGCCCGCCCTCGTCGCCGCTCTGCGCGGCCACGGTGGGCGCCGCGGGCGGCTCGGGCTCGACGGGCGTACGGGTCATCGGCTCCAGCTTCTCGCCGCGCAGCACGCGATCCATCTCGTCGCCGTCGAGCGTCTCGCGCTCGAGCAGCGTGTTCGCGAGCAGGTCGAGCTTCTCGCGGTTCTCGCGCAGCAGCTGCATCGCCTTCTGGTGCGCCGTCTCGATGATCGAGCGCACTTCGTCGTCGATCTTCACCGCCGTCTGCTCGCTGTAGTCCTTGTGCGTCGCCAGCTCGCGGCCCAGGAAGACCATCTCTTCCTTCTTGCCGAACGTGAGGGGCCCGAGCTTCTCGCTCATGCCGAACCGCGTGACCATGTTGCGCGCGATGTTCGTGCCCTGCTCCAGGTCGTTCGACGCGCCCGTGGTGAGGTGGTCGAACACGAGCAGCTCCGCGGCGCGACCGCCCATCGCGTGGCACAGCCGGTCCTCGAGCTGCTTCTTGGACAGGTTGTGCCGCTCCTCGGCCGGCGTGTACAGCGTCACGCCGAGCGCGCGGCCGCGCGGGATGATCGTCACCTTGGTCACCGGGTCGGAGCCCGGCAGCAGCCACGCCACCAGCGCATGGCCGGCCTCGTGGTACGCCGTGGTCTTGCGCTCCTCGTCGGTCATCACGAGGCTGCGGCGCTCCATGCCCAGCATGACCTTGTCCTTCGCGTCCTCGAAGTCGCGGAGCGAGACCTTCTTGTGGTTGCGCCGCGCGGCGAGCAGCGCCGCCTCGTTGACGAGGTTCGCCAGGTCGGCGCCCGCCATGCCCGGCGTGGAACGCGCGATCAGCTTCAGATCGACGTCCTCGCCCAGCGGGATCTTGCGCGTGTGCACCTTCAGGATGCCCTCGCGACCGCGCACGTCCGGCCAGTCGACCACGATCTGGCGGTCGAAGCGGCCCGGCCGCAGCAGCGCCGGGTCGAGCACGTCGGGCCGGTTCGTGGCCGCGATCATGATGACGCCCTCGTTGCTCTCGAAGCCGTCCATCTCGACCAGCAGCTGGTTCAGCGTCTGCTCGCGCTCGTCGTGACCGCCGCCCAGGCCCGCACCGCGGTGCCGACCGACGGCGTCGATCTCGTCGATGAAGATGATGCACGGTGCGTTGCGCTTGCCCTGCTCGAACAGGTCGCGCACGCGGCTCGCGCCCACGCCCACGAACATCTCGACGAAGTCGGAGCCCGACATGCTGAAGAACGGCACGCCCGCCTCGCCGGCCACGGCCTTCGCGAGCAGCGTCTTGCCCGAGCCCGGCGGGCCCAGCAGCAGCGCGCCCTTCGGAATGCGGCCGCCGAGCCGCTGGAACTTCTGCGGCTCCTTCAGGAACTCGATGACTTCCTGCAGTTCCTGCTTGGCTTCCTCGCACCCGGCCACGTCCTTGAACGTGATCTTGGGCTGCGATTCGAGCAGCACGCGCGCCTTGGTCTTGCCGAAGCGCAGCGCCGCCGAGCCGCCGCTCTGCATCTGTCGCAGCACGAACATCCACGCCACCAGGAACAGCAGCAGCGGCAGCCACGAGAACAGCACGCTCAGCCAGTTGATGCCGGGCGACTGCACGGTGATCGCCGCGCCCGGATTGGCGGCGCGCGTGTCCTCGATCAGCTTGGAGCCGTCACCCATGAACGTGGACTTGAACGCCTTGAACGCCACGTCCCGCGTGCCCACGCGCTCGGTGCCTTCGGCGCGCAGCTCGCCTTCGACCGTGCGCGTGTTCTCGTCGAACGTGGCGCGGTCGAGGTTGCCCTTCTGCATCTCCTGCATGAACCGCGTGTAGTTGATGGGCATGCGCTGCGTGGTGAGCAGGCTGCCCGAATACATGCGGTAGGCGACGAGCGCCAGCATCACGATCAGCGCCCAGAACGCGAACGTCCGGAACGGACGCCCGCCCGGCGAAGGGAGCTGGGGCAGACGGCCACCCGGCCCACCACCGGAACGGTTTCCGCGTCGGCCGTCGTTGCGACGGTCGTCGTTGCCGGGACCCACGTCCCGCCGGAACGAACTCACAGGGTCAAGCCTCCTCGACGACGCCCACGTAGGGCAGATTGCGGTAGCGCTCGGCCGCGTCCATGCCGTAGCCGATCACGAACTCCGACCCGATCGTCCAGCCTTTGTAGTCCACCGGGACGGGGATCTTGCGGCAGGGGGCCTTGTCCAGCAGCGCGGCCACTTTGATGCTCGCGGCGCCGCGGGTCTTCAGAAGATCCAGGATGAAACTCACGCTCAGGCCGGAATCCACGACGCCTTCGCAGAGCACCACGTGACGGCCGCGGATGTCCGAACGCAGGTCCATGATCAGCCGGACCTGTCCGCTGGACGTCGTGCCGTGCCCGTACGACGACACCGCCAGGAAATCGAGTTCCACATCCATCGGCGTCGCGCGCGCCAGATCGCACTGGAACATGCAGGCGCCTTTCAGAACACCGACGTACAACGGGTTGAGGCCGGCGAAGTCCCGGGCCAGGTCCAATCCCATCTCGCGCACCCGGCTCTGGATCTGCTCGGCCGAGAACAGCACGCGCACATGGGGTTCGCTCGCGACGGCAGGGGGCAGCTCGGTCATGGCGTTCGCTCGGGGCCGGACGTGTTCCGGCGGGCGGAGTCCATTGGGGCGTCGGGACCTGCGTCCCGGTGTACGGGTGAACCATCCATGGCGGGCCTGCGGCGACCCAGCTTCCGGGCCGGCAGGATAGCATCCCCGGCCGATTTCGTGGGCCGACGCTCCCGGCCTTTCGATGCGCGCGGAAGCGGTTCGCGTCCGGGAGATTCGGGTCCCGGTGGATGCATGCACAATTCCTTGTCGTGGATCTCGGCCCAGGCGCCACCGGGCAGCGCCCAGCGCCGGCCACCGCGGCCACCCGCGATCGCGCGCGATCGCGTCGCGCACGGCCAGCGGCAGCGCGCTCGTGCAGGCTCGCCCGCCGCCACGCCTCGGCCACGGCCTCGCGGCGCACCGCCAGCGGCTGCCGCGCCAGCGCGCGGGCATCCAGCCGCACGGCGCCCGTCCGCGCGCGTCGCCGACCCCGCGAGCGCCGCGCGCACCGCCGGCCCGGCGCGGCGCGCGCGGCACGCAGTTCCGCGGCGGCGGTGGCCGCGCGGCGGGCGAGCGCGGCGCGCTGCGCGGTGGTCCCGCCCGCCGCGCAGCGCGGCCAGCAGCGCCGGCACCACCTGGTGACGCACGCGATTGCGCGTGTACGCGGGGTCGCGGTTCGTCGCGTCCTCGC
The DNA here is from genome assembly GCA_044223135.1 of Candidatus Eiseniibacteriota bacterium. Lineage (GTDB taxonomy): Bacteria > Eisenbacteria > RBG-16-71-46 > RBG-16-71-46 > RBG-16-71-46 > JBGAMH01. The sequence goes on along the minus strand of JBGAMH010000004.1, from coordinate 28,632 downwards.
GCCACGCGATGCCCGCGGCGCGCAGGTCGTGCTCGATGTCGTGCCGCGTGGCTTCGAGCAGCGGCTTGCGCCACGCCGCGTGGCGCGGCCGCATGCCGCCCATGCCCGCGAGGCCGGCGCCGCGAGCGAGCCGCATCAGCAGCGTCTCCAGCTGGTCGTCGGCGGTGTGCGCCGTGGCGATCGCGGCCGCGCCCGCGCGCCGGGCCGCGCGCGCGAGCCACTCGCGGCCGCAGCGCGCAGGCCCGCTTCGCCCGACAGCCCGCGCGCCCGCATGCGCGCCGCCGCCGCGATGCGCGCGTCGGTCAGCGGCACGCCGAGCGCCGCGCACAACGTGCGCACGTGCTCGCGGTCGAGGTCGGCGTCGCGGCCGCGCAGCCCGTGGTGCAGGTGCGCAGCGTGCAGCGCGAGGCCGTGCTCGTGCGCGAGCACGTGCAACGCCAAGAGCAGCGCGACCGAGTCCGCGCCGCCGCTCACCGCCACCAGCAGCGTCGCCCCACGCGGCGCGAAGCCGGGGGCGCGCAGCGCACGGCGCACGATCGGCTCGATCCGGCGAAGGCGGACGCGCGCTTTCAGGGGACCTCCGCGTGAACGATGCGAGGGAGGGAGCGCGGGTGGCGGGAAGGGAGCGGGGCGTCGCCGCCCCGACTCCCGGACGTGGTGCCAGGGGGGAGAGTTGAACTCCCGACCAAGGGCTTATGAGTCCCCTGCTCTACCACTGAGCTACCCTGGCGACATCTGCTGTGCTGCGGCGGAACCGCGGAGCGCGTGAAGCGGGCTTTCCGACGCGGTGCCAAGCACTTGCCCGTGCGGCCCGAAGCCCTCGAGGGCCCGCGGCGATCGAACGGACACGGGAAAGTAGGGAGGGCGCGGGAGGCTGTCAAGCGTGCGGGGCCGCGGGCCCGTGCGCGTCGAGCCAGCGCCACACGGCACGCATGGCCAGCAGGTCGTCCGCGTTGTACTCGGCGATCGCGGCGAGCAGGCGCTCCCGTTCCGCCGCGTCGCGACTCTCGCGCGCCCGGTGGAACTGCGCGACCGACCACTCCGAGCCGGCCTCGGGGTTCCGCCACGCGAAGCCGGCGAACGGCGCCACCCACTTGACCGAGTAGGAGCGCAGCGGCAGGCGCACCGAACGGTCGAGCACACGATGCAGGTCCACGAACGACGCGGACGACCGCCAGTGCTGCTCGAGCGGAGCGGGCGCGCCGTAGCGCTTGAGGTAGCGCCGGATCCACAGCGGCTCCGAGTCGTGCCAGTGCACCCACAGCACGTCGGCGTGCGCGGCGAGCAGCGCCTGCGCGCGCGTGACGAAGCGTTCCCAACCGCGCCGGTCGCCCCCGGGCTCGAGATCGGCGAACAGCGATTCGGGCTCGGGGGCCTCCGTCGCGCCGGGCGGCTCCACGGCCACGCCCCACAGGTAGATGGGCACGTCGGACGCCTCGCCCATCGCGTCGCCCTCGAGGTCGAGCCACGCCAGCGCGCGGCCCCGCGGCAGCTCCGGCCGGCGCAGCCACACGGGGCCCGCGGTCGCGTGCGCCTTCGCCTGCGCGATCGTGCGCGCGGCGTCCTTCTCCATGGGCGTGTCCGCGAGCGCCCCGGGCGCGAGCGCCGCGAGCGCATCGAACGTGTGCACACCGCGCTCGTGCATGAGCGCCGCCCCGGCGCGCGGCAGCTCGGGAAGCACGTCCACGAGGCGGCGCGCCTCGGCGTCGTCCCAGCAGTGGTCGTAGAAGGAGCACGACTGGCAGAACGAATGGCCGTGCAGTACGCCGGGCTCCGGTTCGGGGCCGAGCAGCGCGAGCGCGCGATCCACGGACTCGCGCCAGCGCTCCGTCGGTTCGGGCGGCGCCGGAAGCACCTCGCCCACGCCGTTCACGACCTCGCAGCGCACCGGCACCGGCCCCAGCGTCTCGCCGATCAGCGCCACGTGGTGCGCCATCTGCAGCGCGAGATCGCGCCGTCCCGCCGGTCGCAGTGCCAGCCGCATCTCGGTCACGACCAGCGTGTCGCCGTCCCAGCGCACCAGCGCCGGCGTGCTCTGCAACCGGCCGTCGCGCGACAGGAACGCCGGCCGCAGCAGCGCGGGGCCGCCCGGCACGAGTCGCCGCCGCGTCTCGTCGGCGGCTTCGGCGAAGCTCGTGCCCTCGCGCAGGACCGGTCCCTCCACGGCGGGCAGCCGCGCCACCACCGCGCGTTCGAGCGCCTGGCTGCGCTCGCGCAGCACCAGGCCGTGCTCGTCGCGCGGCGGGCGGGGGCGGCCGGATCGCTGCTCCAGCCACAGGCGACGCTCGCACGCCAGCAGCGTGCGCAGCATGCCGGCGCTCACCGGCCGCGGTCCGCGCTCGCTCGTCGGGGGATCGAGAGTGCTCAGCTGGCGGCCTTCTCCGCGCCCGGCGCGGCGGTGCTCGCCGCGGGCGGAGCCGGTTCGCTGCCCGGCTCGGGCTCGTCCTGCGGTCGGATGCGGAAGATGCGTGACAGCTCCGAGCGGAGCTGTCCCTCGTCCAGGTGCTGGCGCAGCACGCCGCGGTACGCCACCGAGATGCCGCCCGTCTGTTCGCTCACCACGATCACCGCGGCGTCGGTCTCCTCGGACAGCCCGAGCGCCGCGCGGTGGCGCGTGCCGAGCGACAGTGCGGTGACGGGATTCGCCGACAGCGGCAGGATGCACGACGCGGCCACGATCGTGTCCTCGCGCAGGATCACGGCGCCGTCGTGCAGCGGCGAGCCCGGCGAGAACAGCGTCACGAGCAGTTCCGCGGACACCTTCGCGTCCACGCGCGAGCCGGTCTCCACGAAGTTGCGCAGGCCGACGTTTCGCTCCATCACGATCAGCGCGCCGTGGCGGCGCTGGCCCAGGTTCTCGACCGCGCGCACGACCTCGCCCAGCACGCCGTAGTTCTCGCCGCGCAGGAACGACCGGAAGTAGCGCGTGCGCCCCAGCTGCGCGAGCGCGTGTCGCAACTCGGGCTGGAACAGGATCACGAACACGACGGGCCAGACCACCTTCATCGTGTCGAACAGCCAGCGCACGGCGAGCAGGTCGAAGTAGCGTGCGATCAGCCCGACCACCAGCACCACGAGCAGTCCCACCACCATCTGCGCCGAGCGCGTGCCCCGCACCAGCGTGAGCAGGCGGTAGAAGAGCGCCGCGACGAGCAGGATGTCGAGCACGTCGAGGAGCCAGATGGAGTGGACGGGAGTCATGACGAGGCGAGAGTAGCAAATGCCGCGCGCATCCGGCGACGGCCGAGTGCGCGTTTCGCGTGCGCGCGGCCGTCGCCGGCCTCGCGCGACCGCGGGGACCCCGGCGCGGGGCGCGAGCGGGGCGACGTCAGCGCTGTGCGGGCCGCAGCGCGTCGGCCACGCGGGCCACGCGCACCGTGGCGGCCACGTCGTGCACGCGCAGGATGCGCGCGCCCTCGTACGCCGCGATCGCGGCGGCCGCGAGGCTCGCGGCCACGCGCTCGGCGGGCGCGTCGTCGCCCGTGATGCGGGCGAGGAAGCTCTTGCGCGAGGCGCCCACCAGCAGGGGGCGGCCCAGCGAGGCCAGCGTCCGCGTGGCGGCCAGCAGCTTCAGGCTGTGCTCGGCGGCCTTGCCGAAGCCGATGCCCGGGTCCAGCGCCACGCAGTCGTCGGCGACGCCGGCGTTCACCGCCACGTGACGGCGCTGCCGCAGGTACTGGCCCACCTCGCGCACCACGTCGTCGTAGCGCGGATCGTCCTGCATGGTCGCGGGCGTTCCGCGCATGTGCATCAGCACGAGCCCGGCGCCGGCGGCCGCCACGACCGCCGCCATGTGCGGGTCGGCGAGCGCGCTGATGTCGTTGACCACGTGCGCGCCGCGCTGCAGCGCGTCGGCGGCCACCTCGGCGCTCTGCGTGTCCACCGACAGCACGGCGTCCGAACCCGCGAGCGCGTCGAGCACCGGAGCCAGCCGGCGGATCTGTTCGGCCGGCGGCACCGGCTGCGAACCGGGCCGCGTGCTCTCGGCGCCCAGGTCGAGCACGTCGGCGCCTTCGGCCAGCAGCGCGCGGCAGCGCTCGATCGCCGCGGCGGGCTCGAAGTAGCGCCCGCCATCCGAGAACGAGTCCGGCGTCACGTTGACGATGCCCATCACGAGCGTGCGGTCGTGCAGGTCGAACTCGCGGTCCCGGCAGCGCCAGATCATCGCGCGAGCGCCTGGCGCAGGCGGCGGATCTGGTCGGCGTGGCCGTGCGCGTGCTCGGCGTAGATCTCGAGCCACCGCTCGGCGTGGTACGAGCCGGCCTCCGAATGCCAGCCCAGGTGGTGCCACTCGGACTCCGTCATGGCGTCCAGCAGCTGCGCCGTCGTCTCGCGCGCCGCCCGGAACGCCATCAGCGACGGCTCGACGGGGCGTTCGCCGTAGCGCAGCACGCGCGCCCACTGGTCCTGGTCGTAGCCCTGCAGGACCGGGTGCTTCTCCGCGAGGAGCTTGCGCAGCCGGATCGCGCTGTTCATCTCGCTGTCGGCCAGGTGGTGCAGGATCTCGGCGGCGCTCCACTTGCCGGCGATCGGGTGCGCGTTCAGCTGGTCCTTCGGGAAACCGTCCAGCGCGGAGGTGACCTCGGCGTAACCGGCGCGGTAGCGGTCGATCAGGGCACGACGCTGCTCGGAAGTCATCGATTCCTCCGGAGGGTCCTTCGGGCCCGGGCGAGCGCCCGGGAACGGGCGTCGCGGGGCGTCGGCACGGTCGTACGCGACCCGGAGAACGCACACTCCCGCAAGGGTTCACGGCGTTGACCGGGCCGGGGGTGCATGCTACCACTCACCGGCCAAACCACCCCTTTCGGGCCGCCTCGGGCCGCTCTCGCGGCCTCTCGCGCCCCTCTTTCCTCACGACGGTACCGGGTACAGGAGGTTCTTGCCGCATGTCCTGGTGGAAGCGTTCGCTCTGTTCCGCCCTGCTGGTGGTCGCGGTGGCCGTGCCGGCCATGGCCCAGATCGGTGGGCGGCCGATCGAAGCGTCGGTCGGCGGCGGCATCCTCAACTTCGACGCGCGGGATCACGTCAAGGACGCCCCGGTGTACGTCGGGACGCTCGGCTGGCGCTGGACGCCGGCGCTGACGCTCGAGGCGGCCTGGTTGCCGTCGATGACCACCCGCGAGATTCCGGCCGGAGAGCCGGACCACACGTTCTCGTGGGCCGGCGCCGACCTGCGCTGGACGCTGCGCGACCCGTCGGGTCCCGCGGTGCCGTACCTGCTCACGGGCATGGGCTTCGGGCGCACGGTCGGCGACGTCGAGGCCGAGGTGAAGCGCGGCTCGCCCAGCATCGGCATGGGCCTGCTGTGCAGCCTGCTCGGCAACCAGCGCACGTACCTGCGGCTGCAGGTGCGCGACATCCTGTTCCGCGAGGGCGACCGGCCCGAGTTCAGCAACCACATCGCGGCCACGGCCGGGCTGCAGTACGCGTTCGGCGGCAAGGTGAAGGACGCCGACCGCGACGGCGTGCGCGACGGCGTCGACCAGTGCCCGAACACGCCGTTCGGCGCCAGGGTGGACGCGAAGGGCTGCCCGAGCGATCCCGACGGCGACGGCGTGTGGACCGGTCTCGACAAGTGCGAGAACACGACGAAGGGCTGCAAGGTCGACCGTGACGGCTGCCCCACCGACGCCGACGGCGACGGCGTGTGCGACGGCATCGACACCTGCCCCGACACGCCGAAGGGCGCGACCGTGGACGCGAAGGGCTGCCCGAGCGACAGCGACGGCGACGGCGTGTTCGACGGCCTCGACCAGTGCGCCAACACGCCGAAGGGCGCGAAGGTGGACGACAAGGGCTGCCCGATCGACAGCGACGGCGACGGCGTGCCGGACGGCCTCGACCAGTGCGCGGACACGCCGAAGGGCGCGCGCGTGGACGAGAAGGGCTGCCCGATCATCGTCACCGAGCGCGAGACCGAGCTGATCGAGCAGGGCGTGATCCGGCTGCAGGACGTGAACTTCGAGACCGCGAAGTGGGACATCCTGCCGGAGAGCTACACGATCCTCGACGAGGTGGGGACGCTGCTCACGATGTACCCCACGCTCAAGATCGAGGTCGGCGGGCACACGGACAACGTCGGCAAGCCGGCCAGCAACCAGCTGCTGTCCGAGAACCGCGCGAAGTCGGTGCTCACGTACCTGACCACCAAGTTCCCGAGCCTCGACCCGGCGCGGTTCACCGCGAAGGGCTACGGCCAGGCGCGCCCGGTGGCGAGCAACGCCACGGTGGTGGGCAAGGCGAAGAACCGTCGCGTCGAGTTCAAGGTGCTGAACCTGGACGCGCTCAAGGTGGAGCGCGAGAAGCGCAAGATGCTCATGAAGGACGGCACCACGGCGCCCACGGACAGCACGCAGGCGAAGTAGCCGCACGAGACGTCCCGACGCCCCGGGGGAGCGATCCCCCGGGGCGTCGTGCGTTCATCCCCGGCGCTCCCGCAGCCAGGCGACGACGGCGGCCGCATCGGCGTCCGGCGGGAACACCGGGTAGCGCACGTGCTCGATCACGCCGTCGCGCACGATCAGCGTGAAGCGCCGCAGCAGCGTCATGCCCGCCACCTCGAACGTCGGCAGGCGCAGCGCGCGCGTGAGCGCCAGGCCCTCGTCGCTCGCGAGCGCAAACGGCAGGTGCAGGCGCTCGGCCGCCTCGCGCTGGTGCGCGGGGGGATTCGTGCTGAGCCCGAACACCCCGGCGCCGAGGGCGCGGAGTTCGGCGTGGTGGTCGCGGAACGCGCACGACTGCGGCGTGCACCCGCGCGCTCCCGGAACGAGGTCCCAGCCCGCGGGCGGGTCCTCGGTGGGCAGCCCCGTGCGCGGGTAGGCGTAGACGACCGTGCGGCCGCCGAGCGTGGAGAAGTCCACGCGGTCGCCGCGCGTGGCGGGCAGCGCGATCGCCGGCAGCCGCGTGCCCGGCAGGTGATCGCACGCGCCGTCGTTCACGGGCACCGGCACGTCCGGCGGCAGGGCGTGCAGGTCGTCGGATCGGGCCATCGGCGCGGCTCCCGGTTACGTGCGCTGCTTCTTCTTCTCCGCGGCGGGGAACAGCACGTTGTTCAGGATCAGCCGGTAGCCGGGCGAGTGCGGGAACTGGTCCAGCTTCGTCTCGGGGTCGCCCACCATGTGCTGGTAGTCCTCGGGATCGTGCCCGCCGAGGAACGTGAACGTGCCGCGGCCGAACTGGCCGTGCACGTACTTCACCTCGTCGGTGCCCTCGACTTCGCCCAGCACGAGCACGCCGGGCTTGAGCTTGCTGCGCCGGAAGCCGGTGCTCTGGCCCAGGAACTCGGGCACCGCGTTCACGTGGTCCTGCACGAGCATCGTCGGCACCGGGTCCTGCTTCGCGCTGAACTCGAACAGCGTGAACAGCGTGTTCGGCCCGCGCTGGTTCGCCTCCTGCGTCACGTCGATGTCGCTGAACCGGTACGCGATCGGGTCGGGCTCGAGCCGGAAGTCCTGGAACGCGAGCGTGCGCGAGAAGTCGAGCTTCTGCTGCGCGGCCGGATCCTGCGGGTCGCCGTCGTACACGACGTCGGCGATGTCCACGCCCTGCGCGGCCAGCGCGATGTCGTACGTGTCCGTGGCCGAGCACATCGCGAACAGGAACCCGCCCTTGCCGACCCAGTCCTTGATCGTCACGGCCACGGCCGCCTTGAGCTGCGTGACCTTGGCGAAGCCGAGCTTGGCGGCCATCGACTTCTGCACCTGCTCCTCTTCCTGGTACCACGGGAACGTGTGGTAGGCCGCCCAGAACTTGCCGTGCTGGCCCGTGAAGTCCTCGTGGTGCAGGTGCAGCCAGTCGACCTTCGACAGGTCGCCGCGCAGCACCTCCTCGTCCCACACGCGCTCGTACGGGATCTGCGCGTAGTCCATGGCCAGCGTCACCGCGTCGTCCCACGGCGGCGCGTTCGGCGGGATGTACACGGCCACCTTCGGCGCCTTCTCCAGCTTGACCGACTCCATGTTCTCGTCGGCGAGCGAGGCGCGGATCTGCGCCTCGGTGGAGCCGGGGCACGGCTCCAGCGTCACGCCGCGGATGTTCGCCTCGCGCTGCACGGCGGGCGATTCGGGCAGCAGGAACGAGCCGCCGCGGTAGTTCAGCAGCCACTCGCAGGTCTCGCCCTGCTCCAGCACCCAGAACGTGAGCCCGTAGGCCTTCAGGTGATCGGTCTGCGCGTCGTCCATGGGCACGAGCAGCTTCGCGTACGACGGCGCGACCGAGCCCAGCAGCAGCAGCGCGCCCAGCAGGAACGCCAGCGGCAGCGCCTCCACCACCTCGGCGTACGAGCGGTCGGGCTTCGCGCCGCCCCCGGGCCGCGGCGGCGCGCCGGACTTCGACTCGGGCTCCACGGACGGCTCGGTGGCGTCCACGCGGCGCGCGTCGTCGCGCGCGTGACCGCCCGGCCCCGGGTGCGGCACGCCCATGCGGAACACGCGCACGTGCTTGCGCGCGAACGGCAGCATCAGCAGCGCGAGGCCCAGCCCGAGCAGCGCCACCACCGCGGCCACCGCGATGCCGGCCACGGCGAGCACGCCGCCCAGCGGCCCCAGCGGTCGCAGCACCGGGCGCCCGCCGGACGAGAGCCCGCCGGATCCTCCACGCAACGTGCGCATCACGGTCTCCGTTCCTTGCGCAGCGCTTCCACGCGGCGCCGCACCTCGGCCGCGTTCCAGGCGCGCGGGTAGCGCGCGAGGCACTCCTCGTACTGCTCCAGAGCGCGCGCCGGGTCGCCGAGCGCGAGCCACGCGTCGCCCGCCCGCTGCCGGGCGCGTGGCGCGAGCCGCTCGGCCGGGTGCGTCTCGGCCAGCGCCATCAGCGGCACCAGCGCGCCGCGGGCGTCGTTCGCGGCCAGGCGCTGTTCGCCGGCGCGCATCGCGACCTCGTCCCACAACGGGTCCGACGGCTTCATCGACGCGTACAGCGAGTCGTTCATGGCGCGCGCCTTCGCGGCGTCGCCCCGCCAGCCCTCGTACTCGATGCGGCCGAGCACCCGCAACGCCGGCTGGTGGCCGAAGTCCTCGAGCAGGTACGTGCGGTCCAGCGCGACACCCGCGTGGTCGCTCTGCGGGTTCTCGGAGGCGCGGGCGTAGTTCGCGAGCGCGGAGTCCATGTCGCCCGCCCAGAACTGCGCCTCGGCGAGCGCGAAGCGCGCTTCGGGCCAGGTCTGCGCCAGCGTGTCGAGCCGGGCGATGGCCGCGCTCGAGAGGCCGTCGCGGAGGTCGGCGTAGGCGCGTTCGAGCCGGCTCTCCGGCGTGCCGCCGTCGCCGAGCCCCGCGAGCAGGGCTCGCGCTTCGGCGGCGTGGCCGGCCTCGCGCAGCGCGCGCGCCACGCCCACGGCGAGATCGGCACCCCAGCGCGAAGCGGGCACGTCGGACATCTCGCGCACGAAACGCGGCGCGGCCGTGCCCGCGGCGCCGCGCGCCACCGACAGTTCCCACGCGCGTCGCGCGCCGTAGCGCCGGTAGCTCTCGTCGAGCGCGCGATCGCCCGACACGCTCCACAGCGCCTCGAACGCGGCGGCCGTGTCGGCCGCGGTGGCCATCTGCAGCAGTTCGTCGCTCAGGCGCAGCCGGCGGGGCGACTGGCGCACGGGCCGGTCGAGCGGCGTGATCACGCGCATCGCCTCGGCGGACTGGCCGAGCTTGATGAGCGGGATCGAGTAGGCATACGCCACCTGCACGCTGCGCGGGCGCTTGTCGAAGATCGGCTTGAGCACGTCGCGCGCCACGCGCCAGTCGCGCGCGCCCGCCACCATCAGCACGAGCGAGGCCCAGTCGGCTTCCGCGGGCGAAGCGGCGAGCGCCGTCATCGCCACCTCCAGCGCCTCGCGCGAACGCCCGAGACCGTCGAGCGCCACCGCCAGTTCGCGCGCCACGAGCAGCGAGTCGCGCCCACGCTCGGCGCGCGCCAGCTTCTCGGCGGAGGCGAAGTCGCGGCGCTGGAGCTCGGCGCGCACGCGCTCGGTGACGATGGTCGGGTGGTGCGGCCACGCGCGGTCGAGCACGGCCAGCGAGTCGCGCGCGCGATCCCCGAGCCCGAGCTGGCGCAGCCCGGTGGCCGACTGCAGGCGCTGCATCGCGGCCGGGGGCAGCGCCGGAACGGGGGTCTGCGTGCGCGCCGCGCCTTCCAGCGGCAGCAGGTCGATCAGGCGGCTGTCCGGGCCGGGCCGCGGCGGTGCGAGGTCGGCCGGCATGGGCAGGCGCATGCGGGGATCCGCCGCGCGCTGCGCGTGCGCCACGCCCGCGACCAGCCCCAGCACGCACACCAGCGCGAGCAGCCGTCGACTCACCGAGGGCTCCCGTTCAGCGCGCGCAGGTACGCCTCGACGAACGGGCGGTACTGCGCCGGGTAGCGGTCGGCGCCGGCCTTGAGCAGGCCCTGGCGCAGGCGGTCCGCCGACTGCAGCAGCGATCCCGGCAACTCGGGCGCGGAACCGTGCGTCACGTCCGTGGCGTGGCGCGCTTCGCGCTCGGGGTCGAAGTCGCGCCGGTTCAGCGAACGCTGCGCGTCGAGCAGCCGCGACAGGATCCGGATCTGCTGGTCCTCGAGCTGGTCGCCCACCTGGCCGGAGCGCAACGCTTCCTCCACCTGCTGCATGTCGCGGTGCGTCTGGTCGAGCTGTCCGAGCAGGGTCTTGCGCTCCTCCTCGGAGCGCTGCACGCCCTCGAGCTGTTCGCGGATGCGCGCCTGCTCGTCGGCGAGACGGCGCATCTCCGCCTGGTCGCCGGCGCTCATCTGCGTCTGCTCGCTCAGGCGGCGGGCCAGGTCGCGCGAACGCTGGTTCAGCATGCCCTGGTCGCGGCCCATCTGGCCCATCTGGTCGCGCGCGGACTGCTCGCCCGGCTTCTGCCCGGGCTTCTTGCCGCCCGGCATCGGCTGGCCGCCGGGGTTCGGCTTGGCGCCCGGCTTCGGCTTGCCCTGCCCGGGGTTCTGGCACATGTTCGACTCGCCCTCGCGCAGCGACAGCACGGCGGCGTTCAACGCCGCCTGCGCGCCCTGGCCTTCCTGCTCGGCGCGCGCGCGGTTGCCCTGCGACAGCTCGCGCCCCGACTGCTGCAGACCGCGCATCGCCTGCCCCAGCGAACGCTGCGCTTCGGGCGAGAGGAACGGCGTGCGCTTGCTGAGCGCCGACAGCGAATCGGCCACGCGCGCGACGCCCTCGGACAGGTCGGTCTGGCGGTTCGACTGGTCGGAAGGGCTGGCGTTGGACGACAGGTTCTCCTGCGCCGACTGCTGCAGCGCCAGCAGGTCGCGGGCGGCGCTGCGCATCGCACCCAGGTCGCGCGCCGCGTCCGCTCCCGACTGCGAGCGCACCGCCTGGTCCATCTTCTGCGCCGCGCGGTCGAGGCTCTGGCTCGCCTGCTGCCCGCTCTTCGAGGCGCGCATGTCCTGCTGCCGCTCGCTCTCCTCGGCGGCCTCCTGCTGCTGCTGCGCCGCGTTCTCCGACAGCTCCTCGGCCGCCTGCTGAAGGCCTTCCTTCGCGTCGGGGTGGCTGGCCTCCTCGGCCGCCTTCTGGGCGTCCTCGGCGAGCTGCTTCGACTGCTCGGCGGCTTCGCGCTGGCGCTGGGCCAGCGGCTGCGGCGCGTTGCCCTGCTCCTGCCGGGTCGCCGGCGCGCGATCCTGCGCACGTTCGCCGTGTTCGCGGTTCAGCTGATCCTGCCGCGCCTTCAGCTCCTCGGCGCGGTGCGCCAGCGCCTCCATGCGTTCCTCGTCGCGCAGCTGCTTCAGCAGCTCGATCGAGCGCTGCAGGTTCTGCATCATCTCCTTGTTCTGCTGCTTCATCTGCTCCAGCGACATCTCCTGCTGACGCGGGTCCATCTTCTCGAGCGCCTGCTGCATGCGCCGCACCGCGTCCTTGAGCTCCTGCGACTGGATCTGCTTCATGAGCTCGGACATCTCGCGGAGCTTGTTCTGCAGCTCCTCGCGGAACGCCTGCCGCTCCTCGGCGTTGTCGAGCGAGCGCTGCACCTGCTGCGCGGCCTGCTCGATCTGGCGCGTGATCTCCTGCTGGCGCTCGAGCGTCTTGCGCATCTCCTCGCTGCGTTCGAAGCGCGGCGTGTCGCTCTGCTGCCCGCGCGGCGCGGTGCGCTGCAGCTGCTCGAGGCGCTTCTGCAGCTCGCGCGACTGGTCCGCCACGCGCTCCAGCGACTGCTGCGCGCGCGACTGCTCGTCGTCCACGCTGCGGTAGAGATCGGCGAGCGAAGGGAACCGCAGGCGGAACTCGGGGCTGACCGCGCGCCCGGGGCCGCTCACGGTGTTGCCGTCGGTGACCTCGAAGCGGAACGCGCCGCTCTCGCCGGGCAGCAGCGCGAGCACCGAGGCGTCCCAGGCCGACGTGACGCGCGCCTCCCGGTCGCCCCGGAACGCCGCCACGGGCACGTTCGCCCACGGCGACCCGGCGTCCTTGCGCCACTGCAGCCGCAGCTGCGCCAGGCCGAGGTCGTCCTGCACCTGCACGTCGAACGGCACGCGCTGCCCGGCCGGCAGGTCGAGGTCGCCCATCGGTTCGGCCACCGAGATCATGGGCGGCGCGTCGTCCAGCGCGTGCAGCGTGTAACGCGTGCGCGCCCGGCCGCTCGCGGCGACCGCCTCCAGCGTGTACTCGCCGTCGGCCATCACCGGCAGCGAGCCGCGCCAGCGGCGCGGAGTGATCTGCTGCCAGCGCTGGTCGCCGCCGGCGCCCGAGGAGGCGAGCTGTTCGAGGTCGCGGTCGTACGTCACTTCCACGCGCACGCGCGAGCCGCGCAGCGCGGACACGTCGCCGCTCGTGCTGCTGCCGGCCTGTTCGGGCAGGCGCGCGTACGCGGGGGCCGTGACCACGGTGCCGAAGCTGACCGGGTGCGGCTCGCCGGCGAGCGTGATGTGATAGCGCGGGCTCTGCGTGCGCTGCACGCGCACCGCGTACTCGCGCGCGCCCGTCACGGGCGGCAGGTCGAAGCGCCAGCGCCGCGCGCCGCCGTCCTCGGCCTCGAGCACCGGCGCGGGCGAGGCGCCCGGGCCCAGCAGTCGCGGCGCGGCCGTGGTGCCGGTGACCCGCGCGCGCCCGGGGCGCGGGGCGCGGGGCCACACGGTGACGTCCCGGGGCTCCACGCGCAGCGCCAGGGGCGGCGCCGCGATCGCCGGGTCGGCGAGCGTGCGCCACGCGAGCATCGTGCGCTGCGGAGCGAAACCCGCGAGCAGCAGCAGCGTCGCGGCCGCGCCGGCCGTACGCGCGAGCACGCCGCGCAGGCCGAGCGACGGTTCGAGCGTGCGCAGCGGCACGCCGGTCAGGCGCTTCGCCGCCTCGTGACGCACCGCGTCGGCCAGTTCCGTCGAGCCGTGCGCCGGCGGGCGGCGCTCCAGGTCGAGCGCGTTGCGCAGCCACGAGCGCACTTCCGGAAAGCGCGTCTCCACCTGTTCGAGCCAGCCGTCCAGCCGCGGCGTGTGACGCCACACCTCGCGCACCGCGAGCGCCGCGAGCACGGTGGCGCCGGCCGCCAGCAGCGCGAGACGCGCGGTCGCGGTGGCCGGCGAGAGCGGGAGCACCACGCCCAGCGCGACGACCGCGGTCAGTGCCAGGGTGAATCGCGACGCGGCCTGCAGCGCCTCGCGCAGCACGCGGGTGCGGCGCAGGCGCGCGTGCGCGCCGGCGAGCAGGCGGCCCAGGGCGGGAACGCTCGGGTGCTGGGGCATGGTGGTGTCCGTCCGGGTCTCGGCCGAGTCAGTTCGAGAGCGCGTAGTGGACGATGTTCAACGCCATCCGCAACGCGGCCTCGCGCCTTTCGGGTGGGTCCTGGTGGATCGACTCGTCCTCGAGGCCGTCGCCCAGGTCGCAGTCGAACGTGAACAATACGAGCAGCCTTCCGCCGCGAACAACGCCGAACGCGCGCGCCGGCCCGCCGTCGTGCTCGTGGATCTTCGGCAGGCCGGCGGGGAAGTCGTGGAGCTGGTGGAAGACCGGGTGCGAGAACGGCAGTTCCACCAGCTCGTCGTCGGGAAAGAGCTTCTTCGCCTCGCGGCGGAACGACGGCGAGATGCCGAAGTCGTCGTCCACCCACAGGAAGCCGCCGGCATCGAGCCACCGGCGCAGGTTCGTGGCCTCGGCGTCGGTGAACTTGATGTTGCCGTGGCCGGAGGCGAACGCGAACGCGTACTGGAACAGCGCCGCCGACCCGGGTTCGACGACGGCTTCCTCGGCGCCGCCCACGGGGATGCTCGTGCGCTGCCGGAGCGCGGCGAGCAGGTTCCGGAGCGAGGTCTGGTTGCCGTACCAGTCGCCGCCGCCGCCGTACTTGAGCCGCGCGATGCCGAACTGGTGCGTGCCCGGGCGCGGCGCCTGCGCGCGGGCGCTGGATGCGACGAGGACGAGCCCGAGCAGGGCGGCGAGGAGCCGGCGAGTCATGCGGGGGAGTATAGGTGTCCGCTGGCCGGAGATCGTGTCCGGGAAACGTCAGTCCTGCCCGGCGCGTCCGTGGGGCCGGTGCCCCGGAACGCCGAAGGGCGGCGCGAGTGCGCCGCCCTTCGGGATGGTCTCGCTGTCGGGGCCGCGATCAGGGCGTCGGCCGCCGCGGATTCACGTGCACGGCGCCGAGCGTCCAGCGGCGGTACACGTTCGGATCCTGGATGCGGATGCTGTCGCGGTCACCCTTCATCCACGCGATCACCTGCCCGGAGGCGTCCACGGCCGTCACGCGCGCCAGGTACACCTGGCCGTTCAGCATGCCGCGCCGCGCGAGCCAGATCTGGCCCGGCTGGATGCGGGTGGTGTCGGACGGCAGCTTGAACGTCGTCTCGGGCGCGGCCACGTAGCCCACGAAGAAATCCTGCACGTTGCCGTCCAGGATCGGGGCGGGGGCGCCGCTCTTCTGCCGCTCGAGCACCGAGGCGTTCGCGCGGAACTGGTAGACGTGCAGCCAGTAGCCCGCGGCGCCGCTCACCGGGTTCCAGGTCATCCGGAACAGCGAGTCGGTCGGCGACGTCGAACCGCGATAGACGAGGGTCGGCGACGGGGTCGCCGTGGCCACCGCCACGTTCGAGAGCGGCGACTGCGGCGTGGCGAGGCCCTCGACGAGCCCGCGCGCCACGTAGGTCGCCGGCGTGAAGCCCGACGCGGAGCCGTCCGTGGTGCCGTAGTACTCGTACTGCGTGTCGATCCAGCGGCGGCTCGGCTGCAGCGGATACGTCTGGAACTGCCGGAATCCGCCGCTGCGCTCGCGCCGGAAGATCTGGAACGCGGAGCTGATCGAGCCGTCGAAGATCGCGATGCGCTGGGCGCCCGGACCGACGTTGTAGATCGCCGTCGTCGCGATGGTGACGTCGCGGAACTCCACCGGGCTCGACCCCGGGATCTCTTCACGCGCGTAGTCGAGCGTCGAGTTCGGCAGGTCCGGCCACGACACGAGCCGCACCTGGGGATCCGTCTTGCCCTCGACCTGGGTGTAGGCCGAGTCGACACTGGTGACCTTCTTGGCACAACCCGACGCGACTGCCGCCACGAGGGCGAGCAGCGCCAACGCGCGGGCGACCGGGAGGGTGCGCATCATCCGCCTCACTTTCCGTTGGTCTTCACGCCCTTGCGACGGTCCACGGCGAGCCAGATGTCCAGCGCGAGAGCTCCCGCGACGAACACCGACGAGTACGTGCCGAACACCACGCCGACCAGCATCGCGAACGAGAAGTCCCTCAGCACCTGTCCGCCCCAGATGAACAGGGCCAGCGCGGTGAGGAACACCGTGAACGCGGTGATGACCGTACGCGAGAGCGTCTCGTTGACGGCGATGTCCATGACCCGATCGTGGGGTTCCTTGCGGAGCGCCTTCGCCCGTTCCCGGATTCGGTCGAAGACCACGATCGTGTCGTTGATCGAGTAACCGGCGATCGTCAGCAGTGCCGCGATCACCGTGAGCGAAATCTCGCGCCCCGTGAACATCAGGGCGCCGAGCGTCACCAGCACGTCGTGCAGCAGCGCCACGACGCCGCCGAGCGCGAACTTGAACTCGTAGCGGAAGCCCACGTAGATCAGGATCACGCCGAGGCTCGTGAGCACCGCGAGCATGGCCTTCTTGCGAAGGTCGCTGCCCACCTTGGGGCCCACCGTCTCGATGCGCCGCAGTTCGACCTGCGTGCCCGAGTTCGAGGACTGGATCATCCCCTGGACGCGCTCGAACGAGTCCTTGCCCTGCTCCGGCATGCGGAGCAGGAACTCGCCCGGCGTGTCGCCGGAGATGGCCTGCAGTTCGACGTCCCCCAGCCCGCCGCGGCTCAGTGCGCTGCGCACCTGGTCACTGTGGAGCGCGGGCACCGTGCGGATCTGCAGCAGCGTGCCGCCCGTGAAGTCGACGCTGTACTTGGGGCCCTTCGTGAAGAACCAGCCCAGCGTCGCCAGCACGAGGATGCCGGAGAACATGTACGCCATGCGCCGGTAGCGCATGAACGGGATTTTCGTTCCGATCAGAAGCTGAAACATGAGCGAGGCCTTTCGTGCGCGTCAGATGCTCAGCCGCTCGACGCGTCCGCGGCTCAGCCAGAAGTCGTAGATCATGCGGGTGAACACCACCGCCGTGAACAGGTTCGCGAGCAGACCGATGATCAGCGTCACCGCGAACCCGCGGATCGGACCCGTGCCGAACTGGAACAGGAAGATCGAGCTGATGATCGTGGTCGAGTGCGCATCGAAGATGGTGCGGAAGGCGCGGTCGTACCCCAGCCGCACGGCATCGCGCACGCCCTTGCCGCCGCGGAGTTCCTCGCGGATGCGCTCGAAGATCAGCACGTTGGTGTCCACGGCCATGCCCACGGTGAGGGCGAGGCCGGCGAGGCCCGGCAGCGTGAGCGTGGCCTTGAAGTAGGCGAGCGCCGCGATCACGTACAGCGTGTTCAGGATCATCGCGGCGACCGCGATCACGCCCGACAGGCTGTAGTACACGACCATGAACGCCACGACGAGCGCCGTGCCGATCAGGCCGGCCATGACGCCTTCCTGGATCGAGTCGGCGCCGAGCGACGGCCCGACGGTGCGCTCCTCGAGGATCTTCACCGGCGCCGGCAGCGAGCCGGCGCGCAGCACGATCGCGAGGTCCTTGGCCGTGCTGATGTCGAAGTTGCCGCCCGTGATCGACGCGTCGCCGGTGGGGATGCGGTCGCGGATCACCGGCGCGGAGGCGACGACGCCGTCCAGCACGATGGCGAGCTGGCGCTGGACGTTGTCGCCGGTCACGCGCGTGAACTCGGCGCGGCCGCGCGGCGTCATCTTCATGCTCACGCCCCACGCGCCCGGGTTCGTCTGGTCGAGGCCGACCTGCGCCTCGGCGCTGGCGATCGAGCCGCCCGTCATCTCGGGCTCGTGCTTGAGCACGTACAGCATGCGGCCCGTCACGCCCTGGCTGGCCTGGTCGGGATTGCTCCAGCGCAGTTCCGTGTCCATCGGGATGATGGAGTCGAGGCCGGGGGTCGCGAGCAGCTTCTCGACGGAGCCGAGGTCGTCCTTGCGGACGAAGCCGCCGGCGTCGAAGAAGCGCGAAGTCAGCGGCTTCGAGCGCTCCAGGCTGTCGCCGGCCGCGGCGCCGCGGGCCGCGAGGTAGGCGTCCAGGCGGTCGTACAGCGCCCGGGCCTCCTCGTTCGTGCGGACCAGCTTGAACTCGAGCAGGGCCGTCTTGCCGATCAGGTCGATCGCGCGCGCGCGGTCGGTCAGGCCCGGCAGCTGGACCGCGATGCGATCCTCGCCTTCCTTCTGGATGAGCGGCTCCGCGACGCCGAACTGGTCCACGCGATTACGGATGATCTCCATCGCGCGCTCCGGGGCGTCCTTGGCTTCCGCCGCATTCAGTCGGGAGCGATCGACTTCCAGCAGCAGCTGCAAGCCGCCCTGGAGGTCGAGGCCGAGGTGGATGGCGTCCGTGCGGAGTTTGGCCAGCTCCGCAGGGGCCAGCGCATTCCGCTGGGCCGGCGTCATCGTGTAGTAGCGATACGACGGGTAAAGCAGCCACAGGGCTGCAATGGTGACCAGCACCACTCCCAGCAGTTTCCACTGGTCCGACCGGGTCATGCGTTCCCCCATACGATCAACCGCCGGGACGGCTCGAAGCAGTCCCGGCGTGCGCAACTCCAAAGAGGGCGGGAGTCTAGGGGCCACTTCCGGGGACTGTCAACGAACCCGCAGGTCGCCTTCTCCCGACGCCGAACGGGCGAAGCTCCCGGCCGGGAATGGCGCGGGGTGGCGGCATCCCGAAAGACCGTGGCGCGGGGAATGCGGCCGGGACGGGGACCGGTTGGCGGCCGGTCCCGGAAATCGGATACCGGAAAGGGAGGTCGGGGTGTGGGAGGGGTGATGCGGAGGATGGGGTGGGTTCCCGGCCGAAGGCCCCGCGCTCCGTGGCCGAAGGGCAACATCCGTTCCGGCGCCGAACCGGCCACGGTGTGAGGGCTCGGCGCGCGGGTCCCGTCGCGCGCGCGTCGCGCGCCGAGCGACGGCCGACGCCGACGCGCGGTGGTCCGCGCGAGGTCGCGCGGGCGGGCGGACCGGGGCTCGAACGGGTCGCAGGCCGTCGGGCCGCCGCGACGGCCGACGAGGCGGGCGCGGCGCCGGCGCGCCAAGCGCCTGCGGCGATTGACACTCCCCGGGGCCATTCCTATAGTGCGGCGCTCATTGCACCGGGCCCACCCCTGCATTCCCACCGCACGGAATGAGGAGTCCTCTTCTCATGATCTCTCGCGTTCGCTGGGTCGGCGCCGCCCTCGTGGCGATGCTGATGGCCGCCCCGGCGTGCTGGGCCGCCGACGCCGATTCCTCCGCCGCCCGGCCTCACTCCGGCCACCTCCCGGGCCGCGGCTCCGTCGGCGCTCAGATCGGCGGCAACGCCATCATCGCCGGAGGCGACTACCAGAAGGGCGCGCAGCCGCGCCTCGTGTTCGCCGGCCACTTCCGATACGTCGTCAACAACGCCCTGCGCTGGCAGATCTCGCCGTACATGGCCTGGGCCGCCTACAAGAACGACGAACCCGTGCCGTTCCCCGACCCGAACTACCCGGGCGACGCCACCAAGGACAAGCACCTCACGATCATCGCGGGCGCGGCCACGCAGCTGCAGCTGGTGCGCGGCTCCGATCCGTGGCGCTGGCACGTCGGCGCGGGTCCCTCGGTGTACCGCGTGTGGGTGGAGAACCGTCGCAAGGTGCTCAAGGACCCCGAGACGTTCCGCCTGCACCGCGGGCTGTACCTCGGGGCTTCGGCCGAGGTCGGCGTCGAGCGCTTCCTGAAGGCGCTGCCGAACACCTCGGTGGAGTTCACGCTCGGCAGCCACATGGCGTTCGCGAAGCGGGACGACCAGTTCCCGCGGGGTTACAGCGACTCGCCGCTGCTGGTCGATGCGCGGATCGGCGCGCACTACTACTACGATTTCAAGCGAGGCAAGCCGGACAAGCCTTCGGCGACGCCGAAGAAGTGAGCCACGAAGCCGCAGCGGGACCCGCTGCGGCTTCGGTCTTTCGGGAGGATTCTCCGCCGTGACGGAACGAGTCGCCTGGACGGACAAGGTGGGCCCCGAAGCGCTCACGTTCGACGACGTCCTGCTGGTGCCACGCTTCGCCGAGATGCATCCGCGCGAGGTCGACACGCGCACGCGCTTCTCGCGGAACATCGCGCTGCACGTGCCCATCGTGAGCGCCGCCATGGACACGGTCACCGAGTCCGCGCTGGCCATCGCGATCGCCCGCGAGGGCGGTCTCGGCGTGATCCACAAGAACCTCTCGATCGAGGAGCAGGCCGCGCAGGTGGACCGCGTGAAGCGCTCCGAGAGCGGCATGATCGTGGACCCGGTGACGCTGCGCCCCGACGCCACGCTCGGCGAGGCGCACGCGATCATGGCGCGCTTCCACATCTCGGGCGTGCCGATCACGGAGGGCGGCCGGCTCGTGGGCATCCTCACGAACCGCGACCTGCGCTTCGAGACCGACGACCGCCGCCGCGTGTCGGAGGTGATGACGCGCGAGAACCTCGTGACCGCGCCGGTGGGCACGACGCTCGAGCAGGCGCGCGACATCCTCGCGAAGCACCGCATCGAGAAGCTGCCCGTGGTGGACGACGACCGGCAGCTGAAGGGCCTGATCACGGTCAAGGACATCGAGAAGCGCATCCGCCACCCGCACGCGTGCAAGGACGCGCTCGGCCGGCTGCGCGCGGCGGCCGCGATCGGCACCGCCGGCGATTTCGTGGAACGTGCGCAGGAGCTGGTGCGTGCCGGCGTCGACGCGCTCGTGGTGGACAGCGCGCACGCGCACTCCCGGGGCGTGCTCGACGCGGTGCGCGCGCTGCGCACGCACGCGGGCAGCGCCGACCTGGTGGTGGGCAACGTCGGCACCGGCGAGGGCGCGAAGGCCGCGGTGGACGCGGGCGCGGACGCCGTGAAGGTGGGCATGGGCCCGGGCGCCATCTGCACCACGCGCGTCGTGACCGGCGCGGGCATGGCGCAGATCACCGCCATCCTCGAGGCGGCGAAGGCGCTCGAGGGCACCGACGTGCCGATCATCGGCGACGGCGGTGTCAAGTACAGCGGCGACATGGTGAAGGCGCTCGCCGCCGGCGCGCACACCGTGATGATGGGCGGCCTGTTCGCCGGCACCGAGGAGAGTCCCGGCGAAGTCGTGCTGCTGGAAGGCCGCCAGTACAAGGTGTACCGCGGCATGGGCTCGCTGTCGGCGATGGCCGCCGCGCGCGGCAGTCGCGAGCGCTACTTCCAGGAGAACACCGACGAGCTGTCGAAGCTCGTGCCCGAGGGCATCGAGGGCCGCGTGCCGTACAAGGGCCCGCTCGCCGCGACCGTGTACCAGCTCGTGGGCGGCCTGCGCGCCGGCATGGGGTACTGCGGCTGCCGCACGATCGACGACCTGCGCACGAAGGCGCGCTTCGTCCGCATCAGCGGCGCCGGGCTGCGCGAGAGCCACCCGCACGACGTCAAGATCACGAAGGAAGCGCCGAACTACGAAGTCCGCTGAGCTTCCCGCACCGCAGCATCGACCTCAGCCCCGATATCCCCTCCGCTGACCACCCTTCCCGAGAGGAGGCGAACATGCGGCCCGTCGGAACGCGTCGAGGCAACACGATGGTGAGGTTCCTGGTGGACCAGGCGGCGCGCCGTCGCCTGTGGATGTCGCTCGCGCCGAGCCAGGTGGACGAGTCGGCGCCCGGCGCCGACCAGTGGAGCGTGCGCTGGACGCGCCGCTTCTACGACCACGTGCGCCGCCGGCTGCTGCCGCGCATGACCGTGGCGGGGCGCGTGCCCGAAGGCGAGCTGCGCTGGTACGGCGGCGACACGCTCCGGCTGTGGGCGCTCGTCGACGTGCACGCCACGGTGCTCGCGCTCGAGCACGGCGAGACGCCGGCCACGCTCGGCGACCGCGCACGGCGCTGGACCGCGTGCCTCACCACGCGCACCGCGCCGGGGCTGGCGTCGGGGCACTGGGGACACCCGGTGTACGGCGCGCGGCTCGACGCGCGCAGCGGCGAGCTCGACGTGGTGTGGGCCACCCCCGGCGACTGGTGCGCGCTCGTGCTGGCGCCGTCGCTGCCGCGTGCGGCCACGCGCGTGCCCGCGCGCTGGGCGGGCGAGCCCGTCGAGGTGTAGCGGACGTTCCTGCGGGACGTCGGTCCGGCGCGACCGTCGCCCGACCGACGTCCGCGGCGGTCAACGAAGCAGCACGAGTCTCGCGCGGGTGGCCACCTGCGCCGTCGTCACGCGCACGAAGTACACGCCCGGCGGCACCGCCGTGCCCGCGTCGTCGCGCCCGTCCCACGCGAGCACGAGATCCCCCGCTGCGGCCACGCGGTCCGCCAGCGTGCGGACGCGCCGACCGCCCGCGTCGAACAGGTCGGCCCGCACGCGTCCGCCGGAGCCGGCGCCGAAGCGCATCGTGCCTCCGGGCCGGTAAGGATTCGCGAAGCGCAGCGTGCCCGCCGCCAGCGCGGGCGTCGCGGGCGCGCCCGTCACGGCCGCCGGTGTGAAGCGCACGCCGTCCAGCCACAGCGTGAACCCGTAGTCCCACGTGTCGGCGTGGATCTCGAGCGCCGCCACGTGCGCCAGGTCCACCGCGCCGGTGTCCGTGCGCCGCCAGCCGTCCATCACGTCGGGCGCCGCGCCGAGCGGCACCGCCAGCCGCACCCACTGCCCGATCGCGCCGGTGAGCAGGTCCTGTGGCTCGCCGCCCTGGCACCACTGGTAGTCGGCGGTGTGACCGCCCGCGTCGACCAGTCGCATCCACGGGTTGGGCCCCTGGAACGTGCTCGCGTTCTGCGCGTGGACCCACGCCACGAGCGAGTCGCACGCGGCCAGGTTCCAGTCGGCGAGGAACGCGCCGGGGTAGCGCACCTTCGTGTCGAAGCCGCCGTCGGTGACGAACTTCAGCGACGCGGTTCCCGACACGCGGCGCACCTCGTCGTCCGTGGCGGTGGTGCCGGCGGGCGGTACGCCGTCGGCCCACGCGAGCCAGTGGGCCGCGTTGCCCTCCGTCAGCTCGGGGGGCGGCGACTTCTGCATCCAGCCGCCCACCTGCACGCGTCGCACGAACGTCGCGAGCGTGCGCTGCCCCTGGTAGAACGCCGCGTTCGGCTCGGTGATGTCGAGCCACGCGTAGTCGCGCTGCGCTCCCTTCGTCACCTCGAACAGCAGCACGCCATTCGTGGCGACCACCGCCACGTAGCCGAACGGGTTCGCGTGCAGCGTGTCGCCGGTGGGCGCGGGCGGCGTGAGCGTGGTGTCGATGGGCACGTTCGGCAGCACGTAATGCCCCTCCGCGTCGGTCGTGCCCTGGAACTTCACCTGGTCGGTGATCACCTTGCCGAGCCCGGGGCGTTCCGCGTACTGGAACACCTTCACCGTGGCGCCGGGCAGCGGGTTGCCCTCGGAGTCGAGGAAGCGCATGCGGATCGTGCGCGGCAGGCCGTACAGGTACTGGCCGTAGAAGCCGTGCGCGACGGCGGCCCAGTGCGACATGCCCAGCGCCGACTGCGGCGACAGCACGTCGGCGCACGCGTTCATCAGGCACGTCGGCGCCGTGTACGCGGTGTGCGACACCCCGTTCGCTTCGGCGGGCACGTCGAGCTGGTAGACGTCGACGAGTCCCAGCTGGTGCCCCATCTCGTGCAGGTAGCCGTAGTCGATGTCCTCGGGCGCGCGATACCACGCGGTCTGCCGGTAGTCGTCGGCGCCGGCGTGGAAGCGGAACGGGAACACCGCGAACGGCGTGGTGTCCACGGCCGGATCGGGCTGCTCGTCGGGGATCCGCTCCAGCACGTCCTGGTGCACGCGCTTGCTGCTGCCCGCGGCGGCGAACATCTGGTTGAACCAGTCCATGTGGTGGTGCACCCAGTCCACGTAGTCGTCGGTGAAGCGCGACGGGTACTGGGGGGAGCGCGCGTCGTGGAAGTCCTCGGCGAAGTTCTCGTCCACGTACGACAGGAACGCGACCGAGCGCGTGTCCACCGAGCGCACGTTGTTGGCGGCGCGCGCGTCGGCGTCCAGCACGCGGAACTCCAGCGTCTGCGACGTGGCCGCGGTCCACGGCAGCGTCTTCGTGAACGTCACCCGGCCGCCCGGCGGCACGGGGCCGCCCGCGGTCACGTCGTTCGACACGCCCGCGAGCGTGAAGCGCCCGTGCACCGCGCCCGGCCAGGTGTTCGTGCCGCGGTTGCGCACGGTCACGGTCCACGTCACGAGCTCGCCCTCGGCGGGCAGGTGCTTCGTCGCCTCGGTCTGGCCGCCGCCCAGCCCGGTGGCCGCGGAGAACCCGTACGGGCCGAAGCCGCCCGGCTCGGTGACCTCGTGGTACGCGTACTCGGGCAGGTAGCGCGGGTAGCGCGGCGTGCGCGTCATCACCGCCACCTGCAGGTCCGTCTCGTCGCGCGGGATGCGCGGCCCGATCACGCGCGCCGGCGCCGACTCCGCGCCGCCCGTGCTCACGGCCGTCACCGCGTACCAGTAGGACGTGCCGTTGGCGAGGCCCGTGTCGGTCCAGGTGGTGTCGCTGCGCACGGCGAACGTGGCCACCGGCGTGAGGCCCGCGACCGTGGCGAACGGCTGCGTCTCGCGGTAGACCGCGTAATGGTCGAACACGCCCGACGGATCGGGCAGCATCCGCCAGCGCAGCGCCGCGGCCGCGTTGCGCGACCACACGATCGGCCCGGGCGGCGGCGGCAGCGTGGGCGTGGCGCCCGCGCGCAGGTCGATCGAGCAGAACAGGTTCTGCACGCTCAGGTCGGGCGCCTGCCCGTCGCCGTTGCCCGCGGTCCACGCGGTGCGCAGCGGCAGGTAGAGGTCGCCCGCGTCGGACAGCGTGGCGGTGGCGCGCGCGGCGCCTTCGTTCGCGCCGTCCACCACGAGCGAATCGAGGACCGTGGCGCTCGCGCCGTCGTCGCGCACCGCGTAGTACGCGAGGTTGCGGTTGTTGCCCACCACCAGCACGCCGTTCGGCGTGACGATGGGCGACGAGCACGGCTCGTCCCAGCCCATGCTGCGTGTGGGCAGTCGCCAGGCGAGTGTGCCCGTGACCACGTCCACCGCGTACAACGCTCCGGTGCCTTCCGCGCTCGCGGTCTGCACGTAGCAGCGCGTGCCGTCGGCCGACAGGCAGCCCGCGCTCCACACGCGCTCCTGCGGCTGCGAGCCGTACTGGTCGCTGTAGAGCAGCACGTGCGAGCCGTTCCACAGCGCGTTGCCGCGGCGGTCGAAGCCGAACAGCTCCACCATGTGGTTGCCGCCCGTCACGTAGACCTGGCCGCTCGCGGGGTCGATCGTGGGCGACGCCTCGAACGGCTTGCCGAGGTCCTGCCGCCACAGCTCGGCGCCGGTGCCCGCGTCGTGCGCGATCACCTCGCCCCAGCGGGTGGCGCTCACCACCACCGTGGTGTCGCCGGTCTCGATCAACGACACGTCGGCGAGCCCGACCGGTCCGCCGCTCGCGGCGGCCCACACCTCGTTCAACGCGGAGCCGTCGTCGGTGGCGGCGTACGCCGTGCCGTCCCACTCGTGCAGGTAGATGCGATCGGAGAGCGCCACCACCGGCGACACGTTGCCCAGGTGCGCGGGCGACGCGTTCGCGCCGTTGTGCCGCATCGTGCCGGGGCCCGCCGTGGCCGAGATCGCCATCAGCGGATGCCCGAGCGGCCACGTGCCGTCGTCCGTGGCGTCGTTCGTGACGTAGATCGTGTGCGAGTCGTTCGCGAACGCCGGCACGCGCTCGCCGATCGATTCGCCGCCGCCGGGATTGCCCCACCAGAACGCGCGACCGGTGCGGCGATCCAGGCCCATCACGCCCTTCGGCCAGTGGTAGGCGCCCACCACGAGGTCGGCTCCGCCGGGTCCGGCATCATCGGCGTACGTCATCTGCGTGGCGCCGAAGCGGCCGTCGTTCGGCGAGTCGGGGCTGGGCCGCTGCCACGTGAACACGTCGAAGAACGAACTGTTCTGCCGGCTCTCCGGCACCGTGAAGTTGGACCGGCCCGTGTGCTGGGGATCACGCTGGGCCATCGGCCATCGGTCGACGACGCCGGCGGCGCGAGCGCCCCCGGCCAGCGTCACGATCGCCGTGGCGATCGAGAGAACGAGGGTGCGAAACATGCGCCTGCCTCCGGGGCGGCCCGAGGCGGCCGGGCCGCTCGAACGGGCGGAGGAGAGCTGGCGCCACCGAGGCGCCCGTGGGGAGCCCTCCCGCCGCAGGATCGAATGGCCCGCGAAGGGGCATCGCATGTGCCGCGCGGGCGTGCCGCGGAGAACGCGCGCAACCCGAAGCGCCGCAACGGGGGCTCTCGGGCGGGCGAGCAGTCGAAACGAGAACGGGCTGTCAGACGGTCAGCGTGCGTGTCAGGAGGCGCGGTGGAACACGTCGCGGAGCATCACCCCCCGCGTCGATCCACCGACGCCACCCTCCAAAGGAACGACCCCCGGAGCCTTGTGCCCCGGGGGTCCGAAGCCCCGCGACTGGACGATCGCTCGGGCTCGCCCTGGCCGCTGTTACCTGCGCGGCAGCTCGAAACGGAACTCGGGGTTGATCTGGCGGATCTCGCCGACCACGCGCTCGAGGTTCTCCTCGGCTTCGCGCGAAGGCTGGTCGCGCCACGTGGAGTACAGCTCGAGCAGCTCGTCCTGCTTCACGCGCAGCAGCTCCTGCTGCGAATGCTCGTCGATCGTGCGCTCGAGGTGGTACACCTCGCCATGCGAGAAGCGCTTCATCAGGTCCAGGTACTCGCCGCGCATGTGGGACAGGATGCGCAGGTACTTCTCGAAGCCGGACGACAGCTTCTCCAGCACGTCGCCAACGCCCGCGTTCTTGCGGTGCATCTGCTGCGAGTACGTGTACGCGAAGTGGTAGTAGGTCTTGCCGCGGCCGATGTAGGCCTCTTCGCTGGGCTGGATGCGCGCCCGCGACCCGCTCGCCAGCACCGGGTTGTCGAAGATGCCGATCGAGACCAGCAGGAAGTCGGCGTTGGTCTTGTAGATCTGGTACTTGAGCCGCGCGTCGGTGGAGTTCTGCAGGCGGCGGAAGACGTCGCTGTCGTACTTCGACAGGAATTTGCGCGACTGTTCCACGTACTCGGGGTTGATGAACGAGTGGAGCAGGTGCGCCAGGTAGACGTTCACGTCCTCGTCGTAGTAGTCGGCGTTCGACACCAGCCCCGTCTCCATGCGGCTGTACAGGAGACAGTTGATCATGAAGTAGTACGTCGGCTGCAGGTCGCGACTCGTGTCCTTGAGGTCGACGTAGTGCCGCGGGTTCATGAGCGTCTTCCGGGTCGGTGACGGGTGTCTTCGCCGGCGGACGCCGGCGCACGGGACGTGGTGCTGGGTCCCATGGACTGCATCGGGCGTGCCACGCGTTTCTGGAGGTCCGTTCGGACGAGCGAGTGGCCCAACGCCTTGCGCGGGCGCGTTCGGAGCACTCGGGTGAACGCACGCAGTGGTGCTCACTTCGCGCCGCCCGGCGCAACGCGTGGGCGATCCGGCCCATTCCGGAGCCCGTCGAGGACTTCGGTCGGGCTGTGGCGCCACCGCCTCGGCCGTCGCGGGCGGGCGGGCGTTTCGCAACGCGGCCGAGGCGACCGGCGACACGCGTGCGCCACCGTGACGCCGGAGTCGGTTGCGCGGCGGTCACCTGCGGGGCCGGGCGAGCCACGGGCGAACTGCATGCGCATCGTCACGCGGTTCGCCGCGATCGCTCGCCACCGCGCCGGACGCCGCGCGCGCAGCCGCGCCCCGCCGGGGCATGTCGCTTGCGAGATCACCGGTGGACGGGACTCGAACCTCCCGTGCATTCTGACCCCCCATGCACACACTCCCTTCAGCACCTCCGACCCAGGATCCGCTCACCGGGGCTCCCACGCCCACGGTGGGACTCCGGCTTCGCCTGTGGGCCGCCTGCTTCGCGGGCACGCTCGTGGGCGGGCTGGGCGGCCTGTGGGTGTACGGAGCGCTGTGGGTTCCCGGTGAGAGCGACGCGTCGTTCCTGGTGCCCGCGCTCGCGGCCGTCGGCGGCGCGGCGGCGCTCGCCGCGTTCGCGGCGGCGCTGTGGCTCGATCACCACGTCGTCTCGCACCTGCGCGGCGTGCTGCGCGGCCTGCACACCGGGCGCACCGCCGACCTGCGCGGCCTGCCGGCGACGCACGGCTGGGGCGAGCTGTCGCAACTGTCCGAATCCACGCAGATCGTGCTCGCGCACGTGCGCCGCACCTCGCGCGCGGCCGAGGACATGGAGACCACGCGCCACCAGCTGGTGGCGCTGCGCGGCGCGCTCGAGCGCTGGCTGGCCACCGAACGCTGGCAGGCGCCGTCGCTCGACGTGGGCGAGCCCGCCGCGCTCGCGGCCGTGCTCGACCGCGGCATCGGCCGCACCGGGCAGGTCACCGAGCAGCACCGTGAAGTGGCGCGCCAGATCGCGTCGGAGCTGGTGGTCACGCTGGGCGACGCGCAGGAGTCGGCCGAGCAGGCCGAGCGCGGTTTCGTGGAAGCCACCGCGCTGCTCACCACCGTGCGCGAGCTGCAGCGCCTCTCGCTCGAACTGCAGAACGCGCTCGTGCAGGTGACGCCCGCCGCGCCCGAGCCCGCGGCCGTTCCCATGGACGACCGCTTCCGCGAGGCCGCGCGCGCGGCGCTCGAGGAACTGGTCGCCGGCTCCACCGAGAGCGTGGAGTCCATCTCGAGCAGCCTGATGCACGTGCAGGACATCGCCAGTCACGTCCAGCGCCTGGGCAACCGCGCCACGCTGATCGCGATCCACGCCGTGGTCGGCGGCACGCGCGGGGAAGGCGACGCGCTGACCGGCGAACTGCGCCAGCTCGCGGCCGACGTGCGCGAGGCGACCGAGCGCACCAGCGACCTCGCGCGCGACATCGAGCAGGAGGTGGCGCACGCCGCCGAGCGCATGCGCACCGTGCGCGAGCGCGCGCTGGAGCGCTTCGAGCAGGTGGCGGTGCCCGCGCCCCCGGTGCCCGAGCGCCGTGCGCCCGAGCGCCGCACGTGGGACGACGCGCAGCGGCTGCTCGAGCGCGTGCGCGAGATGGTGCAGGACGCCGCCAGCAAGGGCGAGCGCCTGTCGGCCGCGGGCGAGCGCGCGTCGCGCGCCGCCGAGCGGCTGGCGCGCCGGCTGGAGGAAGAGACGCGCGACGCCGAAGCGCTG
>JBGAMH010000249.1:0-7149 GCA_044223135.1 Candidatus Eiseniibacteriota bacterium | reverse complement strand
TCGCCGGCGCGTCGCCCACGACCACGACCGCCGGACCCGCCGCGCCCGCGCGCATGCAGGAAGTCCGCACGAACGAGTCGGGCGACGCCGTGCCGGTGCCGAACGCTCGCGACGAGCGCGTGCGCGAACGGGTGGCCGCGGCGGCCCCCGCGACACCGGCGCAGGGCTTCACCGAGCTGAAGCGCCAGGCGCAGGGTCCGATGGCCTCGTCGGGCGCCGCGCCGGCGCCCGCCACGCGCCGCGCGGCCGAGCCGCCCGCGTTGGCGAAGAGCACCGCCGAGTCGATGGCGCGCGCCGACCAGGCCGCGCCGCACCGCGCACCCGACACGGAAACGCCCACGCGCGAGGAATCGTCGTCGGCGCCGATGGGGTTCACCTCGCGCGGCGGCATGACGCCGGCGCCGACGGGAGAAGCGGGCGCGCTCGCCGATCCGCGCTCGCTCGGCGCGTCGGGCGGCACCGCCGGCAACGTGGTGCAGGGCATCGACCGCGCGCTCAAGGCGCGCGGGCGCACGCCGTTCGCGGCGGAAGCGCCGGCGCTGCAGGCCCGCGTCGAGGACGCCGAGGCGCGCACGACCGACGCGAAGCGCGCGCAGACGCCCGCGGCGTGGGACGCCGCGGCGTCGTCGTGGAGCGCGCTCGCGCCCGCGATGAGCACGCCCGCCGCGCAGGTGGAGGCGCGCTGGCGCGCTGCCGACGCGCGCGTTCGGGCGTGGCGGGCGCAGCCGTCGCCCGCGCGCGAGGCGGCGGCGCGCGAAGCGGTGGACGCGTTCCGTGCCGCCTCTCCGCGCGATCCGCGGCTGCGCGGGCTGTCGGGCCCCGCGCTGCCCTGGGGGCGCTGACGCTCTTTCGGCCGACCGCGGAACCGCTCCGGGATCTCCCGCGGGGCGGTTTCGCCATTTTCCGCTTGTGGCCGTGCGCGCGTGGTGGGCACCCTCCCCGGGATCTCGTCTCCCCGTGATGCTCCCGACCGTCTTTCCGCCCCGAGAGGAACTCCCGCGTGGCCACCGAAAGCGTTCCCGCCCCGGACACCGACCGCAAGCGCACGCCCGAGGAGATCGAACGCCACTGGTTCGAGCACGTCTACCAGGGCGACCACGTCAAGCAGCTCACGGCGCGCGCGCTGATCATGGGCATGGGCCTGGGCATGATCATGGTGTGCTCGAACGTGTACGTGTCGCTCAAGTCGGGCTGGAGCATGGGCGTGGCGATCACGTCGTGCGTGCTGGCGTTCGTGGCGTTCTCCACCTTGCGGAAGCTGTTCCCGCGCTGGTTCCCCGAGTACACGATCCTCGAGAACAACGCGATGCAGTCGTGCGCGTCGGCCGCCGGCTCCATGACCAGCGCCGGCGTGGCCAACGCGATCCCGGCGCTCATGATGCTGAACCCCGGCGCGCTGCCCACCGACCTGCCCACGCGCATGCTGTGGCTGATCCCGTGGGTGGCGGTCATTTCGGGGCTCGGCGTGTTCCTGGCCGTTCCCGCCAAGCGGCAAATGATCAACATCGAGCAGCTGCCGTTTCCCACCGGCACCGCGGCCGCGACCACGCTGCGCACGCTGCACGCCGAGGGCGGTGAGGCCGCGCGGCAGGCGAAGGCGCTCGGCCTCGCGGGACTGCTGGGCCTGTGCATCAAGTGGCTGAACGACGCCGCCACGCTGCCGTGGATGAAGTCCACGGAGATTCCCGGCGCGCCGTCGTGGGCGCCGGTCAAGGCGCTCTTCTCGCCCACCGCGCCGTGGCTGTCGTGGCTCAAGCTGCCGCAGATCGAAAGTACCTGGGGCACCAGCGGCATCACGATCGGCTCGATCAAGGGCACGCCGCTCACGCTGAGCGACGTGACCATGCGGTTCGAGGGCTCGCTGCTGTTCATCGCCTCGGGCGCGATCATGGGCTGGCGGCAGGCGTGGAGCCTGATGCTGGGCGCGGTGGTGAACTACTGTTTCCTCGCGCCGCACTTCCTGGGCACGGGCGTCATCGAGGCGGCGTCGTTCCGCAAGATCTCGTCGTGGTCGCTGTGGATCGGCGTGCCCATGATGGTCACCTCGGGGCTGCTGCTGTTCTTCATGAACTGGAAGTCGGTCGTGCGCGCGTTCAGCACGATCACCTCGTTCCTGTCGCGCAAGACGTCGGCGGACGATCCGATGGACCGCATCGAAGTGCCCGGCTCGTGGTTCATCGGCGGGTTCCTGGCGCTGGGCACGGCCGCGGTGGTGCTGGGCCACCTGCTGTTCCACATCCACTGGTGGATGGGCGTGATCGCGGTCTTCGCCACGTTCTTCCTGGTCGTGGTGGCGGCGCGCGCTTCGGGAGAAACGGACATCACGCCGGTCGGCCCGCTCAGCAAGATCACGCAGCTCACGTTCGGCGCGCTCGCGCCGGGCAACATCCCCACCAACCTGATGACCGCCAATATCAGCGCCGGCGCGTGCAGCCACGCGGGCGATCTGCTGCAGGATCTCAAGAGCGGCTACCTGCTCGGCGCGAACCCGCGTCAGCAGTTCATCGCGCAGTTCTTCGGCGTGATCGCGGGCTCGCTCGTGGTGATCCCGGTGTACTTCATCCTGGTGCCCGACGCGTCGATGCTCGGCGGCGAGCAGTGGCCGGCTCCGGCCGCGCTGGTGTGGAAGGGCGTCGCCGAGCTGCTGAGCAAGGGCGTGGGCGCTCTGCCGTCGTCGGCTCGGATCGGCCTGGTCGTGGGCGCATCGCTCGGCATCCTGCTGCCCGTGCTCGAGATGATCTTCCCCAGGGCCAAGAAGTACATCCCGGCGGCCACCGGCGTCGGGCTGGCGTTCACGATCAACGGCTACAACAGCGTGTCGTTCTTCATCGGCGCGCTGTTGTCGCTGATGCTGTCGAAGGCCGCGCCGAAGCAGCACAAGGAGTTCACGGTGCCCGTGTCGTCGGGCATCATCGCGGGCGAGAGCCTGATGGGCGTGGCCATCGCCATGATGACCGCGATCCACGGCTACATGGCCGCGAACTGACCGGCGCCACGGGCGCGCGAGGAGGACGGGTGCAGGACGTACCCGCGAAGGCGATGGACCGCAGGCGCGGGGCGGGAGCGAAAGCTCTCGCCCTCGTCCTCGGCGTCACGGTGCTCGCGGCGCACGCGCGGGCGGCGGCGCCCGCTCCGCGCGCGCCCGACGCCGAATCGCGCGCACAGTACGTGGCGCTGTGCGGCAAGCTCGACGCCGCGTACGACTCGCTGCACGGCGGCTGGGTGGTGAAGGGCCAGCCCATCGAGGCGGCGATCGAACTGGGGCTGATCCGCGGCGCCGAGGGCGACACGCTCGCGCGCGGCCGCGCGCTGCGCACGCTCGAATGGATGCGCGCGCTGCTCGACTCGGTGGGCGGCGGCTACTACACGAACGCGCAGAGCGCCGACCCGTACCACACCGCGTTCGAGAAGCTCACGTGGCCCAACTCGCGCCGGCTCGACCTGCTGGTGCACGTGTGGCGCGCCACGGGCGACGACCGCTGGAAGCGCGACGCCAGCTTCGTGCAGGACTACATGGACCGCGTGCTGCTGGACGGCCGCGGCGGATTCGTGAGCGGGCAGGTGGGCGACCGCACGCTGCTGCCCGAGGCGAACGGCGAGGCGGTGGCGGCGTGGCTCGCGTGGGGATCGGTGACGCGGCACACGCGCTATCGCGACTTCGCGTGGAAGAGCCTCGACCGGCTGTGGGCCGAGAACCACGACGAGAAGTTCGGCATCGTGGCGCGCACCGAGTTCGGCACCGTCGCGGCGTACCCGCGGCTTCCCGACCACGTGGAACTGGGGCTCGCGCTGCTGGCCTCGCACGCCGCCACTGGGCGCGCGGGAGACCTCGCGCGCGCGCGCGAACTGGGCGACGTGCTGCTGGGCCGCTTCGAACAGGCCGGCCGCGGTTTCCGCGAGGTGTACGAGCTCAAGAAGAGCGGCCAGCCCAAGCGCCCGTCGTTCGACGCGTTCGAGAACGCCCGCGCCGCCACGTTCTTCTCGCAGCTCGCGGCCGTCACCGGCGACACGCGCTGGTCCGACGCGGCGCAGCGTGCGCATCGCGCGTTCGCCGGCGAACTCGAGAAGGGCCGGGACGCGCGCGCCGTGGCCGAGTGGGCGATGGCCGTGCGCGCGCGCTGGGACCCGGCGCTGCCGGCGGCCGTGGCGTGGGAAGCGGCGTCGGCGCCAGCGAAGGCGGGACCGGAGAAGCCTGCGAAGAAGCGTTGAGCCCCTTCGAGTCGCGAGCTTCCGGACCGCGTCGGTGGTTCCGCACTGGTCACCAGGTGGCCTGGCTCGTGGTCATGGCAGTCGCTCCCGTTCGAACGGCGTCGGCGTGCTTGCCACGGTCTGGCTCAACCCCTAGATTCTGCGCCCGCTGTCGCGTGCCCGCTCGCATGGGGACTGGCCTTCCCGGGTCGACGCGGCTCACCGGAACCCGACGGGAAACCTCTTGCCCACCGCCGCCACCACGACCGCCGACTTCGAGTCGCTGCTCGCCGCGATCACGGCGCTGCCGCCCAACTGGCATGGCAGCGGCTCGTTCCGTCCGGATGTGCTCGCCCGCCTCGCCTCGCACCTTTCGGGGCGGACGCTCCGGCACACGGCGGAGACCGGTACCGGCAAGAGCACACTGCTGCTGTCCCACTTGAGTGAGCACCATGTCGTGTTCGCGAAGGACGACGCGGGCGACGGGGACAGCCTGTCGCGTACACGGGGTTCGGAACTGCTCCAGTCGGAGCGCGTGGAGTTCGTCGTCGGACCCACGCAGCGCACGCTGCCGGTGCACCCGTTCTCGGGCCCCCTGCAGTTCGCGCTGATCGACGGTCCGCACGGTTACCCGTTCCCCGAACTCGAGTACTACTACTTCTACCCGCACCTCGATTCCGGCGCACTGCTCGTGGTGGACGACATCAACATCCCCACCGTGTACCACCTGTTCGACGTGCTGCGTGAGGACCCGATGTTCGAGCTGCTCGAGGTGGCGCACACGACCGCCGTGTTCCGGCGGACGACGGCGCCGACCTTCGACCCGCTCGGAGACGGTTGGTGGGAGCAGGCGTGGAACAAGCGCCGGTTCCCCGTCCAGACCGCTGAGATGAATCTCGACCTCGGTGCTCGCTTGAGGGCCGCTGTCCCCTTGTCCTGGAAGCAGATGATTCGCCGCGTGCTCCGCTGAGGCGAAGCGCCGGCCGTCTCCGTTCTTCACCGATGTGTTCCCGGGCGCCGACGCCCGGCACTCCTTCATCGAGGGATTCCATGCGTCGCATTCTCGTCACCGGCGTCACCGGATTCGCGGGCAGCCACCTCGTGGACTACATGCTCGAGCGCGGCGACTGCGAGATCTACGGCATCCAGCGCTGGCGGAGCCGCACCGAGAACATCGAGCACTTCGCGGACAAGATCACGCTGCTGGAATGCGACCTCCGCGACGCCACGTCCACCATGGACACGCTGGCGAAGATCAAGCCCGACTGGATCTTCCACCTGGCCGCGCAGTCGTTCGTGCCCACGTCGTGGAGCGCCCCGAGCGAGTCGCTCACCACGAACGTGCTTGCGCAGGTGAACATCTTCGAGGCTGTGCGCCACCTCGGGCTCAAGTGCCGCATCCAGCTCGCCTGCTCCTCCGAGGAGTACGGCATGGTCTATCCCGACGAGGTGCCCATCAAGGAGACCAACCCGCTGCGGCCGCTGTCGCCGTACGCGGTGAGCAAGGTCGCGCAGGACATGCTGGGCTACCAGTACTGGATGTCGTGGAAGGTCGACTCCGTGCGCACGCGCGGCTTCAACCACGAGGGCCCGCGCCGCGGCCCGGTGTTCGTGGCGTCCGACTTCGCCAAGCAGATCGCCGACATCGAGAAGGGCCGCCGCAAGCCGGTGCTGAACGTGGGCAACCTCGACGCGATCCGCGACTTCACCGACGTGCGCGACATGGTGCGCGCGTACTGGCTGGCGCTCGAGAAGTGCGAGCCGGGCGAGGTCTACAACATCGCCACGGGCAAGGGCTGGAAGATCAAGGACATGCTCGACCGGCTGCTCGGCATGACGAAGGCGAAGATCGAGGTGAAGGAAGACCCCGCGCGCCTGCGCCCGAGCGACGTGCCGATCCTGATCGGCGACGCGTCCAAGTTCGTGAAGGTGACGGGCTGGGAGCCGAAGATCCCGTTCGAGCAGACGCTGGTCGACATGCTCGAGTACTGGCGCGGGCGCTGACGGAAGCCCCGGCCGTGCCCCGGAACGCCGCGCATGAGTGACGCCCCCGCGGGCGGCCTCGCGCGGCGACTGGCCGGCAACACGTTCCAGGCCGCGATCGGGCGGCTCGTGGCGCTGCTAGTGTGGCTGGCGCTCACGCCGGTCGTGTTCCACGGGCTCACGCGCGAGCAGTTCGGCGTGTGGTCGCTGTTCTTCGCGCTGACCGGCTACCTGGGATCGCTCGACCTCGGGCTCGCGCAGGTGACGCTGCGCTACTCGGCGGCGGCGCACGCGCGCGGCGCCGAGTCCGAGGCCGGCGAGTACGCCACGCTCGCGGTGCTCGGTTACGCGGTGCTGTCGCTCGTCTGGCTGGCGATCACGCCGCTCGTGGCGGACCCGCTGCTCGCGTTCCTGCACCTGCCCGCCGCGGTGCACGACGGCGCGCGGTTCGCGCTGCTGATGGGCCCGGTGGTGTTCGGCGTCGTGGGGCTCACCAACGTCACCTTGTCGCTGATCCAGGGCTACGGCCGCTTCGACCTCGCGAACATCGTCAACCTGGTGTCGGCGCTCGCGCAGGTGGGCGGCATCCTGCTGGCGCTCCGGCTGGGCCGCGGGCTGGAGGGCGTGCTCGTGGCCACGGCCGCGGGCTGGACGCTCGCGTTCCTCGCGGGCCTCGTGGTGGTGCGCCTGGCGGCGCCGGGCTTCCGCTGGGCGCCGCCCGCGCGCTCGCTGCGCCGGCTGCGCGAGACCGTGCGCTTCGGCGGCCCGATGCAGCTCGCGAACGCGGTGGCCGTGTTCCACCAGCAGGTGGACAAGCTGCTGCTGACGCGCGCGGGCGCGCTGGCCATGGTGGGCCCCTACGAGCTGGGGCTGCGCGTGTCCACGGCGTCGGCGCTGGTGCCGTACCTGATGCTGCAGGCGATGCTGCCCGAGGCCTCGCGCCTGCACGCGCGCGACGAGCACGCGCGGCTGCGCGAG
>JBGAMH010000248.1:0-7172 GCA_044223135.1 Candidatus Eiseniibacteriota bacterium | reverse complement strand
CACCGCAGCAACCGTGCCGGGGGCGACGCGGCGGTGGGATCGACGCAGTCGCAAGGTGGAGCACGCCCGGGGCGGGTGGGCGCGTCGCGGAGCGGCGGCCGCGCGTCGGGCCGTCGCACACCCACGCCGCGACCGCCGACGCGTCGGGGCGCGGGCGCTACGAAGCCGCGTGCGCCTGGCGCGCCATCAGCAGCACCAGGAACCAGCCCAGCAGCACGAGCTCTTCCACGTCCGCCCGCGAGCGGGCGGCGTCTGCGATCTCCACGCGGCAGCCCGTGCGGAACAGCCCCGGCAGCCGGAGGAACGACACCACCGCGCGGCCGGCCGTGTCCCGGAACTCCCAGCGGCGGCCCCAGAAGTCGACGCGCCGCCACGCGAGCGGCCCACCGTCCCGCGGCAGCCGCCCCGAGCCGAACCAGCCCGGCTCGAAACGGGCGCGCTCCGCCCACTCCCCTTCGGCCACGCGCCGCTCCACGCACACGCGGCCGCGCAGGAACCCGCGATGGCGGAGCCGCCACGTTCCAGACGCCGTCTCGGCCGTGCCGGTGAAGCCCCACGCGGGCGGGTTCTCGAGCGTGGCCACCCGATCGTCGCCGGCGAGCAGCTCCCAGCGGCGGTGGAACACGCGCGGGCGCCGCCACACCAGTTCGGCGGCCGTCGTGGGCAGCGGCTTCACGCGCGGCCGCCCGCAAACACCGCGGCTCCCACGACGCGTGCGGAGCGGTCCCGGCGAAGGCCCGGGGCATCCTCACGCGCGGCGGGAGCCGCGGTGCGCAGCTTCGGAACGGCCGTCAGTAGGCGAGCGCCCAGTTCAGCTTCACGCTCCACTGCGTCTCGCTCTCGTTCTCGGGGCCGAACACGGCGTTGCTCACGCCGCCGCGACCGTCGACCAGGCTCATGCGCGCGTCGACGCCGACCAGGTGGCGATCGTCGATCGGCAGGTTCCAGCCCGTGTTGAGGTACCAGCCGCTCTGCGGCGCACCGCCGTAGTCGGGGCCGGTGCGGTAGTACTTGTGGAAGTAGTAACCGGCGCCGATGCCGACGTACGGACGCAGCGCCGTGTGCCAGTTGAGGTGGCGCACGAAGCCCACGGTCATCGGGACGGCGATCTCCTTCGCAGCATTCTCGACCCCGACGACCTCGTGGTGGACGCTGGCGACGAAGCCGTACTTCGGCGTCAGGTTGTGCTGGTACGCGAGCCCGTAGCCCACGAACCCGTTTCCCGCGGTCTCGGTGGACAGCTTGGCGTATCCCGCGCGCAGCGAGAGCCAGTTCATCCGGCTGGCCCAGGGGCCGTTCTGCTTGCGGTCTTCTTCGGCGCTCAGCCGCGGCTTCACGGCTTTCGGGGCCCTGGCCTTCTTCGGGGCCTTCGCGGCGGTCTTCGTGGTGTCCGCCTTGGCAGGCGTCTGCGCCTTCGCGGGCGCGGCCAGCGCCAGGACCACGACCATCACGGCGAGCAAGGCCGTGAGCGGCCGCAGGATGACGTCTCGCTTGAGCACTCCAGCGCTCCTTTCGAGCAGTTGTGACCCGGTCGGGGCCCCCGAACGCGGTCGGGGCGCGCGGCGATCATCGGCTCGACCCGAGCCCACCACGGCACGCGACAGGGGCGGAAAGCTAGCAGAGCGCCAAACGAGCGGACAAGCGCTTATCCCACTTGCGGGTGCACCGGCCGGAGGACGCGGCGCATCGCCCCCCCCCGGCGCGGCCGCGACGCGCGACGCCCCGGCCCCGCGGGAGCCTCCGCCCGCGGCCGTTGCACGCGGATCGCCCGCCGCGCGGGGCGCCTCTGCGCTAGCCTGCCGCCCGACCGGTGCCGGCCGTCGCTGTTCCG
The DNA here is from genome assembly GCA_044223135.1 of Candidatus Eiseniibacteriota bacterium. GTDB lineage: Bacteria > Eisenbacteria > RBG-16-71-46 > RBG-16-71-46 > RBG-16-71-46 > JBGAMH01. The sequence continues at coordinate 5,341 of JBGAMH010000248.1, read as the reverse complement.
CGACGCGCGGGCCCGGCCGGACCCGGCGAGGACCCGATGCGCGCGAAACGGACCGGTCGCAGGCGGTGGGGCGTGGGGATCCTGGCGGTGCTCGCCGGGCTCGCCTCCTGTGCCGCTCCCGAGCCGGGCCGACCGGGGATCGCCGTGCGCACGCTGTCCGTGGACGCCGACCGCGACGGGCACCCGGAGGACCTGCTCGTGCAGGCGACGCTGGCGCGCGTCCCCGCCGGGCGATGGACGGCGGTCGCCTCGCTGGCCGGCACGCCGCGGCCGCCCGCCGCGGGCACGAGCGGCGACCTGCCCGCGCACGCCACGCCGAGCTCCGAGCGGCGTGCACGCGAGCCCGCGCTCACCGTGGAGTCGGGCGGCCACGCGCCGTGCACGCTCACGTTCTACTTCCGCGGCGACGACGTGGCGACGCTCTCGCCCGGCGCCCCGCACCCGCTGCGCGTGCTGCTGCGCCCCGCCGCGGGGACCGGCGCTCCCGCCACGCTGCGCCAGTACGACGGCGACGTGCGCGTGGCGACTCCCGCCGACTTCCTGCAGACGCCCGCACGCGTGCTGTCGGCCGTACTCGCGCCCGACGCGGCCTCGGCGCGCGTCGATGTTCTGGTGGCTCGCGCCGGAACGCTGGTCGTGCAGGCGAGCCTGGTCGCGGGCGTCACGGCCGTGCGCACCGGGCGCGCCGAGGTGGGCGCGTCGGGACGCCAGTCGGTGCGCGTGCCGCTGGCCGTCACGCCCGACGCGGCCGGTGTCGCGAAGGGCGAACCGCGCCGGCTGGTGATCGAAGTGATCCGGCCCGCCGACGCGGTGGTGCTCGCCACCTGGGACACGGCGCTGGGCGGTGCGCGGTGACCGCGACGCCCGCGCCGCGCCAGCCGCTGCTCGCCGAGCTCGAATCCCGGCTGCGGCTGGTCGCCGAGCGCGCCCGGCTGGCCACCGACGGCGCGGACGCCGCGACGCGGAGCCTCGCGCCTCCCGGCGGAGGCTGGAGCATGGACCAGGTGCTCGAACACGTGATGAAACTGGACGAGGACTACCTGCGGGCGATCGACGCCGCGCTGTCGGCGGCGAACCCGTCGGCATCGCCGCCGGCGTGGCAGCCCTCGCTGCCGGGCCGGCTGCTGGTGTGGGCCATGCGCGAGCAGAACCGCATGAAGGCGCCGACCGCGGCCGCGTACGACGGCCTCGCCCCGCGCGCCGACACGCCGCGGGCGTTCCAGCGCCACCTCGAGGACATGACCGCCGCAATCCGCCGCGCCGATGGCTTCGACCTGCGCGCGCTGCGCGTGCGCTCGCCGCTGGCGGCGGCGCTCGTGCTGAACGCGGGCGACGCCCTGCGCGTGCTGGTGACGCACGCCGAGCGGCACATGGGACAGCTCGAACGCACGCGCACCGCCGTCGCCGGCTGAGCGCGGCCCGCGTCCGAGCCTCGTCATCTTCGATCGATCGCACTCTCCGCTCGCGTTCGGCGAATCGTCCCTGCTAACTTGCGCGTCATGCGACGTGCCCGCTCCAGGTTCGGCGCGCCCCTGCTGGGGGGCGCGGCCGCGATTCTCGTCGTGCTCGCCGGTTGCCAGGGCAAGCCCAAGCGCGCTCCCGAACTGTCGTTCGAGCGCATGGCGGACACGTCGGGGCTCACGCAGGGCCAGCCACTGCTGCGCGCGTTCGAGCCCTACCGCATGGACAACGGCGCGCTGCGCGTGCGCGGCAAGCTCGACTTCCCCGACGGCACACGGCTGCAGGTGGCCGTGCGGCGGCCGGGCGAGCGCGTCACCGTGCAGATGGTGCAGGTGTTCGTGCAGGGCGGGCAGTTCGATTCACCGCCCATGATCGGCGAGAGCGGCCCGCTGCCGAAGGAGCGCTACGCGTTCGAGCTGAGCGCGCTGTTCACGCCCGAGTGGCAGACCCCGCAGGTGCTGCGGGCCTCCGACGACGGCCGTGCGCTGCGCGGCCCCGGGATCACGCGCACCAAGCAGGGTGTGGCGTCGTTCCACCTGATCGAGGAGATGTCCCTGTGATGCGTCGCCCTGTCCCCGCCGGCGGTTCGCGCGCCGTGCCGCGCCGAGGCCGCCCATGACGCCACGCGCCGCCCGCCCGCCCGCACTGCGCTACCGGCCCGCGCGCCGGACCGACGTCGACACGCTCGCCGAACTCATGGTGCGCACCTACCGCGTGTCGAGCCTCGAGGGCCGCAAGGAGTTCTTCCTCGACCATCCGCGCTTCACCATCCGCGACGTGCGCGTGGGCGAGCTGGACGGCCAGATCGTGGCCGCGCTCGTGCTGTACCCGCTGCAGGCGTGGATGCGCGGCGTGCGCGTGCCCGTGACCGGCATCGGCTCGGTGGGCGTGTCGCCCGAACACCGCCGCCGCGGCGTGGGCGAGGCGCTGCTGCGCGCCGCGCTGCGCGAGCTGCGCGCGCGCGGGGACGCGCTGAGCCTGCTGTACGCGTTTCGCGCCGACTGGTACGCCAAGCTCGGCTGGGGGCTCGCCGAGGTGGCGCACCTGCTGTCGGTGCCGCCCACCGTGCTGCCACCGTCCGACGAGTCGCGCCGCGTGCGCAAGGCGCACGTCCCCGACCGCCCCAAGGTGCAGGAGCTGTACGACCGCGTGGCGCGCGAGGGGCACTTCGCTCTGGAGCGCCGCCCCGAGTGGTGGGAGAAGCGGCTGTGGACCGCGAGCGGCGACTGGGTGGTGTACGAGGGCAAGCGCCGCGGCGACATCGAGGGCTACCTGCAGTACGAGGTCGACTCGGCCGAGGGCCCGTGGAAGCTGGTGATCACGGTGAACGAGTTCGTGGCCGCCACGCCCGCCGCGCATCGCGGCCTGTGGGGCTACCTGCACGCGCTGCGCGAGCAGGCCAGCGAGATCGTGGCCGCGGTGCCGCCCGACAACGCGTGGCTGGCCGTGCTCGGCGCGGCGCAGAACCAGCGCCCCGGCGTGTCGGTGCGCACGCTGCAGGACAGCGGCAACCTGGGCTACGGCGCGATGCTGCGGCTGGTGGACGCCAAGGCGGCGCTCGAAGCGCTGCCGGTGGCGGCCGGCGCGCGCGGCGAGATCGTGCTGGAGATCGCCGACGCGCAGCTGCCCGCGAACGCGCGGGCGTGGCGCGTGCACGCGCGCGACGGCCGCATGCAGGTGCGCGCCGAGAGCGGCGCGCCCCGCTCCGCCGGTGCGCGGCTGCCGCGGCTCGTCACGAGCGCGTCGGTGCTCGCCTCGATCGTGTCGGGCGCGCTGTCGCCGGTGCGCGCCGCCGAGGTGGGGCTGGTCGACGACGTGCGCGGCGCCGCGGCGGTGATCGAGCCGTGGTTCCGCGGACGCCCCGCGCACCTGCACCCGCTGAACGCGTTCTGACGCTGCACGACCCGAGGACCCGATGAGCGAACGACACTGGACCGTGGTCGCGCCGCTGACGCCGCGCTTTCGCGACACCGACGCGATGGGCCACATCAACAACGCGGTCTACATCACGTACCTGGAGGTGGCGCGGCAGGAGTACTGGCTGCGCCTGAAGGGCGCGAACAACTACCGCGCGGTGCCGTTCATCCTGGCACGCGTGGAGGTGGACTTCCGCTCCGAGGCGCTGGTGCACGAGAACCTCGACCTGTGCGTGCGCTGCCCGTGGGTGGGCGGCAAGTCGTTCGCTTACGAGTACGAGATCCGCGAGCACGCCACGCAGCGGCTGGTCGTGGCCGCGCGCAGTGTGCAGGTCTGCTACGACTACGAGGCCAAGCGCAGCATCCCGATGCCCGCCGAGCTGCGCGCTCAGATGGAGTCGTTCGAGGGCCGCAAGCTGGACCGCGAGGGCAACGCCGCGGCGTGGTAGGCGGCCCGCGCCGCCGCACCCGCCGGCGCCTTCCGCGCCGGGAGCGCCGCGACTCGCCGCCGGTCGGTTCCCGGTTCCCCGCCCGCCGATCCCGTGCTACTGCTGTGCGGGCGCGAGGTCGTCCGCGGCCGCGAAACCCGGGGCTCGATCGCACGCGCGGACATCCACGGAGGGATCCATGAGCACGCGCAAGAAGCCGACTCGCTCCGACACGTTGTCCCGCCGCCGCTTCGTGGCGCTGGTCGCCGCCGGCTCCGCCGCGCTGCTCGCGCGGCCCGCGGCCGCCGCCGCGCCGGCCCCCGCGGCGAAGAAGCCCGCGAAGAGCGCGCCCGCCGCGCCCGTGCGGGCGGCGAAACCCGCCGGAAGCGAGATCGATCGCCAGCGCGCCGCCACGCTCGAGACGCTGAAGACGATCCGCGAGCACGCGCTGGGCGCGGGCGCGGACCTGGGCTACGTGTTCCGGCCGGTGCGCCGCACGCGGGGCAAGTGACGTGGTCGCCGAGGACGTGCTGTTCCAGCCGGTCGCCGACCTGTCGCAGCTGATCCGCTCGCGCAAGCTCTCCCCCGTCGAACTCACGGAGAGCTACCTGGCGCGCATCACCAAGCTCAACTCGCGCTTCAACGCGTTCCAGACCGTGACCGCCGACCTCGCGCGCGAACAGGCGCGCGCGGCCGAGAAGCGCGCCGCCATGGGCAAGCTGCTCTCGCCGCTCGACGGCATCCCGTACGCCGCCAAGGACCTGCTGGCCACGAAGGGCATTCCCACGTCGTGGGGCGCGAAGCCGCTCACCACGCAGGTGTTCGACCACGACGCCACCGTGGTGACGCGCCTGCGCGAAGCGGGCGCGGTGCTGCTGGGCAAGGCCGCCATGGTGGAGTTCGCCGGCGGGCTCGGCTACCGGTTCGCGAACGCGTCGGTGAGCGGGCCGGGCCGCAACCCGTGGAACCCGTCGCGCTGGACGGGCGGCTCGTCGTCCGGCTCGGGCGCCGCCGTGTCGGGCGGGCTCGCCGCGTTCGCGATCGGCACCGAGACGTGGGGGTCGATCCTCTGCCCGTCGGCGTTCTGCGGCCTGACGGGGCTGCGGCCCACGTACGGGCTCGTGCCGCGCACCGGCGCGATGGTGTGCGCCGACACGTTCGACAAGCTGGGCCCGCTCTGCCGCACGGCGAACGACTGCCGGCTCGTGCTCCAGGCGATCGCCGGCAACGACCCGGCGGACGCGAGCAGCGCGAACGAGCGCCTGAACCTGTCGCCGCGCGCCGGCCGCTCGCTGCGCCAGCTGCGCGCCGCGCTGGTGCCGCTGGAGTGGGACAAGACCGGCGAGCCCGAGGTGAAGGCCGCGTTCGACGCGGCGGTGGTCGAGCTGAAACGCGCGGGCCTGCAGGTGGACGAGACGAAGCTGCCCGAGTACCCGGCCGCCGAGGTGGCCGGGTTGCTGATCACGATGGAAGCGCTGACCGCGTTCGAGCCGTTCCACCGCGACGGCCGCGTGAACCAGCTGGTGGACGACATGG
>JBGAMH010000247.1:0-7217 GCA_044223135.1 Candidatus Eiseniibacteriota bacterium | reverse complement strand
CGGCGCGGTCAGGGCAGCGGCAGGCCCCGCACGTGCACCACGCCGGCCATCCAGCCGACCCACTGTCCCACCGCCACCGTCAGGGCCAGCGTCACCAGGGCCATTCCGGCAGTGGCGAGAGCGGGGGTCTGCTGCCGATACCGGTACAGCCTCACGATCAGCAGCGGGACCAGGATGCCCTTGATGGCGACGAACGCCACCCAGTGCTGGTGCGCGACGCCGGCGAGCAACGGATTGCCCTCGCGGTTGCCGAACCAGTGGATGCCCACGGCGGTCGCGAACAGATCGAAGCTGTTCGCCACGACGGCGAGGAACAGCACGGTGCGCAGAACCGAAGGAGTCGAGGTGTCTTTCGTGAACATGGCGGTGTCGGGCATGGTGGCAAACCGGGCGGGCTCGCTCAAGGGTGGATCGTGCCGGAGGGCGCGGTCGTGAACTCGGAGCTCGTTATCGGCCTGCTCGCCGGAATCTTCGGCCTGATCATGGGCTCCGCCATCACCGCCATCGCGCACCGGGTGCCCCGGGGCGTCTCGTGGGTGCAGGGCCGCTCGGCGTGCCCCCACTGCGGCCACGTGCTGGGCGTGCTCGACCTGGTGCCGTTCTTCTCGTGGCTCGCCGCGCGCGGCCGCTGCCGCCACTGCGGCGCGGGCGTGCCGTTCCGCTACCCGTTGACCGAACTGCTGTGCGCCGCGTGGGCCGTGCTGCTGGTGATGCACACCGGCCTCGGCCCGACGTGGCCGTTCCTCGCGCTCTGGGGCTTCCTGCTGATCGGCCTGCTGTGGATCGACCTCGACTTCCAGCTGCTGCCCGACGCGCTCACGCTGCCCGGCGCGCTGCTCGGCGTGGCGGCGTCGCTGCTGGGACCGGGTCCGCGACACGCGCTGTTCGGCATCTGCATGGGCGCGGGGCTGCTGTGGCTGGTGAGCGAGCTGTACTTCCGGCTGCGCCACGTGGAGGGCATGGGCTTCGGCGACGTGAAGCTGGCCGCCATGTTCGGCGCCGTGCTGGGGCCGTGGCTCGCGCTGCTCACGATCTTCCTCGCCTCGGTCGCGGGCGCGCTGGTGGGCGGCGTGCTCATGGCGCGCGGCCGCGGCGGCATGAAGACCGCGCTGCCGTTCGGCGTGTTCCTGGCCCCGGCCGCGATGATCGCGTTCCTGTGGGGCGACACCTGGCTCGGGGCGTACCTGTCGCTGCTGCAGCGCTGACGCGCGGGGGCCCGCCCGTGGCGAGCCCCCGGCGCCCTCCCGCTCAGCGGTAACGCGCCTTGATCGAGCCCCAGCTCGAGCGCAGCACCGGCGTCGGGCAGTGGCTGCGGTCCACCAGGAACGGCCCGCCCCACGCACACTCGAGCCCGGTGGGGCTCACCACCTTCACCGGGTACGTGCCGTCCGGGATCACCGGCACGCGGAAGCGCACCTGCGTCGGGGACGTGACGTTGGTGGCGCACGCGTTCGTGCCCAGGTAGACGACCGAGCTGGCCTGGAAGTTCGCGCCCTCGATCGTGACGTCGTACGTGGCGCCCGTGCCCGGCGACGAGCACGGCGGCGACAGCGACGACACCGAGCACGTGGTGGGACAGTTCGCGTAGTCCACCGTCACGGCGTTCGCCAGCTCGCACGCCGTGCCGTCGGGCCGCACGATGCGCAGGCCGTACGTGCCGTCGTCGAGCGAGGGCACCTGCACCTCCATCACCGTGCTCGACAGCACGCTCTGCTGCGCCGCCCGCACGCCGCCGATCCATGCGATCGACCCGTTGACGAAGTTCTCGCCGGCCACCTGCACGATGAGCGACGACCGCGTGCACGGCGGGGTCACCGAGTGCACGCCGCATGGCGCGGTGGCCGAGGCGTACACGCGCAGGTCGTCCAGGAACCAGCCGCGGAAGCCGTTGTACATGTTGTCCATCGTCTGGAAGCGGAACCGCAGGCGCACCACGTGACCCGCCCACGGCGACAGGTCGAACACCTGCTGCACCCACTGGCCCGGCAGGTTGAAGCCCCCCGACGTGGCGGGCTCGTACGGGCGGCCGTTGTAGTCCACCGCGGGCCCCGAGTGCCCCACCGGCACGAACGGCGCGCCGCCCGCGCTGATGCCCACCAGCATGGCGTCGAACTGGTCGGGCGCCGGATCCACCGACTCGATCTCGTACCACGTTCGCAGCTCGAGCCGCGCGCTCGTGGCTCCGGTCAGGTCGATCGGCGGCGACACCGCCTCGCCCTGGTTCGCCTGGTTCGAGCCGCCGCCGTTGCCCGCGTACTGCGACGCGGGAACCCACGGGGCCACGTACGTGCCCTCCTCGGGCGCGCCGGGCGCGTCGTCGCTGTACACGAGCACCGACGAGCCCTCCCACGCGGCCGGCCACCAGCCGTCGTCGGGCAGGTTCACGAGCGCGTGGTCGCGGATGAACGCCGACACGCGCGTGGTCTGCGGGTTCTGCCGCACGTGCCACTTGCCGTTCATGCTCCAGCCGTTCGCGCCGGTCTCGAAACCGTCGCTCCACGGCAGCTCCTGCACGGCGGCAGGCTTGGGATCCTGGACGAACTCCTTCTCGTCCGGCTTCACCGGCCACCGCCCGGCGGGCGCGACGGCGGGGACACACAGGGCGAGCACGACGCTCGCGCACCACACGGCATGGGGACGCGACAGAGACATTCGGCCTCCGGGCACAGGGTCCATGGGGAAACGGAAAGTGGACCCCCGCGCACCGGGGCCGGGCGCGTGGAGATGCGGCCGGTATCGGAAGCGCCCCGCGCGCGCTTGAGACGGAAGCCCGGGGAATCCGGCGTTTGCCTCCGCGTGGAGTACGCGGCGGCGGAGCTCCCGGCGGCGCCGTAACTCCAGCCCGCGCGGCGGCGCGCCGCGCCGCCTCAGCGCCCCATGGCGCGCCGCGCGGCCGGGCTCAGCGCAGCGTGCACGCCCTTCTCCTCGACCAGGTCCCAGCGCGCGTGCAGCGCGCCGTCGGCGCCGCGCTCCACGTACGGGCCGTTCGCGCCGGGCCCGAGCGACGGGATCTGCACGAGCGTCGCGAACACGCTGTCCGAGCCGGCGCCGTGCGAGCGGTAGAGATTCGCGGTGAACTGGCGCACGCCGTCGGCGGGCGTGAGCACCTCGAAGTGCACGTGCACCACGCCCTCGGCGACACCGGGCAGCTTCGTGCGCAGCCGCCAGCCGCCGATCACGTTCGTGCGCATCACGGCCTCGAACGCCGGGCGCCCGTTCGCGCGCAGCGTGTAGCCGCCCCGCGGCGACGCGTGGTGCGCGTACACGAGCGCATCGTGCACGGCGCGGCCCTCGCGCGTGACGACGCGCCCCTCCATCACGAAGTCGGCGCCCTCGTCGCCGGCTTGCGTGGCGTCGGCCTCCCAGCCGAAACGGGGCGCCGCCGGCGCGGGCGCGCGCGTCTCGGGAGTCGACGGCGGCGCAGCAGGCGGTGGGACGGATCGGGGCGTCGCGGCGAGCAGGCCCACGGTCACCAGCACGAGCGCGAAACGGGACATGCGGCCTCCCCCGGAAACGGTGCGTGCACGTCGCGGGGGGCGACGCGCCGGCGCGGCGCCGACGTTCCGAGCGCGGACCGTGCCCGGCGCGGCCCACCCGGTCAAGCCCTCCGCGACGGGCGCGGGGCCCGGCGGCGACGGCCGCGGTCGCGGCGCAAGGGCCCGAGCATGCCCGTGCGCACGCTCCGCGGCGGGCGTTGACGGAACTTCGGCCGGGATGGAAGACTGCGCGCCCCAACCTTCCGGAGGAACGCATGATCCGCTCTCGCATCGCCGGGATCGGCTTCCACGTGCCCGAGCGCGTGGTGACGAACACCGATCTCGAGAAGCTCATGGACACGAGTGACGCGTGGATCGTCGAGCGCACCGGCATCCGCCAGCGGCGCTTCGTCGACCCGCCGATGGGCTCCAGCGATCTCGGGCTGGAAGCGGCGCGGAAGGCGCTGGCCGACGCGGGCCGGCAGGCGGCCGACGTGGATTTCATCCTGTTCGCCACCACGACGCCCGACTTCGTGGCGCCCGGCAACGGCCCGCTGATCCAGGACCGGCTCGGCATCGGTCCGGTGCCGTCGCTGAACGTGAGCAACGCGTGCAGCGGCTTCGTGTACTCGCTCGCCGTGGCGGACTCGTTCGTGCGCACGGGCCAGGCGAAGTGCGTGCTCGTGATCGGCGCCGAGGTGCAGAGCACGGGGCTCAACCTGACCACCGCGGGCCGCGACGTGGCGGTGCTGTTCGCCGACGGCGCGGGCGCCGCCATCGTGGTGCCCGACGAGAGCGGCGCCGGCATCCTGGCGAGCGCGCTGCACAGCGAGGGCGCGTACGCGCGCGAGCTGATGGTGGAAGCGCCCACCTCGCGCGAGGCGGGCCGCATCACGCACGAGATGCTGGACGCCGGCCGCAACTTCCCGAGCATGAACGGCCGCATGGTGTTCAAGCACGCCACCACGCGCTTCCCCGAAGTGATCCAGGAAGTGCTGGGCAAGGCCGGCCGCACGCTGGACCAGGTGAAGCTGGTGGTGCCGCACCAGGCGAATCGCCGCATCGGCGACGCGGTGGTGGAGCGGCTCGGCCTGCCGCCCGAGCGCGTGTTCCAGAACATCGAGCGCTACGGCAACACCACGGCCGCGAGCATCCCGATCGCGCTCACCGAGGCGCGCGACGCGGGCCTGTTCCAGCGCGGCGACCTGATCGTGCTGGCCGCGTTCGGCGCGGGCTTCGCCTGGGGAGCCTGCGCGATCGAGTGGTAGACCTGCCGTGACGAACGGTCGCACCGGCCCGGTTCCGCGCCCGACACGGAATCGGGCCTTGTTGCGCCGTCTCACGCGGGCATAGCCTTCCTCGCGTCGCCCCACTGGCCCGGAGGGAAACCGCCATGCCGCTCCGCCGCTCCGTTCCGGTCGCCGTGACCCTCGCGATCGCGCTTCTCGCCGCACTTCCCCGGCCGTCCGCCGCCGTGCTCGGGCCCTGCCTCGCGGGCGACCCGAGCGTCGCGCGCGTGGCCGACGTGACGCTGTCGCCGCTCCAGGGCCTCACGCAGCCCGTGCCGACGCCCGGCAACGTGGCCGGCGCGAGCTTCCTGCTGGGCACCGGCTCGTGGGCCGAGGCGCGCATCGACCTCGCGTTCTGGGATCCCACCGCGCTCGCGCCCGACCCCACCACCGTTGCGCTGCGCTCGCGCACCTTCACGCTGTCCGACGTGGTCAACATGCTGTCGCTGGACGCGCCGTTCGTGCCGCCCGTGGTGACGGACCAGGTTGCGCACGTGGCCGACCCGCTGGAGCAGCCACTGGCGCTCACGCTCACCAGCACGAGCCCGTCGCTCGCCTCCCTGATCGTGGGCTACGCCCCCGACGGCCCCGGCGCGATCCCGGTGGGCCACCGCTTCGCCGGCACGGGCCCGCTCGCGCCGCTCGGCGCCGGCAGCCATCCGGTCGCCGCGCACACCGTGTGCAGCGGCAACCCCGACATCGCCGCGCTTCGCGTGGGGCAGGCGGTGATGCGCACCGACGTGCCGATCGGCATGAACGAGCACGAGGTGCTGCAGCGCTTCCGCGTGCCCGCGCCGCTGTCGCTCGCGTGGGTGGAACTGGCGCTCGGCGCCACGATCCACGCCGGCAACGGCATCGTGTACATGGCGATCTACGACGGGCTCGCCCTGCCTTCGCCCACGGCCGAACTGCCGACGCCTCTGGTGGAGTCGTGGACCACGCTGCCCGCCACGGGCCACATGTGGGCGCCCACGTTCGACGCCACCGCCGGCATCCTGCTGCAGCCCGAGCACGACTACTGGCTGATGGTGCAGACGGGACACCTCTACCCCGTGTACGCGCGCACGCGCGACGGCTCCGAGAGCACCGACTTCACCGCGGGGATCGGTCCGCTCTATTCGCGCGACACGCCCGGTGGCACGTGGGGCGCGGTCGCGAACGAGGCGCTGTGCTTCCGGCTGCTGGGCACGCCGACGACGGCGATCGGCGCGCCGGCGCCCTCGCCGCGCGCGAACGCGCTGCGCCTGTCGGTGTCGCCGAATCCCGCGCGCGGCTGGGCGAGCGTGCAGTGGTCCGGCGCGCGCGGCGGGATGAAGCTGGAGGTGTTCGACGTGCGCGGCCGCCGGCTGGGCGTGGCCGCGCGGCCGGAAACGGGCGCGGGCCGCTGGGCCTGGCCCGGCACGCTCGCCGAGGGCCGCACGCTGGACGCGGGCGTCTACCTGCTACGCGCCACCGACGCGAGCGGCGCGACCGCGGAACGACGGGTCGTGCTGCTCCGGTAGCGCGCCGCCCTCGCTCCCGGCTTCCACACCGGGCACGCCCCCACGGCGGGCCCTTTCACTTCGCCAGTCGCGACAGCAGCACCGCCACGCGCTGGGCCTGCACGGGCAGCGAGCGCAGGTCGGCGGTCTCGTGCACCGTGTGGCCGCCGTCGCCCTTCAGGCCCACGCCGTCGATCGCGCGCGGCACCAGGCCCTGCGTCCACGACACGTCGGCGGCGCCGGCGCGCGCGGGGTCGGTGAAGCCCACCGGGCCCAGCCCCAGGTCGCGGCTCGCGGCGTCGAGCATCGCGAGCAGCTCGCGGTTGCCGTCGGTGGGCGCGAACGGCGGGTAGCCATCGTCGAACGTGATCGCCGAGCCCGCGTGCGGCGGGCTCGCGGCGGCGATACGCGCCATCACGGCCTTGGCGCGCTCGCGCGATTCCATCGAGATCGCGCGCAGGTCGCCGGTCACCACGGTGCTCTCGGCCACCACGTTGCTCTTGCCCGCCGCGCGGCCGGCGGCCGAGTCGGGCGGCAGGTCCACGCGCGTGCCGCCCAGGATCAGGCCCGGGTTGAACGTGAGCAGCGGCTCGGACGCGAGCGAGTCGCGGAATCCCTGCAGCACGCGCGCGGCCTCGAAGATGGCGCCGGGGCCGATGTCGTCGCGGAAGATCTGCGACGAGTGCGCGGGGGTGCCGCCACTGCGCAGCCGCCAGCCGGTCGCGCCGCGCCGCGCGATCACGGCGTGGTCCAGCCGGCCGTCGCCGTCCTCGAAGCCGATGGCCACGTCGGCGCCGCGCGCGGCCTCCACGAGGTCGCGCCGCGCCAGCGCCAGCGGCTCGCCCGAGCGCTCCTCGTCGCCGGTGAGCACCACCGTCACGTGCAGCGCGTCCAGGCGCTTCGCTTCCGCGAGCGCGCGCAGCGCCACCAGCATCACCACGTCGCCGCCCTTCATGTCGATCACGCCGGGA
>JBGAMH010000246.1:0-7227 GCA_044223135.1 Candidatus Eiseniibacteriota bacterium | reverse complement strand
GTGCCGCCCTGCGCCGCCTCGAAGCGGCCCACGCGGTCGCGCACCGCGCCGGTGAACGCGCCCTTCACGTGGCCGAACAGCTCCGACTCCAGCAGGTCGCCGGGGATCGCGCCGCAGTTGACCGCCACGAACGGCCCCGCCTGCCGCGGAGAGTTCTGGTGCAACGCGCGAGCGACGAGCTCCTTGCCCGTGCCGCTCTCGCCCGTCAGCAGCACCGTCGCTTCGCTCTCGGCGAGGTCGTGGACGAGCCGGAAGATGTGCAGCATCGCGGGCGACCGGCCGACCATCCCCGCGAACAAGGTCGGCGGCTCCACGTCGGACACGTTCGCGTCGTCGGCCGAGCGCAGCACGAGCAGGTAGGCCACGCGCACGTCGCACATGGGCGAGTCGATGCCCTGGATCGGCGCGGCCGTCAGCGACAGCAGCACGGCCGGCCGTCCCGGCACGTGCAGCGAAGCACCCCAGCCCTCGCGTCGCTCGCCGGCAGTCAGCGCGCGTCGGAGGCTGCCCGCTTCGCCGAACAACTCCGGGCCGAGCACGTCGGCCACGGCCAGCCCGCGCACGGCGGCCGCGGCGCCGTCGCCCGCGATCACGTCGAGTCCGTCGGACGCGTGCACGACCCGGAACTCGCGGTCGAGGCACACGAGCGCGCGGCCCAGGCACTGGAACACCCCGCTCATCGTGTGCACGAAGAGCGGCGTGAGATCTCGGGGGTCGACGCGGGGATCGGATTCGGACATGATCACTTCGCAGTTTCACGCGTGCACGGCAGCGGTACCGCACAGGGTTCGTTTCGAGACAAGCTAGACGAACTCCGGGGTGGTGGCGAGCGCCGGTGGTGGCGAGCGCCGCGGCGTCCCGACGGGAGCCGGGCGGGTCCCGCCCCGGTCACTCGCTGGGGGAACACATGGCCGAATCGACCGCGCCGCGCCCGGGACTCGCCCGTCTGCTCGACACCATCGAGCGGGTCGGCAACCGGCTGCCCGACCCCGGCACGATGTTCATGGGCCTGGCGCTGGCCGTGGTCGTGGCGTCCGCGGTGGCCTCGTCGCTGGGGCTGTCGGTGGTGCACCCCAAGGACGGTTCGCTGCTCACACCGGTGAACCTGCTGTCCGCCGAGGGCGTGCGGCGCATGTTCACCGAGGCGGTGAAGAACTTCACCGGCTTCGCGCCGCTCGGCACGGTGATCGTGGCCATGCTCGGGATCGGCGTGGCCGAGGGCAGCGGCCTGATCGCGGTGGCGATGCGCGCGTTCGTGTTCGCGGTGCCGCGATCGCTGCTGACGGCGGCCGTGGTGTTCGCCGGCGTCAACGCGAACATCGCCGCCGACGCCGGGCTGGTGGTGTTGCCGCCGATCGCCGCGATGCTGTTCGCCGCGGCGGGACGTCACCCGCTCGCCGGGGTGGCGGCCGCGTTCGCGGGCGTCGCGGGCGGCTTCAGCGCGAACCTGCTGCCCAGCTCGCTCGACGCGCTGCTCATCGGGCTCACGCAGGAGGCGGTGAACGCGTCCCGGCTGCTGCCGGGATACCACGCCCAGATCCTGGGCAACTACTGGTTCCTGGTGGCGGCGACGCCGCTGCTCACGGTGCTGGGGGCGTGGATCACCGACCGCGTCGTGGAACCGCGGCTGGGGCCGTGGAAGGGGGGCGCCGGCGCCCGCATGGACACGCTCACCTCCGTCGAGCGCCGCGGACTCGTGTGGGCGGGCGGCTCCGCCGCGATCGTGCTGGCGGTCCTCGCCACGCTCGCGCTGCCGATCGGCGCCCCGTTGCGGGTGGCCGCCCCCACGGTGCTGGAGCAGCTCAAGCCGCTGCTCGACAGCATGGTGGTGCTGATCTTCGTGGTGTTCTTCGTGCCCGGCATCGTCTACGGCATCGCCACCGGCAGCGTGAAGTCCGATCGCGACGTGATGACGATGACCACCGAGACCATGAAGACCATGGCCTCGTACATCGTCCTGGCGTTCTTCATCGCCCAGTTCGTGAACTACTTCGCGTGGTCCAACCTGGGCGCGATGCTGTCGATCAGCGGCGCGAACGGCCTGAAGGCGGCGGGGCTGCAGGGCGTGCCGCTGCTGGTGGCCATGATTTTGGTCAGCGCCACGATCAACCTGTTCATCACGTCGGCCTCGGCCAAGTGGGCGTTCATGGCGCCGGTGTTCGTGCCCATGTTCGTGCTGCTGGGCTTCACGCCCGAGGGCACGCAGGCCATCTTCCGCGTGGGGGACTCCACCACCAACATCATCACGCCGCTGTTCCCGTACCTGCCGTTCATCCTCGCCACGGTGCGCAAGTACGAGCCGAAGGCGGGAGCGGGCACGCTGATCTCGATGATGCTGCCGTACTCCGCCGTGTTCCTGGTGTTCTGGACGCTGCTGCTGACGGCGTTCGACGTGCTCGGCTGGCCGATCGGTCCCGGCGTGCACATGCGGCTGCCCGGCTGATCGCCGCGCGCCACGCGGTGCCGCCCGGATGCGCGAACGCCCGCCGGTCGCGGCCTCGCGGGACCGCGGCGACGGGCGTCCTCGTTCGGCACCGGTCTGGAGGCGGCCCCGGTACCGTTTCCTCGTCGACTAGACGCCGGACTCCACGCGCTTCACGAGCCGCTCCCAGCGTTCGTCGGTTTCCTGCTGGATGTGCTTGATCGCCACGTCGTCCAGGTGCCGGAAGCGGCCCTGGCGGCGGATGTACGGCTCCACGGGGTCGCCGCGGTGCTCCATCGTGAAGCGCCAGCGGATGCCGTCCTCCACCTCGAGCAGCGGGAACACGCGCGCCTGCACCGCCATGCGCGCCAGCTCCACGGTCTCCTCGTCGGAGCTCTTCCAGCCCGGAGGGCAGGGCGCCAGGATGTGCAGGAACCGCGTGCCCTTGATGCTCTTCGCCTTCGCCACCTTCGCCACCAGGTCGGCCGGGTAGGCGATCGCCGCGCTCGCGGCGTACTTGATGTGGTGCGCGGCGAGGATCGCGAGCATGTCCTTCTTCGGGTGCGACTTCGGCGTGCCCGCGGGCGTGGTGGTGGTCCACGCGCCCCACGGCGTCGCCGACGAGCGCTGGATGCCCGTGTTCATGTACGCCTCGTTGTCGTAGCAGACGTACAGGATGTCCTCGTTGCGCTCGGCCGCGCCCGACAGCGACTGCAGCCCGATGTCGAACGTGCCGCCGTCGCCGGCCCACGCCACCACGGTGGTGTCGGTGTCGCCCTGCATGTCGAGCGCCGCGCGGATGCCCGACGCCGCGGAGGCCGCCGTCTCGAACGCCGTGTGGAACAGCGGCACGCCGAGCGACGACTGCGGGTACGGACCGGCCACGATCGTCCAGCAGCACGCCGGCAGCGACACGATGGTCTTGGGGCCGAGCGTCTTCAGCACGAGCCGCATCGCCAGGCTTCCGCCGCACCCGGGGCACGCCAGGTGGCCCGACGACATCAGTTCTTCGTGCGGGATCAGTTCCTTCACCGGGATCTGCGTCATGGCTGCACCCCCACCCACAGGTCCTCACGCTCGGGAGCGCGGCCGGCCTTCGCCGCTTCGCGCGTGCGCGTGATGCAATCCTGGATCGTCGTCGGCGTCACGTCGCGGCCGCCCAGCCCGATGATGTAGCCGTGCAGGGCGGGGCGCTCCTTGTCGGGCACGTCGTACATCGCCGCGCGGATCTCCTCGGCGAAGATGCCGCTGTGGCCCGGCGAGATGTTGCGGTCGAGCACCGCCACGTGCGGAATGCCGCGCAGCGCCCGGCGGATGTCCTCGGTGGGGAAGGGGCGGAACATCTTCACCTTCACCAGCCCGACCTTCTCGCCTTCGTCGCGCAGCATGTCGACCACGTAGCGCGCCGTGGACGTGACCGTGCCCGAGGTGACCAGCACCAGGTCGGCGCCCTCGGTGCGGTACGACTCCACCGCGCTCCAGCGGCGGCCGAAGCGCTTCTCGAAGTCCTTCTCGATCTCCTCGTTCGCCGTGCGGGCCTGCTCCATGGCCTCCTGCTGGCGCAGGCGCATCTCCATGTACACGGCCGGCGTGGTCAGCGCGCCGAACGCGTGCGGCTCGTTCACGTCGAGCTTGTAGCGCGCCTTGCGCGCCGGGAGGAACGCGTCGACGTCGGCCGGCTCGGGGATGTCCACCGGCTCGGACGTGTGCGACAGGAAGAACGCGTCGAGCACGATCATCACCGGCAGGTCCACGGTCTCGGCCAGCTTGAACGCCATGATCGTGGTGTCGAGCACTTCCTGGTTCGATTCGCAGTACATCTGGATCCAGCCGGTGTCGCGCTGCGACAGGCTGTCGTTCTGGTCGGTCCACACCGTCCAGCCCGGCGCCATCGCGCGGTTCACGTCGGCCATCACGATGGGCAGCCGTCCGCCGGCCGCCCAGTGCAGCAACTCGTGCATCAGCGCGAGGCCCTGCGCCGACGTGGCCGTGAACGCGCGCGCCCCGGTGGCCGCGGCGCCGATGCAGGCCGCCATGGCCGAGTGCTCCGACTCCACCTTGATGAAGCGAGCCTTGAGTGCGCCGTTCGCGCACATCTCGGACAGCTCTTCCACGATCTGCGTCTGCGGCGTGATCGGGTAGGCCGCGATCACCTCCGCGCGCGCGAGTCGCACGCCCCACGACACCGCGTGGTTGCCGATGATGACCTTCTTCACAGCCCCTCCCGCGTCATGGTCATGGCGCCGCGCGGGCACTCTTCCACGCAGACACCGCAGCCCTTGCAGTACTTGTACGACAGCGAGAAGCCGTGCCGGTCGCCCGTGTGCTTCTTGATGGCCACGTCGGGGCAGAAGATCATGCACAGCTCGCACATGTTGCAGACGCCGCAGTTGAAGCAGCGCTTGGCCTCGGCCAGCGCGTCGTCGGGCGCGAGCCCCACGTTCACCTCGGCGAACGCCTCACCGCCCGCGCCGGCCGGCGTGACGCGGTCCGGGTGCACCGGCACGTGCGTGAAGTGCGCCATGTTCAGCTGCTCGAACGCCACCACCTCGTTCAGCTCGTTCGTGCGCTTGACCGGGTCGTCGTCGCGCCAGCGGGTGATGCTGGTGTTGCCCACGCCGCCGTAGCGCAGCGCGCGCGAATCCAGCGGCGGCAGCGCCTCGCCGGCCTTCGTGCGCAGCCAGTGGTCGATGCCGATCGCCGCGCGCTTGCCGGCGCCGATCGCGTGCGCCACGGTGTGCCGCTCGCCGGCCACGTCGCCGCCCGCGAAGAAGCCGGGCCGGCTCGTGCGGCCGAACTCGTCGGCCTTCACCGTGTAGCCCTTCATGGCGACGTCGGGAGGGAAGCACGCCAGGTCGGGCTCGCTGCCGAACGCGGTCAGGATCGTGTCGGCGGCCAGCGTGAACTCGCTGCCGGGGATCGTGGCCATGCGCGCCGCGCCGTTGCCGCCGCGGTCGGGATTCGACACGCGCAGGCACTCGAGGCCCACCAGGTGCGTGTGCGGGTGATCCACCTCGCCCGCGTCGTACATGGTGCGGATCGCGTCCATCGCCGACTCGTCGTCGGCGTGCTCGCGGGCCAGCACGGTCTTCGGCATGGCCAGGTACTCGAACGTCACGCCCTCGGCCTCGGCGCGTTCCACGTCGGCGCCGGTGCCGAGCAGGTGCTCGCGCGTGCCGGCGTGCACCACCGTGGCCTGGGCGCCCAGCCGCACGGCCGTGCGCGCGCAGTCGATGGCGGTGTCACCGCCACCCACCACCACCACGCGGCGGCCCACGGCGCCGGTGTCGCCGGCGCGCACCTCGCGCAGGAACTCCACGCCCGGTCGCAGCGCCGGGCGCTCGGTGCGGCCGCGCTCGAGCGGTTCGCACAGCCGCGCGCCGCTCGCCAGGAACACCGCGTCGTACGCGTCGAGTTCCTTCCAGTCGAGCTGCCGGCCCACGCGCACGCCGCACTGGATGGTGACGCCCTCGGCGCGCACGCGTTCGATCTCGCGGTTCAGCACCGGGCGCGGCAGCGAATACTCGGGCACGCCCCAGCGCAGCCAGCCGCCCGGCTCGGGGTCGGCTTCCAGCACGTGCACGGCGTAGCCCAGCCGCGCCAGGTGATACGCGGCGGCGAGCCCGGTGGGGCCCGCGCCGACCACGGCCACCTTCTCGGCGCGCGTGCGCGGCGCCGGCGCATGCGCCTTCGCCGGCTCGAGGTCGGCGAGCCAGCGCTCGACCGCGTGGATGTTCACCGCGTCGTCGAACTTCGCGCGGCTGCACTGCGACTGGCACGGGTGTTCGCACAGCCGGCCCGTCACGCCGGGCATCGGGTTTTCGCGCAGCAGCAGTTCGCGCGCTTCGTCCACGCGGTCCTGCCGCAGCAGGTTCATGTAGCCCTCGATGTCGGTGCCCACGGGGCAGGCGGCATTGCAGGGCGCGATCTTGTCCTGGTAGATCGGCTGGATGTACTTCCACGAACCGGTGCGGTTCGCGAGCGTGGAGCCGGAACTCACCGAGATCGGCGGCACGCCGTGGGCGAGGTCGGGCGTCTTCGTCTCAGGCATGCTGCACCTCCGGGAACGGAAGGCGCACCACCGCGGCGGCGGCGGCGCGGGCCGCCTCGACGTTCTTGTCGGTGCGCACCGGGACGGCGTCGGTGATGGCGGCGCAGATCGCATCGAGGCCCACGAGCCCCGAGTCGGCCGCGAACGCGCCGAGGATGGCGGTGTTCACGATGGGCTGCGCGCGCGAGCCGAGCCCGTGTTCGCGCGCGATGGTCGACGCGTCCACCAGCGACACGCGGAACTTCTTCGCGAGGTCGGCGTACGTTTCGGGCGAGCGGTCGGTGTTGATCAGGATGCTGCCGCCGGGCTTCAGGCCCTGCGTCACGTCGATCGCCTTGATGAGCGTGGGGTCGAGCACGATCAGGTCGTCGGGCGACGTGATCTCGCAGCGCAGCAGGATCGGCCCGTCGCTCGTGCGCAGGAACGCCGTCACCGGCGCGCCGCGCCGTTCGACGCCGAACGCGGGGAACGACTGCACCGATCGGCCTTCGCTGAAGAGCGCCGAGGCGAGCACCTTGGACGCGATGACGGCGCCCTGCCCGCCGCGGCCATGGATGCGGAGCTCGCGCACGGGAAGCCGGTGGCCGGACCGGCCGGGCGCGGGAGTGCTTGGCATGGGACGCCTCCAGGTGACGCGACCGGATCGCATCGGGCCCCGCTCCGGAACCCCGGAGCGCCTCGGCCAGAAGCGTGAGCGACCGCGCCGCGACGGGGCAGGGCATCGGATGTGCCACGCACGAACGCGCTTGCTCGC
>JBGAMH010000245.1:0-7232 GCA_044223135.1 Candidatus Eiseniibacteriota bacterium | reverse complement strand
CTGCAACCCGTTGCGGGACTTGGCCTGACGCGGCGATACCCTCCGACCCGACCCAACCGTGGGCGCCGCCGGGGCTTCCGGCCGGCCAACCACAATCTTCCGCGCACAACGCGGGGTGTAAGGCCGGCGGCGGTCGTGCGTCGGCAGGGGTGAAGGCGCCGGAAGGCCCGCCGAACGAGCGGAACGGACCGACGCCAGAACCCCGGAGGTCCCATGATCCGCTCCATCCGTTCCTGCACCTGCTCGCCGGCCTGCACCTGTTCGCCCTGTTCCTGCGTGTCGGCGTCCGCCCCGGTCGGCGGCCCGTCGCCGATCTCGTGCTGCGGCTGCGGCTGCGGCGAGTGATCTCGCGGACGGAGTCCCGCGCCCGTATCTTGCCGGGCGCGGGACACGCCTTGCCCACCGATCCCGGAGTACGCATGCCCGACTCGCTGCCCATCGACGACGCCGTCCGCCCGACGAGCCCGGCCGTGGTGAACACGCTGGTGGAGAACCACCGGCGCTTCCTCGCGTTCGTGGAGCGCCGCGTGGGCTCGCGCGAGCTGGCCGAGGACATCCTGCAGGAAGCGTTCGTGCGCGGGCTCGCGCGAACGGGCCAGTTGCGCGACGACGAGTCGGCCGTCGCGTGGTTCTACCGCACGCTGCGCAACGCGATGACCGACCACTGGCGGCGCCGCGGCGCGGAGCAGCGCGCGCTCGACACCGTGACGCGGCTGGCGAGCGACACCGTGGAGCCCGCGGTGGACGCCGACCTGATGGACACCGTGTGCTGCTGCGCGTCGTCGCTGCTGGACACGCTCAAGCCCGAGTACGCCGACGCGCTGCGCGTGGTGGACCTGGGCGGCGGCAGCGTGAAGGCGTGGGCCGAGCAGGCCGGCATCACCGCGAACAACGCCTCGGTGCGGCTGTTCCGCGCGCGCGAAGCGCTGCGCCGCCAGGTGGAGCGCAGCTGCGGCACGTGCGCGACGCACGGCTGCGTGGACTGCACGTGCGGAGAGCCGAAGCGGGCGTGAGGGGGGACGCCCGCGATACGGGTGCAGATCGGCCCGGGGCCGCGTAGGCTCCCCGCATGCTGATCCCGCGCCACTGGCACAAAGCTGTCGGCACCGCCACGCCGCCCGAAGGTGATCCGCATCCGATCGCCGCGTGGGGCTGGTCGCGCACGAGCGCGGCCGACGCGCGACACCAGGCGGAGTCCCGGCTCGCGGCGCTCTCGAGCCGGCTCGCCGAGGGCGACCGCTCCCGCGCCGAGTACGACGCTTCCGAGCGCCCGCTGCGCGAGGAGATCCTGGGCGAGGTCGGCGGCACCGACGACGCGCCGGAGGCGATCCTCACGCGCAACGGCTACGGCGCGGTGATCCTGAACACCGCGCGCGTGGCGTTCCTCGACGTGGACCTGCCGCGCCGCGGCGCGCTGTCGCGCTGGTGGCGACGCGTCCGCGGAAGGCCGGACGACGAATCGGGCGACGCGCTCGCCCGGATCCGGGCGGCGGCCGCGGCGCTACCCGAGCGCAGCTTCCGCGTCTACCGCACGCGCGCGGGTTTCCGCGTGCTCGTCACCGACGTGCTCCGCGCGCCCGACTCCGACGACGCCCGGAGCTGGTTCCGAAGCTTCGGCGTCGACGGGCTGTTCGCGCACCTGTGCCGCGCCCAGGGCAGCTATCGCGCGCGTCTCACGCCGAAGCCGCGGCGCCTCGGCCTGCGCGCCCCGGGCCTGCGCCACCCGCGCAGCGCCGACGAACAGCGCGCGTTCGAGCGCTGGCTGGCCGAGTACGAGCAGAAGCGACGCGGCTGGTCCACGTGCACGCTGGTCGAGTCCATCGGCGCGGGCCGCGTGGCCGCGGAGATCGAGCCGATCCTGCGCGAGCACGACCGCTGGACCGAAGCGACGAGCTCGCGCCCGCTGGCGTGAATGCGGCCCGATCGGGCTGCCGGCGGACGCCCTACGGCACCACCCAGCGGAAGTCCACGCCGCGCGGCAGCGTGATCGGGTCGCGCAGGTCGCGGCTGCGCGAGTAGGTGAACGCGCGGCGCACCACGTAGCGGCCGTCGGGCGCGTCGAACGGCGTGCCGAGGCTGTCCCACAGCGCGCCGGTGAACGCGAGTACGGCGATCGACTTCTGGCCCTCGCCCAGCGAGTCGAGGCTCACGGGCACCCCGGGCCGGAAGTTCGGATCGAACGTGTACACGCGCTCGGTGTCCCCGATGGCCACGTCGAACGGCGGCGTGCCGGGGTCGCGCCAGAACCAGATCGCGCCCGGCCCGTGGTTCAGGATCTCGCTCGTCACGTACAGCGTCTCGCCCACCGGCGCCTGGTCCCGGCTCGTGAACAGCAGGTGGCGCACGTACGGCTGCGGCACGCCGGGTTGCGTGGTCGAATCGCTGCAGCCCCCACACGCGACGAGAGCGGCGATCGCCATCGCGCCCATCACGCCGGTCCATGCGAAGCGGCGGCGCACGGTCACTCCACCCCGTAGCGCTCGCGCAACAGCGCCACGTGGTGCGCCTCGTGCCCGGCGATGATCATGGCCAGCGCCCGGACGCTCATCGGGTTGCCGTTCGCCACGCCGCGGCGCGTGTGCGTGCTCTCGGGCAGCCCGTGGTACAGCGCGAGCGTGGCCGCGCGCACGGCGGCGAACTCCGCCGCCAGGTCGCCGATCGACCGCGCGTCGAACCGGCCCTCGGGCACCCACGCGTTCTCGTCGAAGCCCGGCAGCTCGGTGGCGTCCGCGCGCGCGAACCGCAGCGCCCGGTACGCGAACACGCGCTCGGCGTCGATCAGGTGCCCGATCACTTCCTTCACGCTCCACTTGCCGGGCGCGTACCGGTGCATCGCCTGCTGCTCGGTCAGGTGCTCGAGCAACGCGTGCGTGGATGCGTGTTGCGATTCGAGCCGCCCCACGATGTCGTCCGACACCTGGTCGACGTACTTCTGGTAGTACGGCGCGTACTCGCCGGGTTCCGGCGGGAGGATCCGGATGGTCGTCACGAAAGGTCTCCGGTCGTGCGTCGTCAACGGGTGGAGGCGGCCACGCGCAGCCGTGCTTCGGAGGAACGGGTCGACAGGCCGGGATCGTACATCGAGCCGGCGCTCGTCGGCAGCGCCGTGAACGCGCCCTCGAGCTCGGGGCGGATCAGGTACTCGATCCGCGTGTCGCCGCTCTGCAGCTCGTCCACGAAGAACACCGTGCGGTCGTCGCGCGACTCGGCATGCGAGTTCCACGGGCGCTCGAGCCCGACGGTCTCGAGCGGATCCAGCTCGAATCCCGAAGGGCGCGGGTCCTCCACCATGATCCAGCGAACGTTCTTCGGCGCGGACAGCGTGAGCCGCACCATCACCGCCTCGCCCACGCGCAGGGGCTGCGCGGGGTCGAGCGGCGAGACCAGCCACTGCGGACGGCCGCGCCGGTCGGTGGTACGCGCCGCACGCAGGTACTCGCGCGTCACGGCCAGCCGCGCGTCGGTCGACGCCGGGCCGGGGCTCGGCACCATCGAGCGCGCGGTCCAGCTCCAGTAGAGCGGCCCGGCACCGTCGCGCGACAGCACCAGCGTGTTCGCGCCCGGGCGCAGCTGCTCGCGCGTCATCGCCACGCTGGCCGCCGAGCCGAGCTTGCCGGCGCCGCCCAGCGGCCCGCTCCACACGTTCGCGCCGTTCCACGCGGCCTTCACCTCGCCCGCGCCCTGCGCCTCGGCCGGGTGCGACGCGAGCCAGTCGGCGAGCGCGATCGCGACCGTGCCGGTGACGCGCGTGGAGCGCCACTCGCGACCGGAGCGCTTCGCCACGAGGGCGCGGATCACCTCGGGCCCGCGCGGATCCGCCGGCGCGAGGCGCGCGAACGCGCTCAGCGCGTAGGCCGAGTTCTCGGTGGCGTCGCCGTACCACGCGTCGGGATCGTCCGGCGGGAACGTGAGCCCGGTGGCGCCGCGCGCGGCGCGCTTGCCGAGCGCCTCCAGCAGCTTCGCGCCCTCGGCTTTGAGTCCCAGCCGTGCACACGCGATGGCCGCGCAGCCGAGCCCGGCGGTGCCGAGCTGGTCGCGCTGCCCGGCCAGGTCGGCCGCCATCGCCTTCGCGGGCGCGAGCAGCTCGGTGATCTGCTCGCCCGGCTCCGAGATCTCGAACAGGCCGGCCATGTGCATGAGCACGTACGCCTCGCCGTCGGCGCTGCGCACGTTCTGCATGATCGAGCCCAGCGAGTACGTGACGGAGTTCAGCGTGCCCCGCGCCGCGTCCTCCTGCACGCCCAGCTTCACCGCTTCCGCGAGCGCGTCCACGGCCAGCGCGGTCAGGTACGGATCGGTCTCGCCGCCGCCCCACCAGCTCCAGCCCTCGCCGCCGTGCAGCGCGATCAGCCGCTGCACGTAGGGCGTCAGCCGCTTCCCGGGATCGTCCCAGCCGGGCAGCGCGACGTTCGCCGCCTTCGCCGCACGCAGCATCGTGGCCGCGGGCAGGATGGCGTTCGCCGTCTGCTCGGTGCAGCCCCACGGGTACGCGGCCAGGTACTCGTTCGCGTCCAGCGCGAGGCCCGCGAGCGAGCCGCTGAGCGACAGCTCCACGCGGCTGCCCGTGCGCACCAGGCCGGCGGGCAGCGGCACCTCGAGCGTGGCGGACGGCGCGTCGAGCAGCCCGGCGCCCGCCGAGCGCAGCGGCACCGCGCGCGGCGTCACCGGCACGGTCTGCTCCACGGCGTCGCGATCCACCTTGGACACGGCGCGGAACGTCAGCACGCCCTTCGCGTCGCTGCCGTCCTTCGGCGGCTCGGCGGCGGCCACGAGCGACCACCGCTGGCGGTCCTCGCCGCCCGCGGCCAGGTTCGCCGTGGCGCTGGTGGCGCCGCTCGACTTGAGCGCGCCTTCCGCGGTGATGCTCTGGGCGACGCCCGTCAGCGGCTGCGTGCCGCGGTTGTTCAGCACCGACACGAGCACCGCCTCGTCGCCGGCCACGAACCGGCGCGGCACCGCGAGGCGCGACACCAGTTCCTTGGTGACGAGCATCTTCACCAGCGTGTCGCCCACGAGCGTGGCGTCGGTGGCGCCGCGCGCCGTGGCACGCCACGTGGTGAGGTTGTCGGGCCAGCGGAACGACACGGCCGCGCGACCGTCGGCGCCGGTCTGCACCGCGGGCGCCCAGAACGCGACGTCGCGGAAGTCCTTGCGCACCTCGTCGCGGCCGCCCTTGTCGGCGCCGCCGTAGTACAGCGTGGGGAACGACACCACCGTGGTCACGGCGTTCGCGCGGCGGCCGTAGAACACGTCGTGCGGGTCGGGCGTGCCGTCGGGGCGCAGCTGGTAGATGGACTCGTCCACCACGCCCACGGCCACCTCGGCCGGCGCGGGCTGGCCGGCGGCGTCGCGCGTCTCGATCACCAGCTTCGCCTCGTCGCGCGGCCGGTACTGGGTACGATCCGGCGTCACGGCGATCCTCAGGTCGTGCCGGCCGGCGTTCACCGCGAGCTCCACCACGCGCGAGTGCACCTCGCGGCCCCGGCGCACGTGGATCGCCACGAACACGTTCGGCGCGTGCGTGGCGCGGATCGGGAACGTCACCAGCGCGCTGTTGCCGAACAGGTGCACGACCTTCGCCTCGTGCAGCTCGCGGCCTTCGAGCGTGGCCAGGATCGCCGCGTCGCGCTGGTCGGTGTTCACCAGCAGCTTCGCCGTGTCGCCGGGCGCGTAGGACGGCCGGTCGGGCAGCACCTCGAGCGACGGCCAGCGGTACGGGTACTCCCACACCTGCGGGTCGTACACCCAGAACGAGGTCTCCGCCGACAGCTTGTTGCCACGCGCGTCCTCGGATCGCGCGCGCAGCGTGAGGTAGCCGGGCTTCGCGGTGGCCGGCGGGATCGTGACGCGCGCGCGGCCCTGCGACGCGCTCGTGGTGGCCTGCACCGTGGCCAGCGGACGGCTGCTGCGCGTCCAGCGCCGCTCCAGCGGATTCCACACGTCCTGGTCGAGCACCACCGTGACGGCCGCGCTCACCGGCTGGCCCTTGTGGTCGCGCGTGATCACGTCCACCACCACCGGCGCGCCCTTCACGCTCATGCGCGACACGGGCTGCAGGTCGATCGTGAACAGGCCGCGCCCCACCACCGCCGAGCCGCGGCTGCTCACCATGCGCTGCGCGCCGTCCACGACCTCGACTTCGAGCGTGAGCCGCCGGTCGTACGACGCCCGCTCGGGTGCGAACGTGAGCGACACGCGGCCGTCGGCGTCGGTGCGCGTCTCGCCCGTGCGCAGCAGGCGTCCGTAGCCGCCGCCGCCCTCGTCGGCGGACTCGCCGTCCTCGCCGGCGGACGCGTCGAGGCGCGTCTCGAACAGGTTGTAGCGCACCTGCGCGCCCTGCACCGGCGCACCGAAGAAGTAGTCGGCCGCCACGCGGAAGCGCAGCTCGTCGCCGTTCACGATCACGTCCCGCTCGGCGCTCACGTCCACCTTGAACTCCGGCTTGCGGTACTCCTGCACCGCGAACGTGGCCGCGCCCGACGTGGCGCCGGCCTGCGTGGACACCGTCCAGTCGCCGAGCGGCGCGTCCTCGGGCAGCTGGAACGAGCCGTCGGCCGAGCCGTGCGCCGACAGCGCGGCGCCCTGCGCCTCGAGCGACGCGCCGTCGGGGCCCGACACCGACACGGACACGTTCGTGCGATCGGGCAGCACCCACGACTGCGCGCGCTCGGTGCGCGCGACGGCCTTCCAGTACACGGTCTGCCCCGGGCGGTAGATCGGCCGCTCGGTGAACGTGAACATCGCCGCCGCACCGCCGCGGGCCGCCGCCGCGAGCGGCGACTCGACCACCGCCACCCCGTTCGCGTCGCTGGTCGCGACCAGCCGCACGTACGACGCGGCCGCCCCCGGCAGCTCCAGCAACCCGTCGGGACCCGTCACGCGCCGCTGCGTCTTCGCGGCCGCGATCGCCGCGAGCCAGCCGTCGCCGGAGCCCGCGTTCGAGGGCTGCTCGCCCGCGCCGACCACGAACACCGCCGCGCCCGCCACGGGCACGCCCGTCTTCATCGAGCCCGCCCACACGAGCGTGCGCGTGCCCGAGCGCTTCACGACGAGCGAGAGGTCGCTCACGAAGAACACCACGCGACGCTCGAGCCGCCCGGCCTTGCCCTGCAGCAGGTACACGCCGGGTGCCAGGTCGGACGGCAGCACCACTTCCTCTTCGCGCCACGCGTACGGCGCGCCCTCGCGCGTCGAGTGCGTCCAGCGCTTCACGCGTTCGAGCCCCGCCGTGT
>JBGAMH010000244.1:0-7318 GCA_044223135.1 Candidatus Eiseniibacteriota bacterium | reverse complement strand
TGACGCCGTCCAGGTTGCGCGCCTTACGACGCATCGAACGCGACGCCCAGTCGAGCGCGCGCAGCTGGTCGAGCACGGCGCCCTTGATGCGCCACACCGCGTACGTCTCGAACTTCACGCCCTTGCCCGTGTCGAACTTCGCGTGCGCGTCGAGCAGACCGAGCACGCCCGCCGAATAGAGGTCCTCGTGGTCCACGTTGCGCGGCAGCGTCGCGGCCACGCGTTCCACCACGTGCCGGACGAGCGGCGCGAAGCGCTTGAGGAGGTCGTTCTTGTTGTACGTGACGGGCGCCGGCGCCGTGGCCGCGGGAGCGGCGACGGGACGACGACCCGCGACCACCTTCAGCGGGGTGCGCGAGGCGACGGACTTCTTGACCGGGGCGAGCGTGGCGGCGGCGGCACGGGGCATGGGGGTCCTCCTAGGCTTCGAGGCGGTGGTTCTGATCGACGTCCACATCGTCGGCGGTGCGCGGGGTGCGCGGATTCCACAACTTGGCGGCCATCTGCCGGATCGCGGCGGCGGCCGGCGACTGCGGGAAAGCGGTCAGCACCGGCTCCTGCAGCCGGACCGAACGCGGCACGTGCACGTCGTCCGGGACGACGCCGAGGCAGCCGATCTCGGCGCGCAGGAAGCGGCGGGCGACCAGGCGGATGCGGTGCGCGGTCTCCTCGGCCTCGTCGGCGCCGGCGGCGAAGTTGACGATGAGCTGCGGCGCGCGCGGCAGTCCGCGCTGCTGGAGCAGCTTGATCAGGGCGTAGGCGTCGGAGAACGCCGGCATCTCGGGCGTGCACATCACGAACACGTCGTGCGCGGCGCGGCAGAACTCCACCGTCTGGCGCGACACGCCGCTCGCGGTGTCCACCAGCAGGAAGTCCGCTTCGGCGTCGAGGTGGCTCAGCGAGCGCAGCAGCGACTCGCGGCGGAAGTCGTCGAGCTCGGCCAGCTCGGGCACGCCCGAGGCCGCCGGCACCAGGCGCACGTTCGGCGCCGCGTTGACCACGACCTCCTCCAGCGCGCGCTCGCCGGCGAGCACGTGGCCGAGGTCCCAGCGCGGGTGCACACCCAGCAGCAGGTCGAGGTTCGCCTGGGCGAGGTCGCCGTCCACCAGCACGACACGCGCGCCACGCTCGCCGAGCGCGATCGCGAGGTTCGCGGTGAGCGTGCTCTTGCCGACGCCGCCCTTGCCGCTGGCCACGACGATCGTGCGCGTGCGCGGCCGCTGCCACTGCACGGGATGTTCGCCGGACTCGGAGCGGGTCTCGGAGCCCGGGACCACGCGGCCCGGTCCCTTGGAGCCCGGCGCCAGGCGAAGCACGGGACGACGCATCAGCGGCTCTCCCCCTTCGCACGCAGGCTCAGCATCGATTCCACGAAGCGCCAGTAGCGCAGCTGCTGGTGGCAGCGCGCCATCGGCAGTTCGAAGCCCAGGCGCGCCAGCCGGCGCTGCTCGCCCTCGAGCGAGGCGACCGCGGCGCGCGCGGCGTCGAGCCGGGCGGCGGCGGTGTCGGGCATCGAGCGCGAGACGTCGGACGAGGCGGTCATCGGGGCGTGCATCACGCGGCCCTCCGGGCGGGTGCGTCGGACATCAGGCCACCGGCCTGCGCCAGGCGGGCGAGCGCGGCGGCGGCGCGACGGCGCACGAGGCGGACGGGCTCGCGCAGCGCGCGGCCGGCTTCCTCGGGCGTCAGGTGTTCCAGCAGCAGGAGCGCGAGCAGCTCGCGGTCCTCGCGCGGCAGCCGCTCGACCGCGGTGCTGACGAGCGCGACCGAACCGGTGCGGGGGGCGCGCGACATCACGCGGCCTTCCGCATCGAGGGGCGGCGCGAGTCGGCGTTCGCGAGCGCGCGGCGCACCGAGCGGCGCAGCGCGTCGACGGCGAAGGGCTTCGAGAAGCACTCGGCGACGCCCGCGTTCTGGCAGTCGCGCAGCACCTCGGAGTTCACGTACGCGGTGACGAGCAGCACCGGCTGGGCGTTGCGGCCCCGGCGCAGCTTGGCCGCCAGCTCGAGGCCCGACATCCCCGGCAGGCGGAGGTCGGAGATCACGAGGTCGCTGCGGTGCGTCTTGAGCCACACCAGCGCTTCCTCGGCCGTCGGGAACGTGTCGATGGTGAACCCGTCGTCCGCGAGGCCCTCGGCCAGTGCCCAGGAGGTCGTCGGCTCGTCTTCAACCGTCCAGAGGTGCGGCATCTCGGCGCTCCTTGTGGACAGCGTTGGCTCAGGTGTCGGGATGCCGTTCTGCAGTGTGCGTGCCATGCAGGCGCAGCCGGCGCCCGGCGGCGCGGCCGGGCGCCCGGGCCGGGGCCTCCCGGGCGATGTGCGGGGCGCACGCGGACCGTGCAGGTCGCTGCGAGAAGGCGGTTTGGCGGAGCCCGCGGGAGGGCTCGACGCGGAGGGCGGTGCACGGGTACGGGGCCGCGACGAGAGTCGGGCCGCATGCACGCGGCGGGCGAAATGCACGCCCGGCCGCCCAGAGTCACGCCGGCGCGCAGGCCGGCATGGTGGAGGATTGACCGGTCGCGGAACCGCTACGACCCGTCGGTCTCGTCCTCTCCATCGTCACCCAGGGCGTATTCCTTGAGCTTCGTTCTCAGGGTCTGGCGGGAGATCCCGAGCTGCTGGGCCGCCCGGGTCTTGTTGCCCTCGCAGACCCGCAGGGCGTGCTCGATGGCCAGCTTCTCGATGTCCTCGAGGCGGCGCACGGCGCCCGTCGGGAACGGCTCCGAGGGGGGCGCGGCGCCCGCCGCCGAGCCCGAGCGCATCTCGACCGGCAGGTGCTCGGCCAGGATCTCGTCCTCGGCCTCCAGCAGCACCACGCGCTCGATCACGTTCTTCAGCTCGCGCACGTTGCCGGGCCACGGGTAGTCGGTGAGGAGCCGCATCGCCGGCACCGCGATGCGCGCCGTGGGCCGGCCCAGCTCGCGGCAGAAGCGCGTCACGAAGTGCTCCGCCAGCAGCGGCACGTCCGCGCGCCGCTCGCGCAGCGGCGGGATCGTGATGGGCACCACGTTCAGGCGGAAGAACAGGTCCTCGCGGAAGCGGCCCTCGGCGACGAGCTTCGGCAGGTCGCGGTGCGTGGCTGCCACCACGCGCACGTCCACGGTGATGTCGGCGTGTCCGCCCACGCGGCGGAACGTGCGCGTTTCCAGCACGCGCAGCAGCTTGGCCTGCAGCTGGGGCGCCATCTCCCCGATCTCGTCCAGGAACAGCGTGCCGCCGTCGGCCAGCTCGAACAGGCCCTTCTTGAAGCGCTTCGCGTCGGTGAACGCGCCCCGCTCGTGGCCGTAGAGCTCGCTCTCCAGCAGCTGCTCGGGAATCGCGCTGCAGTTGAGTTCGATGAAAGGGCCCGCGGAGCGCGCGCTCTTGTCGTGGAGGAAGCGCGCCATCAGCTCCTTGCCCGAGCCGGTCTCGCCCTGGATCAGCACGGTGGACGTGCCGCTCTTCGCGGCGCGCTCCAGCCGCTGCATCGCCTTCTGCAGGCCCTCGCTCCCGCCCACGAGGGGCTGCGCGCTCGGCGCGCTCGCGCGCAGGTGGTCGACTTCGCGCTTGAGCCGCGCGTGCTCCATGGCGCGCTCGAGCACGACGCCCAGGTGGTCCAGATCCGGCGGCTTCAGCATGAAGTCGTACGCGCCCATCTTGATCGCGCGCACGGCGTGCTCCACGGTGCCGTGACCCGTGAGCATCACCACCGGCAGCGTGGCGTCGTGCTCGCGGATGCGCTTCAGCACCTGCAGGCCGTCGTCCTCTCCCAGGCGCAGATCCAGCAGGACGGCGTCCACGTGGTGCTCGCGCACCAGCCCCATCGCGTCGCGCGCGTTCGCGGCCTCGAGCGGGCGGAAGCCCAGGTCGCGGCACCACTCCCCGATGCTGAAGCGCAGGGATCGTTCGTCATCCACGATCAGCAGCGTGTGCGCGGTCTGCGCGCGCGCCGGGGTGGCGTCTTTCGCCATGTCGCTTCTCCACGGGGAAGTTCAGGAGCACCGTCGTGCCGCGGCCTTCGCGGCTGTCCACGGCGATGGATCCGCCGTGCTCCTGCATGATGGTCTGCGAGATGCTGAGCCCGAGGCCCGTGCCGGTGGCCTTGGTGGTGAAGAACGGATCGAACATCTTCTGCATGATGCCGCGCGGGATGCCCGTGCCGGTGTCCATCACGCGCACCTGCTGGTAGGCGATCCAGCCGCTCGCCGGCCGGGCCGACGCGCTGCGGTCCTCGGAGCGGCGCCCCGGCCCGCGCGTCGGCGCGCGCCGGCGCGACAGCCGCACTTCGTAGCGGAGCGTGCCGCCCTTCGGCATGGCCTGCACCGCGTTCAGCGTCACGTTGAGCAGCACCTGCTGCACCAGGTCCGGGTCAATGTAGACGGCGGCCAGCCGCGGCGCCACGTGCACTTCGACCCGCACCGCCGACGCCTCGGTCTGCGGCCGGGCCACGTCCACCACGCGCGCCACGCAGTCGGACAGCTGCGACGCGCGCAGCTCGGGCGCGCGCGGGCGGGCGTACTGGAGCAGGCTCGTGACGATGCGGTCGAGGCGCGCCACCTCGTCCAGGATCACCTGCACGAACCGGGCGCGGTCGTCGCGCGGCTCGAAGCGGCGCAGCAGCACCTGCGCGCTGGTGCCGATGCCCGCGAGCGGGTTGCGGATCTCGTGCGCGACGCCCGCCGACAGCTGCCCGAGCGTGGCCAGGCGTTCGTGGCGGCGCAGCTCCTGCTGCATGCGCCGCATCTGCGTGAGGTCCTCGAGCGTGACGAGCACCCAGGCCGGCTTGCCGAAGCGGTACGAGCGCAGCCGCACGGGCACCTCGCCCCCCTCGCGCGTGTGCAGCACGGCGATGCGGTCCTGCCGGGCGCGGCGGAAGGCCTCGGCCACCGGGTCGTCCCCCGCCACGACCGTGCGCAGCAGCGCGGCGGCGTCGGCGCCCGTGCGACGGCCCGCCGGCAGGCCGAGCAGCCGCGCGGCCGGCGCGTTGGCCTCGGTGAGCCGGCCGTTCGGGTCGATCAGCAGCAACCCGGAGGTGGCGTCCTCGAGCAGGGCCCGTACCAGCTCGGGCATGGGGGGCGCGCCGGTGCGGCGCGTGGTCTTGGTGGGCATGGGCGATCCGTCGCGCCGGCAGTATAGGGAATGCCCACGGACGCCGGAAGCGCCCATCCGAAACGAAATCGCCCGTCCCGGGGATCCGGAACGGGCGCGAAACGGAAGCTCGCTCAGTCCTCGTCGCGCAGCGCGTCGATCACGGCGCGGGCGAGCGTCTCCTTGATGTCGCGACGATCGTAGTACCCGGCGCGGATGCGCTTGCGGACGGCGTCGATCCGGGTGGTGCGGTCGGGCTCGGTGCCGCCGACCAGCTTGAGCATCGGGCGCGGGGAAGCGGTCGTGGTGCGGGTGCGGGCGCGTGTGCCTCGGCGCGTGCTGTTCATGCGTCCTCGCGACAACCCGTGCGGGCGTTGCGGAGCGGATCAGGTCCCGGGGCGGTCCTTCCGACCCGGCTCGACCGAAGATCCGGACTTCCCTTCGGCGGCGCGGCGATTCTCCTCCTGAATGCGCGCGTAGATCTCCTCGCGATGCACCTTCACATGGGGAGGCGCCTCGATCCCGAGCTTGACCTGCCCGGACCGAACCTCCAGCACGGTGATCTTGACGTCGTCACCGATTCGAATGTTCTCGCCTAACTTCCTTGTTAGGACCAGCATCGAGAAGCCTCCGCTTCGCATCAGGGCGGGTCGCCCTGTTTCTCAAGCACCGGCGATATCGGCAGACCCGTCCGAGGACTTGACGAGAATAGCGTCCACTCCGGTCCCCACCAAGTCCGGAGTCTCCGGACCCGGTCCCGGACCAGCACTGCCACCGCGGTCGGGCCCGCTGAAAACGCGGTCGGACCGCCCGAATCGCGGTGTTCCCCGTCGGGCTCCGGCCCGAAGCGTGGCTCGACACGTTCCGGCCGCGCGCAGCACGAGCAGCGGCCACCGCAAGCGATCTGACGTAGGATGCGCGCACCGGATTCGATGTCCCAGGTTCTCCGTTCGGAGTCCCTCTCCCATGCTCCGCTGGCTCGCTCCCCGACTCCTCTCGGTGCTGATCCTGCCGATCGCCGCGTGGCTCACGCTGGCGACGGTGCAGCTTCCGCGTCAAGCCTATACCGGCATCGCGGTGCTTTCGGACCGGGTCATGAGCGTGGATCCGGGTAGCCCAGCTGAACGCGCCGGCCTGCGCGTGGACGATCGCATCCGCGAGTTCGCGCCCTCCCCCGGCCCGCCGGGCGTGGGCCTGGACCCGCGGGCCTCGCTCACGCCGGGCGTGCCGGTGCTGCTCACACGCGAGCGCGCGGGCCGCGCGGAGCGCGTGTGGGTCGCGCCGAGCGCGCTGCCGGAATCCGAGCGCCGCCTGCGCACGGGGCTGCTCGTGGTGGCGGCCGGCTTCCTCGTGCTCGGCGGCTGGGTGTGGGCCGAGCGCCGCGACCGGCTGACGCGGGTGTTCTGGCTGCTGTGCGCCGCGTTCGCGATCGTGCTCGCCGGCGCCCCGCGCGCGAGCGACGCCCGGCTGCACGGCGCGTTCGAACTCGTGGCCACGCTCGCACAGCTCGCGCTGCCCGCCCTGTTCGTGCATTTCTTCGGACTGTTCCCGGTGCCGCCGCGCTCGGGCCGCACACCGGCCGTGGCGCGCGTGTTCTGGTCCGCCGTGCTCGCCGTGGGCACGGGCTGGCTGTGGCAGGTGCTGTCGCCCGTGCCGATCGCGGGGCTCTACGAAGCGCTCGTCGTGGCGTCGGGCGTGCTGCTCGCGGCGGGCGTGCTCGTGGGCGTGGCGCTGTTCTTCGCGGCGTTCGCGCGCCACCCCGACCCCGACGCGCGCCGCCGGCTGCGCGTGGCGCTTGCCGGCACGGTGCTGGGCGCGGCGCCGTTCGCGCTGGTGATCGGATCGCGCAGCCTCGCGCCCGGCTGGCCCGTGCCGGGCGAGCGCCTGAGCGTGCTCGCGACGCTGCTCGTGCCGGCGTCGTTCGCGTGGGCGATCGCGGTGCACCGGGTGTTCGACTTCCGCGTGGCGCTGCGCGCGATCGCGGCGCTGGCGGCGGCCGCGCTCGCGGCGGTCGGGCTGTTCGCGCT
This sequence comes from Candidatus Eiseniibacteriota bacterium, assembly GCA_044223135.1. Classification (GTDB taxonomy): domain Bacteria; phylum Eisenbacteria; class RBG-16-71-46; order RBG-16-71-46; family RBG-16-71-46; genus JBGAMH01. The sequence continues at coordinate 225 of JBGAMH010000244.1, read as the reverse complement.
CGCGAACGCGCTGGCGCCGCTGGGGCTGCCGCAGCTCGGCCCGGGCGCCCTCGGCGCGGCGATCATGGCGTTGCTGTTCTTCGTCGCGCGCATCCCGGCGGTGCGCGCCGGCATGATGCGGCTGGGCTCACGCGTCGTGCCGATCGCGGACGAACGCACGCTGGCCACGTGGCGCTCGCCCGTGGCCGCCGATCGCGACCGCCCCGAGGACACGGTGCTCGAATC
>JBGAMH010000243.1:0-7250 GCA_044223135.1 Candidatus Eiseniibacteriota bacterium | reverse complement strand
CCCTGCCGGCCCGTCGGGATCCCGCAACGAGCCGAGCAGCACGAGGGTCACGCCGTACGCGCGCCCGAGCGACGGAGGGTCGCGCACGGGGCGGCCGGCGCCGTCGCGCAGCGTCGGCCGCACCACGTTCGTGCGGCTGCCGGTGGCGAGGCTCGTGACGAGGTCCATGCCGAGCCCCACGGCGAGCCGGTCGAGCGAAGCGTCGCCCGTCAGGTTCTCGAAGTCCGGGATCGCCACCGCGTCGGTCGAAGGCAGCAGTCGCCGCAGCACCGGAGGCGCCGCCACCAGCAGCACCGCCGTCCCCAGCACCAGCAGCGCCACGCGCACGCGCGACCACGTGCGCCGGGCCGCAGGCCAGGCGCGGCCACGCGCCAGCGGTGCGCCGAGACGCGCCGCGAGCGCCTCGAGGTCCGTGGCCGCGTCCTGCGCGGTCTGGTAGCGCCGCGACGGCTCCTTGTGCAGGAGCTTGCCCACGATGCGCTCCAGCTCGCCGGGGACGTCGCGCGCGAAACGGGCCAGCGGCGGCGGCGTGGCCGTGGCGATCGCGCGCAGCACGCCGGCGACCGTCTCGCCGTGGAACGGCTGCTGCCCGGTCGCCATCTCGTACACGATCACGCCGAGCGAGAACAGGTCGCTGCGCGCGTCCACCGGGCCGCCCTCGCCCGCCTGCTCGGGGCTCATGTAGTGGAGCGTGCCCAGGAGGGCCCGGGAGTGCGTCGACTCGGTGGGGTCGTCGGCACGCACGACCTTGCTCGGCGTGCTCGCGAGGCCGAAGTCCACGATCTTGAGCACGCCCCCGGGCGTGACCCGGATGTTGCCGGGCTTCAAGTCGCGGTGCGTGATGCCCTGCGCGTGCGCAGCTTCGAGCCCGCGGGCGATCTGCGCCGCGTATGCGACCACCGTGCGCATCGACAGCGGGTGCGCGCGGATCTCCTCGGCGAGATCGTGCCCCTCCACGTAGCGCATCGCCACGTACAGCACGCGCTCGGGGCACGGACCATCGTGGTCCGGCCACAGGAAGCGCGGCGGGTCGGGTGCGGCCTCGCCGCAGTCGAGCACGCCGACGACGTTCGGATGATCGAGCTTCGCGAGGGCGTGCGCTTCGCGAAGGAGCCGCGCGCGCTGCGCGGCGTCCTGCATGCGATCGGTCCGGAGCACCTTCAGTGCGACGTCGCAGTCGAGGTGGGTGTCACGCGCCAGGTAGACGTCGCTCATGCCGCCCCGGCCGAGCAACCGCAGCACCTCGAAGTGATCGAGACGGCCGAGTGCCATGGTCGAGGACCTCCGCCGGGCGGCCGTGCCGCGCGGCTCCGCTGCGCAGGCTACGCCCGGTCGGGCGCGAGTCGAGAGGGGTTCCTCCGCCGCCGCGCACGGGGGAATCCCCCGCGGGAGCACAACGGCCGCGGAGTGCGACCGGCTTGCGGGCGCAGGGCGCGAAAGCGGCGGGAAGGCGGTCCCCCGGACGCGCCGAGGCCCGGCGCGATCGCTCGCACCGGGCCCCGGACGTCTCCACCCCGCGGGCCTCGCGCCCGCGCGGACTTCAGCTCTTCACGAGGTTCCGCAGCACCGTCTGCAGGATGCCGCCCACCGTCTGCAGGATGCCGCCGTTGCGGTAGTAGTCCACGTCCACCGGCGTGTCGAGACGCGCGATCGCGGTGAACTCCACCACCGAGCCGTCCTCGCGCTTCGCCCGCACGGTCACCTTCTGACGCGGCTTCAGCTCGCCCGTCAGCCCCGAGACGTCGAACGTCTCGCGCCCGGTGAGCCCCAGCGTCTCGGCGTTCTGCCCGGCCTCGTACACCATCGGCAGTACGCCCATGCCCACCAGGTTGCTGCGGTGGATGCGCTCGAAGCTCTCGGCGAGCACGGCCTTCACGCCCAGCAGCAGCGTGCCCTTGGCCGCCCAGTCGCGCGAGCTGCCGGTGCCGTATTCCTTGCCCGCGAGCACCACCAGCGGCGTGCCGGCGGCCTTGTACTTCTCGCTCGCGTCGAAGATCGGCATCTGCTCGCCGCTCGGGAAGTGCACGGTGACGTTGCCTTCGCTGCCCGGCACCAGCAGGTTCTTCAGCCGGATGTTCGCGAACGTGCCGCGCACCATCACCAGGTCGTTGCCGCGCCGCGCGCCGTACGAGTTGAAGTCCTTCTTCTCGATGCCGCGCGATTGCAGAAATGCACCCGCCGGGCTCGCGGCCGCGATGTCGCCGGCCGGCGAGATGTGGTCGGTGGTCACCGAGTCGGCCACCATCACCAGGCAGCGCGCGCCGCGGATGTCGGCGAGCGGCGCGGGCTCGGGCGTCAGGTTCTGGAAGAACGGCGGTTCGTGGATGTACGTGGACTTGTCGTTCCACGCGTACCGCTCGCCCTCGCCCACCGGGATCGCGTTCCACTTCGGGTTGCCGTCGAACACGTTGCCGTAGCTCTTCTCGAACATCGCGGGCAGCACGTTCGTGGCCACCGTGTCGGCGATCTCCTTCTGCGTGGGCCACAGCTCGCGCAGGTAGACGGGCTGGCCGGACGGGTCGGTGCCGATCGGCTCCTGGTCGAAGTCGATGTCCACCGTGCCCGCCAGCGCGTACGCCACCACGAGCGGCGGCGACGCGAGGTAGTTCGCGCGCGTGTACGGGTTCACGCGGCCTTCGAAGTTGCGGTTGCCGCTCAGCACCGCGGCCGCCACCAGCTTGCCCTCGTCGATGGCCTTCGCCACCGGCTCCGGCATGGGACCGGAATTCCCGATGCACGTGCAACATCCGTATCCGACGACGTTGAAGCCGAGCGCGTCCAGGTGCTGCAGCGTGCCCGAGGCCTGCAGGTACTCGGTCACCACCTTGCTGCCGGGAGCGAGCGACGTCTTCACGAACGGCTTCACGTTCAGCCCGCGCTCGACGGCCTTCTTCGCGAGCAGGCCGGCGCCCAGCATGACCGACGGGTTCGACGTGTTCGTGCACGACGTGATCGCCGCGATCACCACCGCACCGTGCCCCAGCGTGTGCGTGGCGCCGTTCTTCACGGTGCCGGTTTTCGACAGGTCGCCCTCGGCGAGGCCGTAGCCGCGCTCCTTCACGGGCGCGGTCAGGCCCTTGCGGAACGCGCTCTTCACGTCGGCAAGCGGCACGCGGTCCTGCGGGCGCTTCGGGCCGGCGACGCTGGCCTCGACGTTCGCGAGGTCCAGTTCCACAGTGTCGCTGAACACCGGATCGGGCGTGGCGTCGGTGCGGAACAGGCCCTGCTCGCGGCAGTAGGCCTCGGTCAGCTTCGCGGCCTCGGCGCGGCCGGTGCGATCGAGGAACCGGATCGTTTCGGCGTCCACCGGGAAGAAGCCGATCGTGGCGCCGTACTCGGGCGCCATGTTCGCGATGGTCGCGCGGTCGGGCAGCGACATGCTCGACAGGCCGGGGCCGAAGAACTCCACGAACTTGTCGACCACGCCCTTCTTGCGAAGCATCTGCGTCACGGTGAGCACGAGGTCGGTGGCGGTCACGCCGTCCCGGAGTTGCCCCGTCAGCCGGAAGCCCACCACCTGCGGCGTCACCATGTAGAGCGGCTGGCCCAGCATCACGGCCTCGGCCTCGATGCCGCCCACGCCCCAGCCCACCACGCCGAGGCCGTTGATCATGGTGGTGTGCGAGTCGGTGCCCACGAGCGAATCGGGGTACGCCACCTGCACGCCGTCCACCTCGCCGGTCAGCACGGCCTGCGCGAGGTACTCGAGGTTCACCTGGTGCACGATCCCCGTGGCCGGCGGCACCACGCGGAAGTTGCGGAACGCCTTCTGGCCCCAGCGCAGGAACTCGTAGCGCTCCATGTTGCGGGCGAACTCGATCTCGGCGTTGCGCTCGAGCGCGGTGACGTTGCCGAACACGTCCACCTGCACCGAGTGGTCGATCACCAGGTCCACGGGGACGAGCGGGTTGATCTTCTTCGGGTCGCCGCCCATGCGTTTGACCGCGTCGCGCATCGCCGCGAGGTCCACCACGCACGGCACGCCGGTGAAGTCCTGCAGGATCACGCGCGCGGGCTTGAACGGCAGTTCCACGGGCTCGGCCGACGTGGGCTGCCAGCGGGCGAGGCGAACGACGTCGTCGCGCGTGACCTGGTAGTCGTCGCAGGTGCGCAACGCGGCTTCGAGCAGCACGCGGATCGAGAACGGCAGCTTCTCGAGCGAAACGCCGAGCTGCGACGCGAGGGACTGGAGGCTGTAGTAGTGGAGCGAGCCCGCGGGAGCCGCGAGCGATTTCCGGACGCCGAAGGCGTCACGTGCGGATGCGTTCATCACGCGTCCTTTCCGGTTGCGGCGGCACACAGGGCCGCCGGGAAGACGGGAGGCCTCACAGGGGCCTCGTGAACGGGGCGAACCTTATACCCATCGGCGGGCACGCGCCACGGCTGGATGCGTGGTTGCACCCGGAGCGCATCGGGGTTCGGCGAGGGCAATTGCCCCGTCGCCCCTCGGGCGCCACGGCCACCCCGGCGATGCGCGCCGGGCCCCGGGGGCCGTATGCTGCGGCCATGCTCCTCGTTCCCATCCCCGGCTCGTGGGCAGCGATCGCGACGCTCCTGCTGCTCGCGACGACCGCGGCCGCACCCGTCGCCATCGCCGCGCCCGCGACGCCGCGGGCGGGCACGGCCGAGGTCCGGGCGCTGCGCGCACGCACCGCGGAGCTGCTGCAGCGCCGCGAACAGGCGCGCCTCGAGGGAGGCGTTTCACTCGAGTCGCTGGAGGCGGATCTCACGCGGCTCGCCGCGGAACTGGAAGCGGCGGGCCTGGACTCGCTCGCGGGCTCGGTCTGGTACCACGACTCCAGCATCCGCTCGCGCCTCTCGCGCGGCGCCGACGCGGAACAGGCCATGTCCCGGGCGATCGGCGCCGCGCTGCGCGCGCGCGACCTCTCGGGCGAACTGCGCTACCGCGTGTTCCTCGCGGAGCTGCGCGTGAATCGCGATCCGTCGCTGTCGCTGCAGACGGTGCGCGCGGTGATGCCGCGCCTGCGCGGGCCGGACCTGCAGGTCACGCTGGGCGACGCGCGCTCCACCGAGGCGCACGCCTACATGGAGATGGGGCGGTGGAGCGAGGCACTCGCGTCGGCACGACGCTCGGCCGACGTCTACCAGCGCGCCGACAAGCCGCGCGAACGGGCCCGGTCGCTGCTGCAGGCGAGCCAGTGCCTGCGGTTCCTGAACCGTCACGCCGAGGCGCTGCCGATCGCGGACTCGGTGATCGCGCTCGGCCGGCGCACACCGCTCGGCACCGTGCACGCGCGCGCCTACCAGGAACGCGCCTCGATCCTCGGCACGCTCCAGCGCCCCGAGGAAGGGCTCGCGGCCGCCCGCGAGGCGTTGTCGATCAACCGCCGGCTCGGGGACCGGCGCGCGGCGAACACGAGCCGGTTGTTCATGACGAACCAGCTGTTCACGCTGCAGCACCACGCGGACTGCCTGCTCGAAACGGACACGCTGCTCGCCGATCCGAACATCCGCGAGACGCCCACGCTGCGCATCCGCACGCAGCTGCTGCGTGCCGGAGCGCTGCAGGCGCTGCGCCGCTACGCCGAGGCGGACACGCTGCTCGAGCACGAGTTGGCCCGTTTCGAGCGCTGGCGCGCCACGCTGGACACCGAGGAGGACCGCGCCGCGGTCGTGGAGCACGGGCTCGCCGCGTACGGGCTGTGGGCCCGCGTGCTGATCGAGCGCGGCCGGCCGAAGGACGCGTGGCGCGCGAGCGAGCGCGGCCGCGCGGCGACGCTCGAGAGCCGGCTCGGCGCGCGCGACGTTCCCGACGCGGACGCGCTGATCGCACGGCTCGATCGCGGGCACGCGGCGCTCGTGCAGTTCGACGGCGTGGGCGGCGTGGGCGCGAACGTGTTCGTGCTCGGCGGAGGCACGCTGCGAGCGGTGCCGATCCCCTCGGGCATGCGCATCCGGGAGGTGGAGCTGCTCGTGGAGTCCATGGCGGATCAGCGTGGCCGCACGCCGCCGGCCGCGCTCGCGAAACTCTCGCAGGTGCTGCTCGCCGAATGGTGGCCGCAACTGCCGCGGGGCATCGAGCGCCTGGTCGTCGTGCCGCCCTGGAGCGCCGACGCGCTGCCGATCGAGTCGCTCCCGATCCCGGGCGACCCGCGCGGCACGCGCGTGGGCCAGCGCTACGCCGTGAGCTACGTGCCGTCGGCGGGCATCCTGGCCGCGCTCGACGAGCGTCGCCCCGAAGGGCGGCAGCTCACGATCGTCGCCGACCCGGCCGTGGACGCGAAGCAGCCGGCCGTCTCGTCGCTCGAGCCGGCGACGCGCGGCGCCGTCACGCGCGGGCTGCCGGGGGCGCGCGAGGAGGCGCGCCGTCTCGCCGAGCCGGGCGCCACGGTGCTCGTGGGCCGCGACGCGACGCTGGCGCGGCTTCGCCAGGCGGGCCCGTCGGGAGTGCTGCACTTCGCGACGCATGCCGTGGAGGATCCGCGCTCGGCTTCGCGAGGCGGGCTCGTGCTGGCCGGCGCCGACCCGCTGCTCACGCCCGACGAGATCGAGAAGCTCGGCATCGGCGCCGACCTGGTGACGTTGTCGGGCTGCGGCACGATGGGTTCGACCCGTTACGCGGGCGAGGGCTCGTTCGGACTCGCGCGGGGCTTCCTGGTGGGTGGCGCACGCAGCGTGGTGACCACGCGATGGAAGGTGGGCGACCGTGCGGCCTCGCGGATGATGCAGCTGTTCTACGCGGGACTCCGCACCGGGCTGCCCCGCGACGTGTGCCTGGCGCGGGCGTCCGAGCAGCTGGCGCGCGAGGGCTTCGCGGCGCGCGACTGCACGGCCTTCCTGCTGATCGGGGTGCCGGATGCCCCGGTGGAACGGTGGAGCGCGGGAGCCGCCGGGAGATCCCCGGGGGCGGGCAAATGAACCGGGAAACCTCCGACGCGCGACCGGGCCCGGAAGGGGCCTGGCTCGCCCCGCTCCGGGAGCGCTTCCTCTCGCTCGCGCGGCGGCGGGTTCACCCGGACGTGGCCGAGGACCTGGTGCAGGACGCGCTGCGCGTGATCGTGGAGCGCAACCCCGGCGGCGATCCGCCTTCGCTCCCCTACTGCTTCCAGGTGCTTCGGAACGTGATCGGAAACCACTACCAGAAGGAACGCGTGCGACGACGGCGCGCCGAGGTCGAGGACGCGGGCGCCACGGTGCCCGACGATGCGCCGACGCCGCTCGAGGCGCTGGCGTCCGACGACGCGCTGCGCGTGGTGGGCGAGTGCCTGCAGGGGCTGTCGGTGACCGAC
>JBGAMH010000242.1:0-7262 GCA_044223135.1 Candidatus Eiseniibacteriota bacterium | reverse complement strand
GCCGGCGAGCGCCGCCTGCATGACGGCCCGCGCGAGCGCGACGGCCGGGTGCGCGAGCGACTGGTGCAGCGCGCTCACGTCGAGCGCCGCGGTGTAGTCGTAGGCGCCCAGGTGCGCGCCGCGGCACCGGCCGGCGGCCGCGGCCACGAGCGAGCGCAGCGGCACGCGGCCCTGCTCGTCGAACAGGCACGCGGGCGTTTCCACCATCAGCTCGCACGGGATCTCGCCGCGGTCGAGCCCGTGCGCCGCTTCGAGCGCCGCGAGCAGCTGGTCGAGCAGGGCGACCTGTTCCGGCACGGTCACCTTGGGCAGCGTCACCACGAAGCCGCGCGGCAGCCGGCCCCGCGTGCGCTGCAGGAGCCCGCCGACCGCTCGCTCCAGCGTGCGCACGGCGCGGCCGCGCGACCGCTCGTCGAGCGCCTTCACGCGTACGCCGACGAACGGCGGCAACGTGTCGCGTTCCATGCCGAGCGCCAGCTCGTCGGCGCAGGCGTCCGCGGCCGCGTCCTCCTCGGCATCGGCGCGCACGCCGTAGCCGTCCTCGAAGTCCACGCGATAGTCCTCGACGGGCTCGCGATGCAGCTTCGCGCGCACGCGCTCCCACACCTCGCGCGCGATCCACGCGTCGCGGTGCGTCGCGCGCCCGCCGTCCGGCGCCGCGTCCAGCTCGCGCTCGAACGCCTCGCGCGCCGCGGGCAGCGCCGGCAGCCGGTCCGCGCCCGTCAGTTGCAGGACGCGCGCGAACGTCACCCAGTCCGGGGTCCAGGCGGCCATGTGCGCGCGCGCGGCTTCGCCGAGGCGCGCCGCGACGTCGTGCCGGAACAGGTGCGCGCCGCCGTAGACCGTGTGCACGGGCTGCACGTCGAACATCGCGCCGGCACGGCGGGGGTGGCGGGCGGCCAGCGCGTGTTCGAGCCGATCGATGCTCTGCCGGATGTCGGGGGACGCGAACACGTCGCTCATGCGATCTCCGCGGAGTGGGGGGGACGGGCTGCGCACTGTAGACGGAGCCGATCGACGGCGGCCAGCGGCGGGGCCGCCGAGCGGGCGGCCGCCCGGCGGTTGCCCGGTGCTGCCGTTTCACGCACTGCTGACCGGCCCCTGATGCCCCCGGGACAGCCGATCCCCCGGGCGAAATTTGTCCTTGATCGACGTGGCGCACATTGACAGATTCCTGACCCTTCGGCGGGTGCAGCAGTCGCGTCTGGTGTGCGACCGGCACGGCGCCGAAAGGGCCTCGTCCCGTCCCCGTGGAGGAGTCGCGTCATGAAGCTCCGGTCGTCGCTTGCCACCGCCGCCCTGACCCTGGTTCTCGTGGCCACCACCAGCGCCCTGGCCGTCGCCCAGGGACATGCGCTCGACTCGCCCGAGGGCGACCCGATCGTCCCGGTCCAGCGTGAAGACGTGATCACCCAGCGCTCGTGCGGCACCGTGGCTCCCGACGCGATCGAGCAGGCGGCGATCCGCGAGGCCGCGGACAAGTGGATCAAGGATCACCCGAACTTCGGCGAGGCCGGCGGCCAGATCAAGGTGGCGTGGCACGTCATCTACTCGAGCACGGGCGAGGGCAACCTCTCGCAGGCGCTGATCGACGGTCAGATCGCGAAGCTCAACTCCGACTACGCCGGCACCGGCTTCACGTTCGTGCTCGCGAGCGTCGATCGCACGCAGAACAACACGTGGTTCAAGATGACGCCGGGCACGGGCGCCGAGCGCAATGCGAAGAACGCGCTCAAGAAGGACCCGGCGCACCGGTTCAACGTGTATTCGTGCAAGCCCGGCCAGGGCCTGCTCGGCTGGGCCACGTTCCCGTGGAGCTACGCCGAGTCCGACTACCGCCACGGCGTCGTGTTCCACTACGCCTCGGTGCCGGGCGGTGCGCTGGCGCCGTACAACCTGGGCCGCACGCTCGTGCACGAGGCCGGCCACTACCTGGGCCTCTACCACACGTTCCAGGGCGGCTGCACGTCGCCCGGCGACGAAGTGAGCGACACGCCGTACGAGGCGAGCGCCGCGTTCGGCTGCCCGACCGGCCGCAACACGTGCTCGTCGGCCGGCCTCGATCCGATCAACAACTTCATGGACTACACGGACGACGCCTGCATGTACCAGTTCAGCGCCGGCCAGACGACCCGCATGGGCGTGTACACGCCGCAGTATCGCCCCAGCCTGCTGAATGCGGCCGTGGCGTTCGACGGCGAGCAGGCCGCCGGCGTGCGCACCGCGCCGGGTGCGGTGGCGTTCCGCATCACGGGCGCGAACCCGTTCCGCGAGGCGACGTCGTTCCAGTTCTCGCTGCCGCGCGCCGGCGAGGTGTCGGTGCACGTGTACAACGTCGCCGGGCAGCTCGTGCGCACGCTGGCCGACGGCACGTACGAGGCCGGCGAGCACTCGCTGGCGCTGTCGGGCCGCGGGCTCACGCCCGGCATGTACTTCGTGCAGATGCGCTCGGGCCAGGGCCAGCTCTCGCGCAGCGTGATGTTCGTGCGCTGATCACCGCGGCACCGGTTCGCGCGCCGGCCGTGCGCGAGCCACGAACGGGGCCGGTCTTCGGACCGGCCCTTTCGCTTGCCCGCGCGCGGCCCCGGCCGCGGGCGCTCAGCGGACCGTCTTCTGGAACCGCGAGGCCGCGAACGCGAGCGTGGCGACGCCCATGCCGAGCAACGCCAGGTACTGCGGCCACAGCGCGTCGAGTCCGGCGCCTTTCAGGAACACCGCGCGCAGGATCTCGAGGTAGTGCCGCAGCGGATTCGCCAGCGTGAGCCACTGGAACAGCGGCGGCATGCTGGCCACCGGGAACATGAACCCCGAGAACATCATCGCCGGCATCATCACCAGGAACATCGTCAGGAACGCCTCCTGCTGCGTGCCCGACACGGTGGAGATCAGCAGCCCGAGGCCCAGCGTCGAGAGCAGGAACAGCATCGCGGCCAGCAGCAGCAGCGGCCCCTGGCCCAGGAACGGGATCCGGAACCACAGCAGCGACACCGCCGTGATGATGACCAGGTCGAGCAGCGCCACGATCGCGAACGGGATCGTCTTGCCGGCGATCAGCTCCCCGGCCGTGAGCGGGCTCACCATGAGCTGCTCGAGCGTGCCCAGCTCGCGTTCACGCACCACCGCGAGCGCCGTCAGCAGCATGCTGATCATGAGCATGATCGTGCCGATCACGCCCGGCACGTTGTAGTTGCGCGAGATCAACGCCGGGTTGAACCACGCCCGCTCGCGCAGGTCCACCGGCAGCACCAGCCGCCGCTCCAGCGTCGCCAGCCCGTGCGAGCGCACGATCTGCTCCGCGTACCCGAGCGCGATCGTGGCCATGTTCGAGTTCGTGCCGTCCACCAGCAGCTGCACCGACGCGTGCCCCGCCTGCCGGTCGCGCGCGTAGCCGGCCGGGATCTCGAGCCCCACCGTGGTGCGGCCGCGGTCGAGCGCCGCGATCAGGTCGGCGCCCCGCTCGGAGCGGCCGATCACGCGGAAGTACGTCGACGACGCGAGCGCGTCCTGCAGCGCGCGAGATTCGGCGGTGCGGTCGTGGTCGACCACGAACAGGCGCGTCTGGCGGACGTCGGTGGAGACGGCGTACCCGAACACGATCAGCTGGAAGACCGGCGCGGCCAGGATCACGCGCAGCATGCGGTGGTCGCGCAGCAGCTGGCGGAACTCCTTGCGCACGAGCCCGAGCACGCGTTCGAGCTTCTCGCGGAACATCAGTCGAGCTCCTTGCGGAACGAGCGCGAGGCCAGCAGCAGCCCCAGCACCGCGAACGCCAGCATCAGCAGCGCCTGGCCACCGAGCACCTCGAGCCCGACGCCCTTCAGGAAGATGCCGCGCACCACCACCAGGAAGTAGCGCGCCGGCACCAGCATCGAGATCAACTGCAGGGGCGGCGGCATGGTCTCGATCGGGAACATGAATCCCGACAGCAGGAACGCCGGCAGGAACGTGGCGATCAGCGCCAGCTGCGTGGCCACGAGCTGCGTCTTCGCCACGGCCGAGATGAAGATGCCGAGCCCGAGCGCCCCGACCAGGAACAGGAACGACAGCAGCGCCAGCAGCAGCGGGTCGCCGCGGAACGGGACGCCGAACACGGCCACGCCGAGCACGGTGGTCAGCGTCACGTCCACGAGGCCGATCGCGAGGTAGGGAAGGAGCTTGCCGAGCACGACCTCGATCCGCGACACGGGCGTGGCGGCCAGCTGCTCCATCGTGCCGCGCTCCCACTCGCGGGCGATCGTCAGCGCCGTGAGCATGGCCGCGATCACCATCATGATGGTGGCCACCAGCCCCGGCACGATCATGTTGCGACTCACCAGTTCCTCGTTGTACCAGACGCGGCTGCGCGTGGTCACCGGCAGCGTCACGGGGCGGCCCGCGAGCGCCGTCCGCTGCGCCCACGACTGCGCGGTGGCGCGCACGTAGCCCAGCACGATCGTGGCCGTGTTCGCGTCGGCCCCGTCCACCAGCACCTGCACGGGGGCGCCATGGCCCCGGCGCAGGTCGCGCTCGAAGCCGGCCGGCAGCACGATGGCCACGCGCGCCGTGCCGCGGTCGAAGAGCGGCGTGACGTCCGCCACGCGCTCGAGGTGCCGCTCGACCCGGAAGTAGCCGGAGGCCGAGAACGCCTCGACGAACGCCCGGCTCGCGGCGCTGTGGTCCTCGTCCACGACCACCGTGCGCACGTCGCGCACGTCCCAGGTGATGGCGTACCCGAACACCACGAGCAGGAACACCGGCAGCGCGAACGCCAGGATCAGGCTGCGCGGGTCGCGCGAGATCTGCAGCGACTCCTTGCGCGCCATCGCCATGAGCCGCGTGCGGTTCGGGAGCGTCACGTCAGCCCTCCACCGCTCCGCCCGTGTCCTGCACGCGGGCGATGAACACGTGCTCCAGGGTGGGCTCGATGCGCGCGATGCGCTCGAAGCGCACGCCGCGCTCGGCCAGGCGTCGCGACAGGGCCGGCTCGCCGTCCCCGCCTGCGGCCAGCGTGGCGTGCACCGCCCGACCGAACAGGCCGGCCGCGCGCACGAACGGCGCGTCCCGAAGCGCTTCCACTGCGTGCAGCCCGTCGTCGGTGCGCACCTCGTAGACGGGCTCGTGGAGCCCGGAGCGCAGGTGCGCGGGCGTGTCGAGCGCCACGAGCGCTCCGCGGTTCATCAGCGCCAGCCGGTGGCAGTACTCGGCCTCCTCCATGTAGTGCGTGCTCACGAACACCGTGGTGCCGCCCTCGGTGAGCGTGTAGATCAGGTCCCAGAACGCGCGGCGCGAGATCGGGTCCACGCCCGACGTGGGCTCGTCCAGGAACAGCAGCGGCGGGTCGTGCAGCACCGCCGTTCCGAGCGCGAGCCGCTGCTTCCAGCCCAGCGGCAGGTCGCGCGTCATGCGCGTGCGGTGGTCGCCGAGGCCGGCCATGGCCAGCACCCATTCCCGCCGTTCGGCGCGGCGCTCGCGAGGCACGCCGTTCAGCGTGGAGAAGAACTCGATGTTCTCCTCCACGGTCAGGTCGCCGTACAGCGAGAACGCCTGCGACATGTAGCCGATGCGCCGCTTGATGGCCTCGGTCTCGCGCCGGATGTCGAAGCCCGCGACCGTGCCCGACCCGCGGGTGGGGGCGAGCAGCCCGCACAGCATGCGGATGGTCGTGGTCTTGCCGGCGCCGTTCGGACCGAGGAAGCCGAACACCTCGCCGCGCTCCACCTGGAACGTCACCCGGTCGACGGCCGTGAACGCACCGAACGTGCGCGTGAGGTCGCGTACCGCAACGGCTGGCCCGGCGCTCGTCACGAGCGCGCCTCCGGCCCCGCGAGGCGGGCGATGAACACGTCCTCCAGCGTGGGGGCGATGACCTCCGGCTCGGACACCGGGAAGCCCGCCTCGCCGAGCGCACGCGCCACGCCGAGCGCTTCGCTTCCGGCGTCGGCCACCAGCAGGTGCAGGCGGTCGCCGAACACGGCCGCGCCCGCCACGCCGGGCAGTCGCAGCGCGGCCACGCGCGCCTCGCGCACGCGGTCCGTGCGCACCGACACCACGCGGCCGGCGAGCGTGTCCTGCAGCGCGCGCGGCGTGTCGAGCGCGACGCCCCGTCCCTGGTGCAGCAGCGCGAGCCGGTCGAAGCGCTCCGCCTCGTCCATGTAGGCCGTGCTCACCACCACGGTGACGCCGCGCGCCACCATCTCGTGCACGATCACCCACAGGTCGCGGCGCGAGACCGGGTCGACGCCGAACGTGGGCTCGTCCAGCAGCAGCAGCCGCGGCTCGTGCACGAGCGCGCAGGAGAGCCCCAGCTTCTGCTTCATGCCGCCCGACAGCTGCCCGGCCATGCGGTCGCGGAAGGGCCCCAGGTTCGAGAAGCGGTACAGGCGTTCGAGCCGCGCCGGCCGTTCGGCGGCCGGCACCTCGTAGAGGTCGGCGTAGAACGCCAGGTTCTCCGCCACGGTCAGGTCGGCGTACAGGCCGAAGCGCTGCGACATGTACGCGATCTCGGTCTTCACGGACTCGGGATCGCGCACCACCGACCGGCCGAACACCGTCGCGTCGCCGGCGGACGGGCGCAGCACGCCGGCGAGCATGCGCAGCGTGGTCGTCTTGCCGGCGCCGTCGGGCCCGACGAGCCCGAACAGCTCGCCCGGGTGCACCTCGAACGACAGGCCGTCCACCGCGGTCACGGCGCCGAACCGGCGCACCAGCCCGCTCACGAGCACGGCCGCGCCCGGGGCGTCGGCGGCCGCGGGCCGCGTCACCGGGCGGCCTCCAGGACGACGTCCACCGGCAGTCCGGGCTTCAGTTCGAACGCGGGGTCTCCTCCGATCCGCACCTTCACCGCGTACACGAGCTTCACGCGCTCCTCGCGCGTCTGCACCGTCTTCGGCGTGAACTCGGCCTCCGAGGCGATGGTGGAGACGCGCCCCGTGTAGCGCCGCCCGCGGAACGTGTCGCTGGTGAGCGTGGCCGCCTGCCCCACGTGCACCGCGCCGAGCCGCGTCTCGGGCACGTAGATGCGGACCCAGCGGTCGTCGCGGTCGAGCAGCGTGACGACCGCGGCTCCGGCGGACACGATCTCGCCCGGCTCGTGGTGCCGCACCGTGACGACGCCGGCGAACGGCGCGCGCACCGTCATGTTCGCGAGCGTGGCGTCGAGCGTCCGCACGGACGCCTCCGCCGCGGCGAGCGTGGCGCGCGCGGCCTCGATGCGTTCGTGGCGAGGGCCCAGCTGCACCAGCCGCAGCGCGTCCCGCGCCTGGTCGCGCCGGCTGCGAGCCACC
>JBGAMH010000241.1:0-7311 GCA_044223135.1 Candidatus Eiseniibacteriota bacterium | reverse complement strand
GCGGCGCGCGCGGGTGGCGCGTGAATGCGCGGAGCGGCAAGCGCGCGAGGCGCGGCGCACGCGCGAAGCGGCGAAGGCCGCGAGAGCAATGCCGCCCGAGGAGGTCGCGGCCGCGCGTGCACAGGCCGAAGCCGCCGCGGCGCAGGCGCGTCGCGACATCGAGGCACTGTTCGCCGACGCCGAGCCGGAGGAGGTCAGCGGATGACGAGGCCGATCCCGCCTGCAGCCAGGCCCGTGACTCGCCAGCGCGGCACCGCTTCCCGCGCAAGTTCCCGGGACTTCACGACTCATCCGCCCCGGGGCGGATCCGCGCGACGCGACGCCTCACTCCCACTCGATCGTCGACGGCGGCTTGCTGGTGACGTCGAAGACCACGCGATTCACTCCGCGGACCTCGTTCGTGATGCGGCTGCTGACGCGCGCCAGCAGCGCGTGCGGCACGCGCGTCCAGTCGGCGGTCATGCCGTCCACGCTGTTGACCGCGCGCAGCGCCACCACCTTCTCGTACGAACGCTCGTCGCCCTTCACGCCCACCGTCTGCAGCGGCAGGATCACCGCGAACGCCTGCCACGTGCGGTCGTACCACTTCGCGCGCCGCAGCTCCTCCAGGAAGATCGCGTCGGCCCGGCGCACGATCTCGAGGTCGGTCTCGTTCACGTCGCCCAGGCAGCGCACCGCGAGCCCGGGCCCGGGGAACGGATGCCGGTCCACGAGGTTCGATGGCAGTCCCAGCTCGCGACCCAGCGCGCGCACCTCGTCCTTGAACAGCCAGCGCAGCGGTTCCACCAGCTGCATGTGCATGCGCTCGGGCAGGCCGCCCACGTTGTGGTGCGTCTTGATCACCTGCGAGCCGAAGCCGGCCGACGCGGACTCGATCACGTCCGGGTACAACGTGCCCTGCGCGAGGAACTGCATCGAGCCGAGGTCCTTCGCTTCCTGCTCGAACACCGCCACGAACTCGTTGCCGATGATCTTGCGCTTCTTCTCGGGGTCGGTGACGCCCGCGAGCTTGGACAGGAAGCGCTCCTTCGCGAACACCACGCGCAGGTTCAGGTGCCGACGCGCGCCCAGCTCGCGAGCGACCTCCTCCGCCTCGTTCAGCCGCAGCAGCCCGTGGTCCACGAGCACGCACGTGAGCCGGTCGCCGATCGCCTTGTGGATGAGCGTGGCCGCCACGGTGGAGTCGACGCCGCCCGACAGCCCGCACAGCACGCGGCCGTCGCCCACGCGCGTGCGGATGTCCTTCACCGCGTCGCGGATGAAGTGCTTCATGCTCCAGTCGGCTTTCAGCTTCGCCACGCGGAACAGGAAGTTCGACAGCACCTGCCTGCCGAACGGCGAGTGCACGACTTCCGGGTGAAACTGGATCAGGTGGAACGGCAGCTTGTCGTGCTTCGCCGCCGCGAACGCGCAGTTCGACGTGTGCGCCACCTTCGTCCAGCCCGGCCCGAGCGACTGCACTTCGTCGCCGTGGCTCATCCACGCGCGGAAGCGCTTCGGCACGCCGGCAAACAGCGGCGACGGCCTGTCGAGCACGAACGTGGCCGTGCCGTACTCGGCATGTTGCGCCCGGGCCACGGCGCCGCCCATGAGCTGCTGCGTGACCTGGAAGCCGTAGCAGATGCCGAGCAGCGGCTTGCCCAGCTTGTACACGCCCGGGTCCGGCAGCGGCGCGTCGGCGCGGTAGCCCGACGCCGGCGAGCCGCCCAGGATGATGGCGCTCGGCCGGTGCTCGCGGATCTTCTCGAGCGACGAGTTGCCGGGAATGATCTCGGAGTAGACGCCCAGTTCGCGCACGCGACGCGCGATCAGCTGCGTGTACTGCGAACCGAAGTCGAGGATGAGAACTGTGGTACGGGGCATGGGATCACGCCTGTTCGATGGACTTTCGCCGGAAGGAAGTGCTGAGTAGAAGGAGGACACAATTCACGAGCGGCAGCGTCAACGACGCGACGAGCGCCGCGATCTGTTCGGGAAGGCTCCGGTGGAAATACCAGACTCCCGCGAATGCACAGGCAGGAACGATGACAAAGGCAAGGATGGAGACGGTGAGCTTGAGGGGAAAGACGGAAGCCGCGTAGGCCTTGTACTGGGGGGACGCGTCCCAGAGGGTGGGCGTTGGGGAGAACTCGGGGTCTTTCGCGAGCTCGGCGACATAGCTCCCGAGATTTCCGACGACGCGGTCCTCGATGACGTACTTCAGGCACAGCAGCACCGAGATCGGACTCAACCAGAGCAACAGTTCCGGATGGGCGAGGTCGGCCTTGATCCCGGCAACCTCGATTCTCAGGGAGAGACAGGCAATGACCGCGCACGAGAGCAACTGCAGCTTGAGGTAGTTCTCTCGCCACCCCATGCGCGTGATGAGTTCTCCCGTCACGAGCTCGTACGACTTGAGCAGCAACTCTCCTCGTGCCGACAATTCGGATGCCCCCGTCCCTCAGTGCCGGAACACTCTTCGATCCGTGAACACCATCGCCATTCCCGCCGCATCCGCGGCGGCGATGACCTCCGGGTCCTTCACGCTGCCTCCGGGCTGCACGATCGCGGTCACGCCCGCGGCGGCGGCTTTCTCGACGCCGTCCGGGAACGGGAAGAAGCCGTCGCTCGCGAGCACGCTGCCCTTCGCGTCGTGGCCGGCGCGCGCGCACTTCATCAGCGCCACGTCCACCGCGTCCACGCGCGAGGTCTGCCCGCTGCCGAGGCCGATCAGCGCTTCGCCCTTCGCCAGCACGATCGCGTTGCTCCGCGCCACGGCGCACACCTCCCACGCGAACATCAGCGCGGTCAGCTCGGCGGCACTCGGCGCGCGCCGCGTGACCGTGCGCCACGGCGGCGGCGCGGCGGGGCTCTCGCGCTGCAGCAGCGCCCACGGGCCCACCAGGCGCACGGACCACGGGTCGGTCACCGCCAGGTCGCGCGCGGTCAGCTTCACCAGCCGCACGTTCTTCCGGCCCTTCAGCACGAGGTCGGCCTCGCGCGAGATCTCGGGGAACGCCACGCACTCCACGAACAGCTCGGCGAGCTTCTTCGCCGTATTGCCGTCGAGTTCTCGATTGAACGCCACGATGCCGCCGAACGCGCTCAGCGGGTCGGCGGCCAGCGCGCGCTCGTAGGCTTCGGACAGGCCCTCGCCGCACGCGGCGCCGCACGGCTGGTTGTGCTTCACGATCACGCATGCGGGCGACTCGAACCGGCCGGCCAGCGCCACGGCGGCCTCCAGGTCGAGCAGGTTGTTGTACGAGAGCTCCTTGCCCTCGCGCCACGACTGCAGCGCGGCCAGTCCCCCGCCGCGCGCGTACAGCGCCGCGCTCTGGTGCGGGTTCTCGCCGTATCGCAGCGTCCGCGCCTTCTCCAGCACCAGCGCGTACACGGCCGGCGGTTCGTCGCCGGGCGCCATGCGCCGGGCCAGCTCGCCGGCGATCGCGGCGTCGTAGCGAGCCGTGCGCGTGAACGCGGCGAGCGCCCAGCGCCGTCGATCCTCGCGCGTGACGCCGCGGCGCAGCGCCTGCAGCACCTCGTCGTACTGCGAGGCGTCGTGCACCACGATCACGCCGTCGTGGTTCTTGGCGGCGCCTCGCAGCAGCGCCACGCCGCCGATGTCGATCTCCTCCACCATCCCCGCGTCGTCGAGCTTCACGCCCTCGGTCTCGAACGGGTAGAGCGACACGGCCACCAGGTCCACGGGCTTCACGCCGCGCGCCTCGAGCTCGGCCAGGTCCTCGGCGCGGTCACGTCGCGCCAGGATCGGCGCGTGCACGTGCGGGTGCAGCGTCTTCACGCGCCCGCCCAGCAGCTCGCCGAAGCCGGTCCACTCCTCCACGCGCGTCACCGGGACGCCGGCCTTCTCCAGGTGCGACGCGGTGCCGCCGCTCGCCAGGATCTGCGTGCCGCCGTCGGCCAGCGCGCGCGCGAACTCGGCGGCGCCGGCCTTGTCGGACAGCGACAGGAGCGCGGCACGCGGCCAGCCGCGCTCGCCGTACGTCGAGCCCTGCTCCGCGGCCCCGGGCTCGTTCAACATCATCGCGGGCCTCCGCTCAGCCGGCGGATCGCCTCCAGGTAGCACTCCTGCGTCTTCGCCACCACGTCGGCGGGCAGCGCCGGCGCCGGCGGCTCGTGGTTCCAGCCGCTGCGGTCCAGCCAGTCGCGCACGAACTGCTTGTCGAAGCTCAGCAGCCGGCCGGCTTCGTACTCGGCGCGATCCCAGTACCGCGACGAGTCGGGCGTCAGCGCCTCGTCGATCAGCACCCACTCACCGCCGATGCGGCCGAACTCGAACTTCGTGTCGGCCAGCACCAACCCGCGAGCCCACGCCCAGGCGCGCGCCTCCTCGTAGATCGCGATCGAGCGCGTGCGCAGGGCCTCGGCGGTGTCGCGGCCGGTGATCTCCACCATGCGCTCGAACGAGATGTTCTCGTCGTGGCCGGTGTCGTTCTTGGTGGCGGGCGTGAAGATGGCCGGCTCCAGCTTCGAGCCGTCCTTGAGCCCCGGCGGCAGCGCGATGCCGCACACGGTGCCGCTCGCGCGGTACTCCTTCCAGCCCGAGCCGGTCAGGTAGCCGCGCACCACGCACTCGATGTCCACGCGCTCGGCGCGCTTCACCAGCTGCGCGCGGCCCTGCAGCAGCGACGCGTGCGCGCGGAACGGCTCGGGGAACGCGGCCGCGTCGTCGCTCACCAGGTGGTGCGGCGCGGCGCTCGCCAGGTTCCGCATCCAGAACGCCGAGATCGCGGACAGGATCGCGCCCTTGCCCGGGATCGGCGTGGGCAGGATCGAGTCGTAGGCGCTCAGGCGATCGCTCGCCACGATCACGAAGTGCGTGGGGCCGGCCTCGTACACCGAGCGCACCTTGCCGCGTCGCCACGGCTGGAGGCCCGGGATCTCGACGTCGTGCACCGCGTGGCGGGCGTCGAGCCATTCCGTCGGAATCACGATCGGCTGCGTGTCGTGCATGTCGAACTCCTCGGCCGTCTCACGGGACGGCCCGGTTGAAGGGACGGACACGGGGGATTTCGGTCAGTGCGTCGGGCGGCCCTCGGAAACGGACAGTCGGAAACGGGAAGCGATCCAGCGCGGCAGGTCGGCGATCGTCGGGATCCACGCGGTGTCGGGGCCGGCGTACGCGCCGCTCGGGTCCAGCAGCACGAAGTGCAGCCCCGCCGCGCGCGAGCCCACTTCGTCGACGCCGCGGATGTCGCCCACGTACAGCGCGCGCTCCGCCGGAACGCCGAGGCGGTCGAGCGCGATCTGGAAGATGTGCGGGTCGGGCTTCTCCACGCCCTCGATCTGCGAGTCGACCACGAACTCGAGCCCGTCGCGCGTGCCGGTGTCCACCAGGTGCGCCTCGGCGCGGCCGTCGGAGTTGCTCACGCAGCACAGCCGCAGGCCCGCCTCGCGCAGCTCGTCGATCGCGGCGCGCGCGCCCTCGGCCGGGCGGCCCCACAGGTAGCCCGGCGGCTTCTGCTTCTCGTACAGCCGGTCGAGCGCTTCGTCGAGCAGCGGCGCGCGCACGCCCGCGCCCTCCAGCATGCCGGCGAAGTACGAACGCGTGTCGCCCGCGCTGCCGAGCGGCGGGTGCGGCTCGCCCGGGGCCAGCGCGCGCGGCGCGCGCACCGTGCCGTCGTAGCGGCGGCGGCCCATCAGCTCCCCGCGGCGCACGTCGCCCGCCGTCACGATGTGGCCGTACTCGGCCAGCATGTCGGCGATCCACTCGTAGTCGATGCGCACCAGCGTGCCGCCGGCGTCGAACAGCACCGCCTCCAGCAGCGGCCGCGCGTCGAGCGGCGTCGGGTCAGCCACGCGCCGCCTCCTTGATCGCGGCCGCGAGGCCCGGCCCCGCGCCGAACACCAGCCGCCGGCCGTCCACGTGCCACGGCTCGGCGACGAACCGGCGCACGGCGTCGGGGTACAGCGCGTGCTCGGCCACGTGCAGGCGGGCCGTGAGCGACTCCAGCGATTCGCCCTCGGCCACCTCCACCGCGGCCTGCGCCACGATCGGGCCCGCGTCGAGCGCGTCCTCCACCAGGTGCACCGTGCAGCCCGTCACGCGCACGCCGTGGCGCCACGCCTGGCCGATCGCGTCGAGCCCGGGGAACGACGGCAGCAGCGACGGATGGATGTTCAGCATCCGGCCCGCGTACGCCGACAGCAGCGGCGCGTGCAGGCGGCGCATGAAGCCCGCGAGCACCACCACGTCCACCTCGCGCTCGCGCAGCGCGTCGAGCCACGGCCGTTCGTCCTCGAGCCGCGTCCGGTAGCGCCCCGTGGGCGGCGTCAGCGCCTCGATGCCGAGCGTGCGCGCGCGTTCGAGCGCGAACGCCCCGGGCTGGTCGCACAGCAGGGCGACGATCGAGCCGCCGAGGCGATCCTGCCGCGCGGCGGCGGCGAGGGCCTCGAAGTTGGAACCGTTGCCGGACGCGAACACGGCGAGACGGACGGGGCGTGCGAAGGCCACGCCGCAGACTATCCGCCGCCGTGGGACGCGGCAAGCCGTGCGCGCTCACTTCTGCGGCATCGGCGCGGCCGTCGGCGGCGACGGCCACGCGCGCGGCTCGCCATGACGCCAGTCCACGCGCCGTGCACCCGCCGCCGACAGCTCGTACCACAGGCTCCCCTCGCGATCGGTGCGATCCAGCCGCGCGCCGGCCGCCGCGAGACGCGCCATCGCGCCGGGCGACGGATGCCCGTACGCGTTGCGCCGCCCCACCGACAGGATCGCCACGCGCGGCCGCAGGCGCCCCGCGAACGCCGCGCCGCTCGAGGAGCCCGAGCCGTGGTGGCCGGCTTTCAGCAACGCGAGGCCCGCGGCCGCCTCGATGCGCGCTTCCACCAGGCTGTCGGCGTCCGCCATCAGCAGCGCGCGTCCCGCGCCGTCCCCCACCTCGAGCACGAGCGCCGCCGCGTTGTCGCCGCGCTGCGCGAGCGGCTCGGCCGTCGCTCCCGGCGGCGGCCACCCTGCGCGCACGGGCGGCGCATCGTGCAGCACGTCGCCGCGCGCCACCGGCCGCGCGCCCGGCCAGCGCGCGAGCGGGCCCGGCACGCGCGGCTGCGGCGCCGGCACGAGGACGCGGTCCACGCGCACGCCGCGGCGCACTGCCGGCGCGCCGCCCGTGTGGTCGTTGTCGTCGTGCGTGAGCGCCAGCACGCGCAGCCTTCGCACGGCGGCCCAGCGCAGGAACGGCTTCACGGCCTGTTCGCCGGCATCCCCGTGCGGCGTGCGCGCGCCGGCGTCCACCAGCCACCAGCCGTCGGGCATGCCCAGCGCGAGCGCGTCGCCCTGCCCCACGTCGATCGCCACCAGCCACCAGCGCC
>JBGAMH010000240.1:0-7411 GCA_044223135.1 Candidatus Eiseniibacteriota bacterium | reverse complement strand
ATCGGTGACGAGGTCGATCGTGGGCGACACCATGCCGTCCAGCCGCTCGCGGTCCGCGAAGAAGCGCCGGTCGCCGGCGCTCTCGCCGTCGTCGAAGTTGCCCGCCGAGATCACGTTGCCCTGCATGTTGCACTGGCGCGTCGGCGAGCCCGGCGGCCCGCACACGTCCTCCCAGCGCAGCTGCGCCAGCGCCCGCGGGTGCCAGTAGATCGCCGGCGGCTTGCCCGTGCTCTTCCAGTTCTGCAGCGCGGTCGTGGAGAGCGCGTTGTCGATCGGGGCGTCGGCATTCGGCGTGCCCGGTACGCCCGCCGTCTCCGCGCCCTCGAAGCTGCCCACGACGACGCCGTTGACCACCACGTTGTCGACCTGCGCCGCGCCCCAGCCGCGCGAGGTGAAGCCGAGCAGCGCCGTGTCGTCGTCGGCGTAGTCCTTGTTGGTCTTCACGCGGAACACCAGCCGCGCGGTGCCGGCCCCGCCGCCGCCCTGCGCCGCGATCAGCGCGTCCACCTGCGTGGCCGACAGCGTGGCGCTCACCGTGGGGGCCGCGGCGAGCGTGTCGGTGCTGCCGGTGGCGGCGAACAGCTCGTAGTACGCGTTGCCGGCCCCGAACACGCGCAGCACCTCCGAGAACCAGCGCCGCATCGGGTCGAAGACGGGCCGCACGACGCCGTCGGAATACGTGCATGCCGCGGGATCGGTGGGCACGCCCACGAACACCATGAACGAGTCGATCGGGGCGTTGCCGCCCACGCCGGCGCCGGCGGCGGTGGCGCTGATGAAGTTGCCCGTGGTCACGGCGAGGGGATCGCCCCGGAAGATGCCGGTGCACGTGGCCGCGGCGATGTCCCGCTGCGTCGACATGCGCATGCGGTACTGGAACGAGACCGCCAGCGGCTGGCCCGCGGTGATGCTCACGTCGCGGTACAGCATCTGGTCCCAGGCGCTCATGTAGCCGGGGAAGTTCTTCGCCGTGCCCGTGGTGGTCGACGCAGCCGGCATGGCGCTGTAGCTGCTCACGAACTCCGCCGCGGCGGCGTTGTAGGCGTTGCGCGTCACCGCGTCGAGGTGCGAGACGTCACCGGTCTGCCGCAGGCCGCACCATGCGGACTTGCCGCCCGAGATCGGCGTCCATGTGACGCCGCCACCGGCCGCGACGCCGGCGTCGTGGTGCCACACGCCGATGACTCCCTTGGTGCGCGCGCCGCCACCGCCGGCGTTCAGGCGGTAGTTGACGCCATTGCCGTGGTCGATCGCCCACCACGGGCGGCTCGCGTCGGCCAGCGTCAGGCCGCCGGTGATGTAGTACGTGCGCCGCACCGGCCACCAGCCCTCGAGCGAGTCGTCGAGGTTCGCGGCCGTGCCGGGGCCCCAGCCGGTCGTGTGATCCCAGTCCCAGATCGCGTTGCTCGGATCCAGCGCGCCCGGCCGGTACGTGCCGGCGTACAGGTTCCAGAAGTTGTTCGTGTTCGACCAGTGGTTCGAATACGAGTGGCCCACGAACACGCTGTCGGGGCGCCGGCCGGCCGTGTTCGGGCGACCGTGCAGTCGTGCGGCCGCGTTCGGTCGCGCCGAGGGCAGGTGCAGCATCGGAACGGGATCTTCGGTGGCCTGTGCGCGGGCGGCGCTCGGAACCACGGCGCAGGCGAGCAATGCGATCACGGCAAACAGGCGGCGCATGCGGAGTCCCCTCTGGCGCCGGGGGAGGGCGCGTTCGTGTTCGCGGTCGCGTGTCCGCGCCCTCGCTTGCGGCGCCAGTCACGCCGACTCGGACGGCACGGCACATCTCTGAACGGGTCCCTTGGGGAAAGTGCTGGAAGTATAGGCGGGCGGCGGCGGGGAATCCGAAGGGAAATCTCCATGGGGAACGCCGCTCCAGCGCTCGAAGCCGGAGGTCCGAACGGTCGGCGTGGTCGATGGGGGCTCGGGGCTTCACGTGGGGGAGCGGTTCGTGGCACCTCCGGCCTCGCCCCGGGTATCCTGCCCGCCGCCCAGAGTCATGCCCCAGAGCCCGAGGCCGGTTCCCATGATGCGTCGTGCGCTGCTCGCCCTGTCACTCCTCACGCTGCTGCCCGCCGTGGTGCAGGCCCGCGGGGCGGACACGCTCACCGTGGTCTCGCTGAACCTGTGGCACGACCAGCACGAGTGGCCGAAGCGCCTCGCGCGGATCCTGCGCGAACTCCGGACGATCCGGCCGGACGTGATCTGCCTGCAGGAGGTGCTGCAGCACGCCACGCTGCCGAACCAGGCTAAGACGCTCGCCGACAGCCTCGGCTACCAGTTCACGTTCGTGTCGGTGGACAGCGTGGGCCGGCCGAAGCGTTACGGAAACGCGATCCTGACGCGCCACCCCGTGCGCGCCGCGCACGAGCGCTTCCTGAAGCCGCTCGACGACTGGCGCGTGGCCGCGCACGTGCGGATCGACTTCCACGGCCGCCCGGTGGACGTCTACGACACGCACCTGCACCACACGCACGAGGGCGGCGCGATCCGCGCCACGCAGGTGCGCGACCTGCTCGACTTCGTGGCCACCACGCGCGGGCGCGGCGCCCTGCTGCTGGCGGGCGACTTCAACGCGCCGCTGCACACCGACGAGATGCGCCTGCTCGAGCCGGCGTTCGCCGACGCGTACGACACGCTGCACCCCGACGCGACCACCGCCGAGCGCGCCACCATGAACCCGCTGTTCGAGCCGAACCCCACGCAGATCGACCACGTGTTCGTGGAGCGTGCAGGGAACCCGGCGCTCGTGCCGCTCGCGTGCGAAGTGCTGTTCCGGCAGCCGGACGCCGACGGCGTGTGGGCCACCGACCACTTCGGCGTGCTCGCACGATTGGGCTTCGCGACACGCGGGGGGCGCGCCGCGAAGCCCCGCTGATCGGCTGTCAGCGCACGCCGAGGCCGGCGGGCGGAGTGGGCCGCCGCAGGTCGGCGCGCAGGATGTCCACGCGAACGGCCTTCTTCCTTTCGGCGATCCACGCGTCGTACTTCGTGCGCAGCAGCTCGGCTTCCAGCACGGGCGCCGCCGCACGGAACGCCGCCACGTCGGGCGTCTTCTTCTCGTCCAGGCGCAGCCACACGACCCCCTGCGCCACCTGCAGCGTGTCGGAGACCTCGCCCGGCTGCATCGCGAAGGCCTTCTGCACCAGGCGCGGTTCGGCGCCCACCTGCGGGAAGAACGTCGAACTGGCGGAGAGCGGTCCGCTCTCCTTGAGCCCGCCCCAGGGTGCGGCGAGCGAGTCGAGCGAAGCGCCGGCGGCGAGCGCGGCGCGGATGGCCGCCACCTTGCCTTCGAGCAGCGCGCGGCGGCGGTCGGCCTTGAGGTCCTCCAGCGCGCGCGCCCTCACCTCGTCGAACTCGGCGGGCCGCGGCGGTTGCTTCTCGCGCAGTCGTACGAGCACCCATGCGGAGCCCACGTGATAGGTCTTCGCCGCCCAGCGCCCGGGCACGAGCGAGGGCAGGTCGGCCGCCAGCTCGGGCGCGCTGCCGAGCCCGGGCAACGGATCGCTCGCGGCGATCGGCTCGGCCGCCACGATGCCGCCGAACGGCGCGGCCAGCGCGGTCGCGTCGCCGCCGGCGGCGAGCCGGCGACGCACGCCGTCCGCGTCGCGGCGTGCCAGCGAGTCGCCCCGCGACTGCACCATCTGCAGCCGGATGTCGTTGCTCACGTCGGCGAAGGGCTTGAGCCCCGCGTCGCGGTGCTCCTCGACCTTGATGATGTGGTAGCCGAACTGCGTCTTCACCACGGTGCTGATCTCGCCGGGCTTCAGCGCGAACGCCGCCTCCTCGAACTCGCGCACCATGCGGCCACGCCCGAACCAGCCGAGATCGCCCCCGCGCGACGACGCCCCGGGCTCCTCAGAGAAGCGCCGGGCGAGGTCGGCGAAGTCGCCGCCTTCCTTGCGGATCGCCGCCAGCAGGGAGTCGGCGCGCAGCTTCGCGCGGGCCTCCACGTCGGGGCCGGCGCCTCGCGTCATGAACAGGATGTGGCGCGCGCGGACCTGTTCCTCCTGCCGGAACGTGGCGGCGTTCGCGTCGTAGAAGCGGCGCAGCTCGGCGTCCGTGATCTTCAGCGACTCGGGTGCGGGGGGGCGAACCGCGATCAGGTCGAGCGCCCACCGGTCGGGTGTGCGGTAGTCGCCGCGGTGCTGGTCGAACCACGCGCGTGCGTCGGCCTCGTCAAGACGGCGGCGCTCCTCGGCGAACTCGATGTCGCTCCGGCCGCGCACCTGCTCGTACGGCGGCACGAACGACGTGTCGACGGCGTCCACGCGCCACGCGGCGACGTACGGGCCGAACACGCGCGGCCCCTGCGCGGTGCCGCGGCGCGCGCTGCCGGACAGCAGCGAGTCGACGAGGGCGCGCGGGAACAGCGAGTCGGGCGCGCCGCCGCCCACGAACGACAGCGTCTCGGCCACCGCGCCGTTCGAACGCGCGAGCGCGCGCGCATCGGCCGCGCCGGCGAGGCCCGCGGCGACGCGCCCCATCGAGGCCGTGGCCGCCTCGGCGCGGCGGTCGGCGACCAGGCGCTCCCTCGCGAGCGCGCGCAGCGAGTCGGAGATCGGCGGCAGCCACGCACGCGAGCTGTCGGAGGCGCCGAACAACGTGCGGCCATGCTGCGCGTACCAGCGATCGACCTCGTTCGCTCCGGGCGGCTTGAACGGCAGCGTGCGCGAGTCCACGGTCACGCGCGTGACGGCCACGCGCCGGGTGCGCCAGCGCTTGGCGTGCGCCGCGTGGAACGCGCGACGATCCGCCTCGGCCGTGGCGCGGCGCTTCTCGGCGTCGGCGCGCCGCTTCACGTCGGCGATCACCTCGCGCAGCGGCGGCACCTCGCGCGGACGGCGCTCCACGACCGCGCCCACGTACACGGCCTCGGGACCCACGTAGGGTCCGACCACGCGGATCGTGCTGTCCTGCTCGAGTCGCGCGAGCGTGTCGGTGAGCGCCAGCAGGCGGCCGATGCCCGGCACGTACGGCGCCGGGATCTCGAAGAGCCCCGTGTCGGCGAAGCGCGCCGCCGTGTCGGCGAGCACGCCGCGTCGCAACGAGTCCGCGATCGCCCGGGCCTCGGCCATCGCGGTGGCTTCGCCTGTGGCGCGCAGGCTGTCACCCGGCACCGGGAGCGGCAGTCGCGCAAAGCGCAGCCGGGCCCGCGGCCGGCGCACGAACTGGTCGGGGTGCGCCCGGTAGTAGTCCGCCCGCTCGGCGTCGCTCGCCTCCGGCTCGAGCGAGAGGTCGCGCGTCAGCAGCGGGAACGCGCTGGCGCGCACCTGCTCGTTGCGCCGGTTCCATTCCTCGCGCACCTGCGCGGGCGTGGGAGCGAAGCGACGGCGCAGCGACGCGTCCAGCTTGGTCACGGCGGCCGCCTCGCGCAGGCGGGGCAGGACCTCCAGGTAGTTCGTGCCGGGCGTGGTCTTGTAGGCGTTGAACTTGGCGGCGTCGAAGCGGCCGTTCGTGTTGAAAAACGGGTCCTGCGCCAGCAACGAGTCCACCTCGGCCGTCGTCACCGTGACGCCCTGGCGCTGCACCTCGATCGCGAGCAGTTCGCGGCGCACGAGTTCGTCGAGCACGTTCACCGCCGCCAGCTTCTGCAGGTCGGCGTTGAAGCCGCCGCCCAGCTCGCGGCGCAGGCGCTGGTAATAGGGCTGCGCGACCCGGTCGAAGTCCGCCTGGGTCACCACGCGGCCGCCGACGCGTGCCACCGCGGGCGACGCGGTTGCCGCCGGGGCCGTGCGCTGCTGCGGTGTCCGCGTGGCGGGCGGCGCCGCGGGCTGCTGCTGTGGCGGGGGCGCCTGCTGCTGGCCGTAGGGATTCCAGTTCGGGAAGGGCGTGGCCCCGGGTGTGGACTGTGCGCGGGCCGAGACACCCGCGCACGCGATCGCGGCGAGCAGGGCGAACGTCGAAACGAGGCGCGCGCGCAGCGGCGCGCGGAACTGGGGATCACGCATGACGACGACCTTCTGGAGTGTGTCGGTGGTGCCGGGCCGGGACGGCCGCGGCGATCGGAAAGTGCGGTGGATGTCGTGATTCGAAGGCCCGGGGTCGCGGGCCGGTGCGCGGCGCGGTCGGTGCGACTCCGTTCCTCGGGGCGCGCCGGTTCGCGAGCGGGGCAGGCTAGCGTGCGGGATTTTGCTCCCGCAAGGGCACGCCGGAAGCACCGAGCGCGCCACCCGGCCCGTCCGCGACACGGGCCTCCGCGGGTCGCCCGGTCCGCCTCGCGAAAGCCCGTCCGATGCGTGCATGCCCGGACTCGTGCCGTTACCCGCCGGGAGCGCGTCGGAGCGGGCTTCGCGCACGCTCCAGCGAACGGCACCGCGGTCGATACTGCGATGCGTCGCGCGGGCTCCCAGAGTGAGTCCCGCGCTCTTCCGTACGAGACGTCGACCGGCCCCCTCGAGCTCGTCCACCATCGTGGGAGTGCCTCATGTTCGACCGACTCCGGGTTCGCGCCCGGCTGACGCTGCTCGGCGCCGCGGGCGCCGTGCTCGCGCTGGCCATTGCCCTGGCCTCGAATCTGTCCGCCATGCGTTCGTCGCACGTCTTCCACTCGGTCGTCGACCGGGAGGTGCGTTCGCAGAACCTGTCCCGACGCGCGCAGGTCCAGCTGAAGACGCAGATCCAGGAGTGGAAGAACGTCATGGTGCGCGGCAGCCGGCCCGATGCGTTCGCGAAGCACTGGGACGCCTACCTCGCCGAGGAGCGCGGCGTGGTCGCCACCCTCGACACGTTGCTCGGCTGCGGGCTCAACACGGAGGCGAAGGGCATCCTCGCGTCCGTGCGCGACCAGCACGCGGCGATCGGCCTCGTCTACCGCCAGGCCCACGACGCCTACGCCGCTTCCGGCGGCACGGCGCTCGCGCAGGCCGACGCCGCCACGAAGGGTATCGAGCGCCCGCTCACGAAAGAACTCGAGGGACTCGTGTCCCGGCTGGAAGGCGACATGAATGCGCGCATCGAGGCCGAGGCCGCCCGGGCGCTGTTCGAGGCGCGTGTCGCGATCGGCGTTTCGCTCCTGGCGATCGTGCTGCTGCTCCTCTTCAGTGCCGCCATCTCGCGCTCGATCGTGTCCCCGCTCCGGGAGACTGGCGACGTGCTTCGGGACCTCGAGCACGGCGACGCCGACCTGAGCCGGCGGCTCGACGCGGCGCGGGGGGACGAGATCGGGGACCTCGCCCGCGGGTTCAACGGCTTCATGGCGAAACTGTCGGGCCTGATCGGCGGTGTCCGGGAAGCCACGTCGCAGATGACCACCGCTTCGGGCGAACTGCGCAGCGCCGCGAACGCCATCTCGTCGTCCGCGCAGGCGCAGGCGGCCAGCATCGAGGAGACGGCTGCGAGCCTCGAGGAGATGACGAGCACCGTGCGGCAGAATGCCGAGAACTCGGCGCTCGCCGCGAACCTGGCCTCGAAC
>JBGAMH010000239.1:0-7454 GCA_044223135.1 Candidatus Eiseniibacteriota bacterium | reverse complement strand
GCGCACGACACACGACTCCGCCCCCACGACGCGGGCCGCTTTGCGTCGCGAGGGCGGAGCCGGAATGAAACGCGTGCCGCGCGCCCGTCGAACGCGGCGCCCGACGACGCTCATCCCCCCCGAATGGGTGACGCTGCCGGCGGAGCCGGCGCGCATTCCCGGTGATGCAGACGCCCCGGGACATCACGGCGCGAGGGCAACGCACGCAGGTCGTGCACGGACCCGTGAGAACTTCTCAGGCCATCTCCCAGCGCCTCGCCAGCCGCCGCGCGATCACGGCGAACAGGATGCCGAACGCGACGAGCGCGCCGAGCCGCGGCAGCAGCTGCATCAGCGGCGCCTCGCGCCAGAACACGTCGAGGTACGCCTCGAGCGCCCACGCATTGAACCCCACGAACGAGATCTTCTGCATGAACTCGGGCATGAGGAAGCGCGGGAACATGCTGCCCCCGATCGCCGACAGCGACAGCACCACGAGCGTGGAGAGCCCCTGCAGCTGCGCGCGCGTGCGGCAGCTCGCGGCCAGCATCAGCGCGAACGCCGCCGCGGTACCGGCCGTGAACACGGTGACCACCGCGAAGCCGGGCAGGTGGGCCAGCAGCGGCAGGCGGAACACCAGCATGCCCCACGCGAACATCACCACGATCTGCAGGATGCCCATCAGCGTGATGTAGAGCCACTTCGCCCCGAGCAGCGTGCCCATGCCCACGCGCGCCGACAGCACGCGCTCCAGCGTGCCGCTGTCGGTCTCGTCCAGCAACGCGCCCGCGGCCCCGTTCGCCGAGAACAACAGGAACATCACCGCGATGCCGGCGGCGTAGAACGCGATCATGCCGTTGCCGCGCTTCTCGCCGACCACCTCGATGCGCTCCGTGCGCGCGGGCATCCGCTCGCTCAGCTGCGGGCCGCCCGCGCCGCCGGCGCCACGCAGGTACGCGGGCAGCTCGCCCTCGAGCACGCGCAGCGCGGCCCGCTGCAGCAGGCCGTTCACCATGGCCGCGGCCATGGGATTCGACGGGTCCACCAGCAGGGGCAACGCGCGGCCGCCGCCGTCGAAGCGCGCGAGCGAGGTGTCGAGACCCGCGGGCAGCACCAGCGCCACGGGCACCTCGCCCGCACGCACCAGCGCCTCGGCACGCGCGCGGTCGAGCGCCACCTTCGGCGCACCGGCCTTCGCGCCGGCGGGCGCGGCATCGGCGATCACGTTCAGCGACGTGTCCGCCTGCAGCGCCTTCATCAGCGCGGCGCTGCGCGCGGTGCGCGCCTCGTCGACCACCGCCACGTCCACGGCCGACATCCGGCCGTTGCCGCCGCGACCACCGAAGATGAGCGCGAAGATCGAGAAGAACACGATCGGGACCACGAACGCCATCACCTGCACCGGCCGATCGCGGCGCAGGTTCGTGAACGAGACGCGCAGCAGGGTGCCGATCATTCGCGCAGCTCCTTTCCGGTGAGTGCCAGGAACACGGCCTGCAGGTCGGCGCCGCGCACGTCCAGGTCGCGCACGCCCAGCCCCGAGCGCTGCAGCGCGGCGAGCAGCACGGGCAGTTCCGCGGGCACGTCGCCGATGCCGGCCGACAGTTCGGCGCCGTCGTCGGACCGTGCGAACCCGGCCGGCACGGCGTCGGTCGCGGCGAGCGGACGCTCCAGCGCCACGCGCACGCGCCGGCCGGCGAGGCCGGCGTGCGTCACCAGTTCGGGCAGCGTGCCGCTGGCCAGCCCGACGCCGTGGTCGATCACCGTCACGCGCGAACAGCGCGCCTCGGCCTCCTCCAGCATGTGCGTGGTCACCAGCAGCGACGCGCCGCGGTCCACGAGCGTGGCGAGCATTTCCCAGATGCGCTCGCGGCTCTGCGGGTCGACGCCCACGGTGGGCTCGTCCAGCAGCACCACGCGCGGCTCGTGCAGCACGCCGCACGCGATGTTCAGCCGCCGCTTCATGCCGCCCGAGAATCCGGCGATCGGCTCGTTCGCGCGCCCGTCGAGCGCGATCCAGTCGAGCGCCCCGTCCACGCGGCGCGCGAGCGTCTCGCCCGACAGGCCGTGCAGCTCCCCGAACACGGCCAGGTTCTCGCGCGCGGTGAGCAGCGGGTAGAGCGCGATCTCCTGCGGCACCACGCCGAGCGACTCGCGCGGGCCGCCGGGCACCAGCTCGCGCTCGCCCATCACGATCCGGCCGCGGTCGAGCTTCACCCGCCCGGCGATGGCGCGGATCAGCGTGGTCTTGCCGGCCCCGTTCGGGCCCAGCAGCGCCAGCGTCTCGCCGGAGCGCAGCTCCAGCGACAGGCCGCGCAGCGCCGCCGTGGCCCCGAAGGCCTTGTGCGCGTCCTCGATCCGAAGCACCGCCATGACGCCCTCCGTCGTTCCACGCGTCCACCGTGGATGCGCGGGCCGCGGCCTTCGCCGCGACCGGGGGCATTGCACGACAGCGGACCGGACGCGCCCAGACGGAGCCGCCGGACGGTCGATCCGACCGGATGAATGGTGCGGAACCGGGGGTGGCTCCCTTGCCGGGGTGGGGGTCGGGGCCTATCGTGCCGCCCGACGGACGATCTCTCCCCCCCGAACCCCGCACGTAGGCCACAGGAGGTGCCGCCCATGCGCTCTCGGATGCTGTTGGGACTGTTGCTGCTTTCCACCCTGTTCGCCGTCGCCCCGCGCGGCGCGAGCGCCGCGCCGGAGGGTCGCTACTGGACCTTCACGCCGGTCGTCGGATGGGAGCAGTTCTCGGACCGGCTCCACTATCCGATCAAGGCCGAACAGGATCAGTTCGCCGCCGGAGCCCGCCTGGGCCTGAACATGAACGACTGGTGGGGCCTGGAGCTCTCGGGCCTGTGGTCGGCGCCCAAGGAAGACTCCACCGACAAGCAGGTGACGGCGCTGAACCTTGCCGGAAGCCTGCTCTACACGCCCGTGCGCTGGAAGGTGGGTGCTCCGTACTTCGCGCTCGGCGGCGGCTACTCGCGCCGGTCCACGACCGACTATCCGTTCGACATCGACGAGGTGCACTACGGCACCTTCGAACAGGCGGTGGGCTGGAACAGCTGGCTCGCCGACAAGGTCGGGCTGCGCCTGGAAGCGCGCAACGTGCTGAACATGCCGCAGAAGAACTGGGGCCAGGCGCACAAGGCGGACCAGCAGTACCTGGCCGGCCTGACGTTCGCCATGGGCGGCACGCCCAAGGACACCGACGGCGACGGCGTGGTGGACAAGAAGGACAAGTGCCCCGACACGCCGGCCGGCGCCAAGGTGGACGTGAACGGCTGCCCGCTCGACTCCGACGGCGACGGCGTGTACGACGGCCTCGACACGTGCCCCGACACGCCGAAGGGCGCGACGGTGGACGCCAAGGGCTGCCCGAAGGACGCCGACGGCGACGGCGTGCTCGACGGCCTCGACCAGTGCCCCGACTCGCCGAAGGGCGCCACGGTGGACGCGAAGGGCTGCACGATGGACTCCGACGGCGACGGCGTGCTGGACGGCCTGGACCAGTGCGCGAACACGCCGAAGGGGGCCACGGTCGACGCCAGCGGCTGCCCGAAGGACACCGACGGTGACGGCGTGCCCGACGGGCTCGACAAGTGCCCGAACACGGCGGCCGGCCTGAAGGTGGACGCCGACGGCTGCCCGATCGAAGTGACCGAGAAGGAAACGCAGCTGCTCGACACGGGCATGATCCGCCTGCAGGGCGTGAACTTCGAAACCGGCAAGTCGGACATCCTGCCGGAGTCGTTCCCGATCCTCGACGAGGTCGGCTCGATCCTGCGCAAGTGGCCCCAGCTGCAGGTGGAAGTGGGCGGCCACACGGACTCGCGGGGCACCGCGGCGGCGAACCAGGCGCTGTCCGAAGCCCGCGCCAACGCCGTGCGCAGCTACCTGCTCGAGCACTTCAGCGACATCCAGGCGAGCCAGATGACGGCCAAGGGCTACGGCGAGGCCAAGCCCATCGCACCGAACAACAACCAGCTCAACATGGCGAAGAACCGCCGCGTCGAGTTCGTGGTGCTCAACAAGGACGTGCTGAAGAAGGAAGTCGAGCGGCGCAAGATGCTGCAGAAGTAGCCGCCCGCTCGGCGGCGTCGAGCGAGGGCCCCGGGCAGAAGCCCGGGGCCTTCGTGCGTCCGGGGGCGCGGGCCGGGGGGCCGGCCCGGCCGGGCGCCCCGGGCCGGACGCGCCGAGCCCGCGCGGCGGCGCCCGGACCCCCTCTCCCGCGTTGACGCCCGCCGCGCGCGGGGCGACTCTGCCCGGGTTCTCCTCCCCATCCAGGAGCCCGACATGCCGGCCACGATCGCCTCGCTTCAGCGCCACCCCGTGTGGCGTCATTTCCTCGACCTCTGCGCGATTCCGCGCCCTTCGGGCGGCGAAGAGCGCGCCCGCGAGTTCGCGCTCGCCTGGGCCGCCACGAACGGCTTCGAAACGAAGTCCGACAAGGCGGGCAACATCAGCATCCGAGTGCCGGCGTCGCCCGGCCACGAGCGCTCGCCGCGCGTGACGCTGCAGGCGCACCTCGACATGGTGTGCGTGAAGGAGCCGAGCAGCCGCCACGACTTCGCGAAGGACCCGATCAAGCCGCGCATCGTGGGCGAATGGCTGTGGGCCACGGGCACCACGCTCGGCGCCGACAACGGCATCGGCGTGGCCATGGCGATGGCGGCGGCCGAGAGTCGCACGATCACGCACGGCCCGCTCGAGGTGCTGCTCACCACCGACGAAGAGCGCGGCCTCGTGGGCGCGAGCGCGCTCGATCCGAAGATCGTGGCGGGCGAGCTGCTGATCAACCTCGACAGCGAGGAAGAGCACCTGCTGTACGTGGGCTGCGCCGGCGGCCGCACGATGAAGCTCGTGCGCGAGGTGCGC
The DNA here is from genome assembly GCA_044223135.1 of Candidatus Eiseniibacteriota bacterium. Classification (GTDB taxonomy): domain Bacteria; phylum Eisenbacteria; class RBG-16-71-46; order RBG-16-71-46; family RBG-16-71-46; genus JBGAMH01. The sequence goes on along the minus strand of JBGAMH010000239.1, from coordinate 2,594 downwards.
TGGAGCAAGCCGCCCGCGGGCTGGAAGGCGTTCGGGCTGCGCATCGACAAGCTGGCCGGCGGGCACTCGGGCGCCGAGATCCACCTGCACCTGGCGAACGCGAACCGCTGGATGGCGCGCCTGCTCGCGCACCTGGCGTCGAGCGGCGTGACGTTCCGGCTGGGCGCGCTCAACGGCGGCACGGCGCGCAACGTGATCCCGTCCGTGTCGGACGCGGTGGTGTGGATCACGCCGGCGCAGGCGCCGCGGCTGCGCGCCGCGGTGGAGACGTTCCGCGCCGTGTTCAAGGACGAGCGCGTGGGCCGCGACGCGCCGGGCCGCATCGCCGTGGAGGCGCTGCGCGCGCCCGACCGCCGCGCGCTGACGCCGGTGGACCAGCAGGCGTTCCAGGGCCTGCTGCTGGACGTGCCGGCGGGCGTGGTGGAGATGAGCCGCTCGATCGCGCACCTGGTGGAGACGTCGTCCACGCCGGCGCTGGTGGAGAGCGGCGACGCGGAGCTGTCGATCGTGCAGAGCACGCGCAGCAGCTCGGGCCCTTCGCTCGAAGCGTGGACCCGGCGCATCACGGCGCTCGCCGAGTCGCGCGGCTTCCGCGTGGCCGAGGCGAACGGCTACCCGCCGTGGCCGCCGGCGCCCGACGCGCCGCTGGTGGGCGCGTACCGCGAGGCGTACCGGCGCACGCTCAAGGGCGAGCCGCACGTGACCGCGATCCACGCCGGCCTCGAGTGCGGCGTGATCTGCTCGCTCAAGCCGGGCGTGCAGGCGATCTCGGTGGGCCCCGACATCCTGAGCCCGCACTCCACGCGCGAGCGCGTGCGGGTGGAGTCGGTGGACCGCGTGTGGCGCGTGCTGGGCACGCTGCTGGAGCAGCTCGCGTGAGCGGCGCGGTGCGCGTCGAGACGCCGTCGTTCACCGGCGCGATCGTGGAGCAGCTGATCGCCACGCGGCGCGACCTGCACCAGCATCCGGAAGTGGGCTTCGAGGAAGTGCGCACGTCGGGCATCGTCGCCGAGCGGCTGCACGCGCTGGGCCTGGCGCCGCGCACGGGTGTGGGGCGCACCGGCGTGCTCGCCACCGTGAAGGGCGGCAGGCCCGGCCGCACGGTGCTGCTGCGCGCCGACATGGACGCGCTGCCGATCCAGGAAGAGAACGACACGCCGTACCGGTCCACGATCCCGGGCCGCATGCACGCGTGCGGGCACGACTGCCACACCAGCATCCTGCTGGGCGTGGGCCAGCGGCTGCACGAGCAGGCGAAGGACCTCGCGGGCGACGTGCGGCTGTGCTTCCAGCCGGCCGAGGAGTTCGGCGGCCCGCGCGGCGGCGCCGAAGCCATGATCAAGGACGGCGTGCTCGAGGGCCCGAAGCCCGACGCCGCGTTCGGCCTGCACGTGTGGCAGGACCTGCCCGTCGGCACGGTCGGCGTCACCGAGGGGCCGTGGATGGCCGCGGTGGACGAGTTCAACATCACGGTGCACGGCAAGGGCGCGCACGGCGCGATGCCGCACCTGTCGGTGGACCCGGTCGTGTGCCTGGCGCACATCGTGACCGCGCTGCAGACGATCGCCAGCCGCAACGCCGATCCGTTCCTGGAAGTGGTGGTCAGCGTGACGCAGATCCGCGCGGGCTCGGCGTTCAACATCATTCCGCCGTCGGCGTGGATGAACGGCACGATCCGCGCGTTCGACCGCACGCTGTGGGCGGCGCTCCCGGGGCACGTGGAGCGCATCGCGCACGGCGTGGCCGAGGCGCTGGGCTGCCGCGCCGAGATCGAATACCTGCGCGGCAACAAGCCCACCGTGAACGACGCGGCGATGTGTCGCTTCGCGCGTGAGGCCGCGGTCGAGGTGGTGGGCGAAGCGAACGTGCGTCACGACGTGCGCACCATGGGCGGCGAGGACTTCGCCGCGTTCCTCGAGGCGGTGCCGGGCGTGTTCATCGCCGTGGGCTCGCGCAACGACGCGCGCGGCCTGACCTGGGACCACCACCATCCGCGCTTCGACGTGGACGAGGAGTGCCTGCGCATCGGCGCCGAGGTCCTGCTGCGCACCGCGAAGAAGTTCCTCGCCTCGTGAAGGAGAAGAGCATGGACGCTCGCCCCACCCGCGCGCGCCGCCTGGCGCTGCCGGCCGTGCTGATCGCGTGTCTCGCCCTGGCGCCGGCCGCGCGCGCCGACTGGATGCAGCCCGACGCGTCGTGGCGCGACGCGCAGATGATGCTGCGCTCGGCGCTGCGCGACACCGCCGGCCGCGGCGACCACGCGCCCACGCTGGATACGCTCGCCGTGTCGCTGCTGCACGTGGGCCGCGTGACCGAGGCCGAGGCGCTGTTCCGCCGCGTGCTGGCGTTCGCGCCGAACGACGCGGCCGCGCTCGCGGGGCTCGGCAAGCTGGCGCTGTTCGCGAACCGCGGCGCGCAGGCCGAGAGCCTGCTCGCGGCCGGCCGCAACGCCGAGGGCGCGACGGCGGATCTCTACTACGCGAAGCTGCGCCGCGGCGACTGGGCCGGCGCGCGCGCGCTGTGCGAGGACGCGGGCGACACCGGCATGGGCGCGCTCGCCGACTTCCTCGCGAGCACCGGCGCCGAGGGCGGCC
>JBGAMH010000238.1:0-7483 GCA_044223135.1 Candidatus Eiseniibacteriota bacterium | reverse complement strand
AGCGGAGCGGCTAACGTGCGCGCCATGAGGCCGTCCCTTGCCCACGCGGAGGTGACCGCATGCACGTCTTTCGGGGATCGGGTGCGGCCGCGGCCGCGCTCCTGCTGGGGATCGCGATCGTGAGCCCCGAGTTCGAAGCGTTCGCCGGCACGCCCGGCACCGGCCGGGGCGTGGCGACGCGCTCGGTCGTGTACGGCACGCACGGCATGGTCGCCTGCGCGCAGCCGCTGGCGGCGCAGGCCGGGCTCGAGGTGCTGAAAGCCGGCGGCAGCGCCGTGGACGCGGCGATCGCGATGAACGCCTGCCTGGGCCTGATGGAGCCCACCGCGAACGGCATGGGCGGCGACCTGTTCGCGATCGTGTGGGACCCGGCCACGAAGCAGCTGCACGGGCTGAACGCGTGCGGCCGATCGCCGCGGAACCTGAAGGCGGAGCAGATCCCGCCCGAGCCCGACGGCACGATCCCGCTCTACTCGCCCTACTCGTGGAGCGTGCCCGGGTGCGTGGACGGCTGGGCCGAGCTGCACGCGAAGTTCGGCAAGGTGCCGCTCGCGCGCGACCTCGCGCCGGCGATCGACTTCGCCGAGAAGGGCTTTCCGCTGTCGCCGGTGATCGCGTCCGACTGGGCGCGCAGCGTGCCGCGCTTCAAGGACAAGCCGGGGTTCGCCGACGTGTTCATGCCCGGCGGCCGTGCGCCGCTCGAAGGCGAGATCTTCCGCAACCCGGCGCTCGCGAAGACGCTCCGGCAGGTCGCGGCCGGTGGGCGCAAGGCCTACTACGAGGGCCCGATCGCCGACGAGATCGTGAAGTACTCGCAGTCGGTCGGCGGCTTCTTCTCGAAGGAGGACTTCGCGCGGCACACGTCGGAGTGGGTGTCCCCGGTGTCGACGAACTACCGCGGCTGGGACGTGTGGGAGCTGCCGCCGCCCGGGCAGGGCATCGCCGCGCTGCAATTGCTGAACCTGCTCGAGACGTTCGATCTGAAGGCGATGGGCCGCGGCTCGGCCGACTTCTGGCACGTGATGACCGAGGCCAAGAAGATCGCGTTCGCCGATCGTGCGCGCTACTACGCCGACCCCGCGTTCGCGAAGGTGCCGGTGGCCGAGCTGATCTCGAAGCCGTACGCGCGCGAGCGCGTGAAGCTCGTGGACATGGCGAAGGCCGCGGCCGTCGACCCGCCCGGCGACCCGGTGGCGCTCAGCCGCCGCGAGACCACGTACCTGTGCGCGGCCGACGGCAACGGCATGATGGTGTCGCTGATCCAGAGCAACTACACCGGCTTCGGCAGCGGCTACGTGATCCCGGCGCTCGGCTTCGGCCTGCAGGATCGCGGCAACCTGTTCGACCTGAAGCCGGGCCGGCCGAACTCGTACGCACCCGGCAAGCGGCCGTTCCACACGATCATCCCGGCGTTCGTCACGAAGGACGGCCAGCCCGTGATGGCGTTCGGCCTGATGGGCGGCGACATGCAGCCGCAGGGCCACGCGCAGGTCATCGTGAACCTGGTGGACTTCGGCATGAACCTACAGGAAGCGGGCGACGCGATCCGCTATCACCACACCGGATCGAGCGAGCCCACCGGCACCGTGATGAGCGACGGCGGCGTGCTGCACATCGAGGACGGCCTGCCCGAAAGCGTGCTCGCCGAGCTCAGGCGCCGCGGGCACACGCTGGAGTCCGAGCCCGTCGGAGCGTACGGCGGCTACCAGGCGATCTGGCGCGATCCGAAGACGGGCGTCTACTCGGGCGCGACCGAGCGCCGCAAGGACGGCTGCGCGATCGGCTACTGAACGACCGTCCGTCCGCGCCGCGCCGTCCGAAAGAAACGCGAAGGCCGCCCTCTCGCGAGGGCGGCCTTCACGTGTCTTGGAGATGAACGGCGGGTCTAGCGGTAGATCGACTTCAGCGTGCCCCAGCTGCGGTTCACGGTCGGGACCGGCGCCTCGTTCTTCGAGTACACCGCCCACGACGTCAGCGTGCCCGTGTCCAGCGAGGCGTTGTCCTGCACGAACAGCTTGAAGCAGCCGCCCTTCAGCAGGCCCTGGAACGCGGTCGACAGGCCACCCGCGGTGGTGCCGGTCGGGCGATAGCAGCCCGCCGCCACGTTCGTGGACGACACGCAGGCCGTGCTCGGCAGCGAGCTGGTGGCCGCGTCGTTGAAGCGGAGTTCGTTCGCGGCGACGAAGTTCGAGCTGCAGCCGACGCCCGTGCCGGTTCCGCACACGGTGCCGCCCGGACGGCAGATCACGTTGGCCACGGCGGCCGGCGTCGCGTCGCCGCACGTCTGGTAGTACTCGAGCTTCACGACCACGTCGCCAATCCACGTGTGCGTGAGGTTCAGCGACACCGTGACGTCGGTGAAGTACGTGCCGTCCACGACCGTCGCGATGTCGGACGTGCGCGCACCCGCCGGGTTGTTGTCGGGAATCACGAACGCCGGGGAGTACGTGGCGCTGCCGTCCAGCTTGTAGCCCAGCGTGTCGCAGATGCTCGTGATCTGGAACGCAGGCGGAGCATGGTCCTCGATCTTGGACTCCGCGGCGGCCACGCTCGCGGTGCAGGCCAGCGCCATTGCAGCAAGGACCAACCAGTAGCTGCGCTTCATGGGGAGGGCTCCTTTCGACGGATCCGACTCGGCGGCCATCCCGGACGGATCGGGATGGAGGGGAGATCGCGAAGCATCACCGCGCTTCGGGGGAGCGGGAGAGCCGTTCGCCACGCGAAGATCGCATCGCGAGGTGCGGCACGGGAAGGAAGAACTTTGCGAAATGCAATCATTCCGCCCTCGATCGGCGGTTTCGTTCGGCGAGGCTGATCCGAGTTCAGTGCTGGTGTGCCGCGCGGCAGGGTCCCGCGGCTCGGATGCAGGCCCGTCGTTGGCCACGAGCTGGTCGCTCCTCGCCTGGCCGTCGAAGCAGCAGGAGCCGGACCCCTCGCGGGATCCGGCTCCAGGATGCTTGCCTGCGATCAGCGGTAGAGCGTCTTCAGCTCGCCCCACGACCGCTTGCTGGTCGAGACGACGTTGCAGTGCAGGTTGCCCGTCAGCGTGAACGTGCCGCCGGCGCCCGTGCCGTAGTTGTCGAGCACGAGGTAATAGACGCCCGACGACGGGAACGTGTAGCCGAGCACTTCGGCCACGCCGCTCAGCGTGGCGTCGCGGCCGGCGACGCAGCTCGTGCTCGGGCTCGCGCAGTCGGTGATGATGTAGATCGAGCCGTCCGCGACCGACGTGTAGCTGACGTCCAGCGAGTCGCCGCCTGCCACGTTCAGCATGTACACCACGTCCTTGCCGACCGCGGCGTAGCCCGTGCAACCGCCCGTGCTGGTGGTGGGCGAGTAGTCGTTGTTCGCGAACTGCGTGCTGCCGGAGAGGTTGATCGCGCCGCACTCGATCGGCAACGCGCCCGCGCACAGGTCGTTCGCCGGCGGAGGCGTCGGCGCCTGGCACGTCACGAACGCCTGGTAGGCGCCGGTGTACGTGCTGTTGTAGCCGGCGATGCCGACGTAGTAGGTGCCCGTGTACGTGGCCGTGAACGTGATCAGCGAGTACGCGCCGGGGCCGGAGTCGTCGTCCGAGGCGAGCACCGCGCCCGAGGCGTTGAACAGCCGGATGCGCGAGTCGGTGAGCTGGCCCGTGGTGCCGTCGGCGTTCGTGCCGATGGTGAGGATCGTGCCGGCGGTGGCGTTGAAGTACACGTAGTCCGTGTCGGCGGACGAGCTGATGGTGGCCGGACGCAGGATGTTCCCGCAGTCCAGCAGCTGCGCGGTGGCGAGGCTGTTGTTCGGTTCCACCTCGGCGACGTCCGACAGGATCATGTTCTGGCCGGCGAGCGGGTTCCACTTGCGCTCGGCGCGCTCGATGCCCTTCTCGTCTGCAGCGGCGGCGATGCCGGTCGCGGCGAGCACGGCCACGGCGGCAAGTGCGAACACGACTCGGTAACGAGGATTCATCGGGGACATCTCCTGGTGGCCATCGAGGATGGCGGTGGAGGGCGCAGCACGACGGGGCGTCGGGCCGGCCGCGTGCTCTCGAGGCACGCTGGACACTTTTGTAACACTCGCTCCGCGACGGGCTGTAGAGAATCTCCTCTCGCCGTGCGCCGGAGAGAGCACGCGGGGCGCCCGGCCGGAGGGGCCCGAGGCCGGGTTCGCGGGTGCGCGACCGGGGTTCCGCACCGCCCGGCTGCTCCTGGCGCCCGCATTGATGGCGGGTTCGCCCGTCCTGTAATGTGCCGCGTCCCACCTTCCGCCGACGCACCCGCTCGATCCCCACCCGGAGATTCGTCCGCCATGGCTGCCGTACGCACCTCCGCGACCTCTGCGTCCCGGTACAACGGCCTCACGGCCGAGGACCTCGTCGCCCTCTACCGGACGATGGTCACGAGTCGGCGCACCGACGACGAGGAAATCCGGCTGAAGAAGCTGAATCTCATCTTCTTCCAGATCTCCGGCGCCGGGCACGAGGCGGTGCTGTCGGCCGCCGGTCGGGCGCTCAAGCCGGGATACGACTGGTTCTACCCGTACTACCGCGACCGCGCGCTCTGCCTGCAGCTGGGCATGACGCCGCGCGAGATGCTGCTGTCCTCGGTGGGTGCGGCGGAGGATCCGAACTCGGGCGGTCGGCAGATGCCCAGCCACTGGGGCCACCGCAAGCTCAACATCGTGTCGCAGTCGAGCCCCACGGGCACGCAGTTCCTGCAGGCGGTGGGAGCGGCCGAGGCGCTGGTCAAGTACCGCGACCTCGAGGGCGAGTACCCGGCACTCGCGGGTGAGGTGAAGGGCGACGAAGTCGTCTACGTGTCCACGGGCGACGGCACCACCAGCCAGGGCGAGTTCTGGGAGGCGCTGAACAGCGCCTGCAACCTCAAGCTCCCGGTGCTGTTCCTGGTCGAGGACAACGGCTACGCCATCTCGGTGCCGGTCGACGTGCAGACCGCCGGCGGCAGCGTGTCGGCGCTGGTGAAGGGCTTCCCGAACCTGCACCTCACGTCCGACGTCGACGGCAACGATCCCGTGGCGTCGTACCGCGCCCTCACGGAAGCGGTGGCCTGGTGCCGCGCGCGCAAGGGCCCCGCGCTCGTGCACGCCAAGGTGACGCGCCCGTATTCGCACTCGATGTCGGACGACGAGAGCAAGTACAAGCCGGCGCACGTGCGTGAATCCGAGGCCGAGCGCGACTGCCTGCGCACGTTCGCGCGATTCCTGGTGGAGGAGCGCATCCTCAGCACGTCGCAGCTCGAGGCGATCGAGCAGGAGGTGATCACGGCGGTGCGTGCGGCGTCCGAGGAGGCGCAGAAGTCCCCGCAGCCGGCCGTGCATACCGCGACCGCGTACGTGTTCTCGCCGAACGTGGACCCCACGTCCGACCGGTTCGTGTCGCAGCCGAAGCCGGAGCAGCCGCAGCAGAGCGAGACGATCCTGCAGTCCATCAACTACACGCTGCGCGACGAGATGCGCCGCAATCCGCGCATCCTGCTGTTCGGCGAGGACGTGGCCGACGCGTCGCACGAGGAAGTGCTCGGCGACCTCAAGGGCAAGGGCGGCGTGTTCGGCGTCACGTGGGGCCTGCAGAAGCAGTTCGGCGGCAAGCGCGTGTACAACTCGCCGCTCGCCGAGGCGAACATCGTGGGCCGCGCGATCGGGCTGGCCACGCTGGGCTTCCGGCCCGTCGTGGAGATCCAGTTCTTCGACTACATCTGGCCGGCCATGATGCAGATCCGCAACGAACTCGGGTACATGCGCTACCGCTCGAACAACGCGTGGAACTGCCCGGTGGTGATCCGCGCCGCATACGGCGGCTACCTGGGCGGCGGCGCGCCGTACCACAGCCAGTGCGGCGAAAGCATCTTCGCGCACTGCCCCGGCCTGCGCGTGGTGCTTCCGAGCTGCGCGAGCGACGCCTCGGGCCTGCTGCGCACGGCGATGCGCTCCGAGGACCCGGTGCTGTTCCTGGAGCACAAGCACCTGTACCGCCAGCCGTACGCGAAGGAGCCCTATCCGGGCGCCGAGTACACGGTGCCGTTCGGCCGTGCGCGCGTGGTGCGGCCCGGCTCCGACGTCACCGTGATCACGTACGGCGCGCTCGTGCAGCGTGCCTACCTCGCGGCGCAGGAGCTGGCGGACGAGGGCCTCGACGTGGAGGTGCTCGACCTGCGCACGATGCAGCCGCTGGACTTCGACTCGATCGCCGCTTCGGTGCGCAAGACCGGCCGCGCGCTGATCGCGCACGAGGACACGCTGTTCTGCGGCTTCGGGGCGGAGGTCGCGGCGCGCATCGCGAGCGAGTGCTTCATGGACCTGGACGCGCCGGTGCGCCGCGTGGGCGCGCTCGACACGCCGATCGCCTACGCGCCCAAGCTCGAGGACGTGATCCTGCCGCAGAAGGACACGCTCCTGAAGGCGATGCGGGAGATCGCGAGCTTCTGATCGCGCCGTGAAACGCCGAACGCCGCGCGGGTCGCCCGCGCGGCGTTCGTGCTTCCGGCCGAGGCCTCAGCGCCCGAGCGTGACCTCGTCGGCCTTCACCGCCTCGATGCGCGTCCAGTCGAGGTAGAACGGCACGTACTGGTGGTCCGCCCAGCGCGCCGCCATCTCGGGCACGCCGTTCGGGGCGCCGCCGCCGTTCGCGGGCGCGATCACGCCGAGCGAGGAATCGCGCACCGCCAGGTCGGTCACCATGCGCAGCACCGGGCCGTGGCCGACCTCGAACGTCCACGGCAGCCGCGCGCCCGACACGGCGGGCGAGCTGCGATCGCCGTCGGCGGGCACGAGCGGCGGTTCCCAGCGCGCGGCCTCGGCCGGGAACGCGGCGGCGAGCGCGTGCTTGAAGCGCGCGCGATTGACGCGCGCCCACGTCCAGCTGCCGACCTCGGGGCCGAGCTTCGCCGACAGCGTGTCGAGCGCGGTCTGCAGCGCGGCGCCGGCCATCGCCCGCGGCGCGCCCAGCGCCGAGTCGGCGAGCGTGACGGGCGCACGGCCCTGCAGCAGCGCGAACGCCAGCCCCGGCAGGCCGTCGGTCTTCGTGCCGCGGAGCAACGCGCCGAGCCAGCTGCGGAACAGCGTGGGCGCCACGCGCTCGCGGCGCACCTCGCCGTCCCACGCGCGCAGCGAGTCGAGCGCCGCGCGCGTGCGCGGCGCCAGCGAGTCCACGTTCGCCGCCGCCGAGTCCGTGGGCGGCGCGAGCGAGTCGGCCGGGGCCGCGAACGCGGCGAGCAGCGCGGGCAGCCAGCGGTCGCCGGCGCGCGAGTGCACGTCGTTCTGGATCGCCGCGGCGCCGGCCAGCGTGAGCGCGCGCTCGGGCCCGAGAAGCTCGGCCAGCCGCCACGCGCGGTCGTGCGCCCAGTCGAAGCGCGTCCACGGGTACGGGTACGCCGCGCCGACGGGGCGGTTGTTCGCGTTGACCACGAACGCGTCGGGCGGCACGCGCCACGTGGGCATCGAGTCGGCGGGAATGAAGCCGGCCCACTCGTGGCGTCCGTCCGAC
>JBGAMH010000237.1:0-7495 GCA_044223135.1 Candidatus Eiseniibacteriota bacterium | reverse complement strand
CTGCACGCCGCGGGCGTCGCGGCGGCCGACGTGGGCGAGGTCGTGCCGGGAGCGGGCGTGCTGCACGTGTTCGCACCCGACGGCGGCGAGCGCGTGCACGCCGAGCCCGAACCCGACCCGTGGTGGGCCGCCTACGACCGCGCCGTGCGCGAAGGGTGGCGCTGAGGGGCCGCGTCAGAACGTGATCGCGAGTCCCGCCGTGGTGGTGAACGCGTCGGCGTGCGACAGGCCCAGCAGGCGGTGCGTGGCGCCGCGCCCGCGATAGATCCAGCGCGCGCCCACGTCGACCGCCAATCGCGACGGCACCACCGGCAGGTGCACGCCGCCGCCGGCGTGCAGGCCGAACGTGCCGGGGTCGTCCAGGCTCTGCGACACGTCGCGCCACAGGTTGCGCGGGTACCAGCCGATGCCGCCGCCCACGTAGGCGATCTGCAGCGGCGTCGCCCACAGCGAGGCGGTGAGCGGGGACTCGATGGCGTGCCAGCCGTCGTGCGCGATGTCGCCGAAGCGCAGCCCGGTGGCGATCTCGGTCTGCAGCCCGGCGCCGCGGTCGGAGCGCAACGCGAGCCCGAACGAGGTCTGCGTCTGGCCCGAGCCGAGCGGGCCGCCCACGCTCACCTGCGGCACGAGCTCGCTGGCGTTCGCGGGTTTCGGGGCGAGCAGCGGAATGGTGAGCAGCGCCACGGCCAGGGCGGCGAGCAGTGCGATCAGCGTGTGGTCGAGCGCGGTGGCGACGGCGCGGCGGACGGTCGGACGCATGAGACACCTCCCTGCGATGCGGACGGCCGGGCGTGAGCCCTTGCCTGGCGGAGCCCGGCCCGTTCCGCGGGATGCGAGGCGCGCGCGTCTCGGGCGCGGCGACGCCTCGCAGGCATGTTTCATCAAGAGCCGTGCCCGGGGCCCGGTGTGGCGCGGCAACGGCTTGGCGCCTCGGAGGGGGGCCGGTCTGCGGCCGGGGCGCGACTCGGTGTGCACCGCCCGCCACACGTGCGCCGGGCCGCCGGCGGCCGGTCGGGTCGCGGTCGGGGCGCGCGCGCGGGCCGCGCGAAGCCGCTGCCGGGCGGCGCGGGGCGCGCCGGGGCACCGTTCCCGGCCGCCGGGATCGCATCTGCGCGCGGACAGCGGGGGGGCCGGGACGGTAGGATGCGCGGGACTGCGTCCCTCACCCCCTCGGAGCAACTCATGCGTATTGCCGCCATCGACATCGGCACCAATTCCATTCACATGGTGATCGCCCAGGCCTCGTCGGCCGCGGACTTCGAAGTGATCGACCGCGAGCGCGAGGTGGTGCAGGTGGGCGCCGGCTCGTTCGACGCCGGCAGCCTGCGCGGCGACGCCATCCGCCGCACGGTGGAAGCGCTCGCGCGCTACGTGCAACTGGCTCGGCGTCATCACGTGGACAAGATCCTGTGCACGGCCACGGCCGCGGTGCGCGAAGCCGAGAACGGCGGCGAGTTCCTGCAGTCGGCGCGCGAGACGGCGGGCGTCACGCCGCGCGTGATCCCGGCCGAGGAAGAGGGCCGTCTCATCCAGCGCGCGGTGCGTGCGGCGCTCAAGCTGGACGACAGGCCCACGCTGGTGGTGGACATCGGCGGCGGCAGCATGCAGCTCGTGCTGGGTCACGGCGCGGTGATCGAGCGCGTGGCGAGCGTGCCGCTGGGCGCGCTGCGGCTCACCGAGACGCGCGTGCAGAGCGACCCGCCGGGCGCGGACGAGTTGCAGGAGCTGCAGCGGCACGTCCGCAAGCAGGTGCGCGCGGCGTTCCGCCGGCTCGGCGACCCCGAGCCCTCGCGCGTGGTGGGGAGCTCGGGTGCGATCCACGCGCTCGCGCACGCGACGCGGTTCTTCGAGCGCGGCGAGCCGGTGCGCCAGATCAACGGGCACGTGCTGGAGACCGACCTGCTCAAGCGTGCGGTGCGCCGGCTGGTGCGCATGCCGCTGGCGCAGCGCGAACGGCTGCCCGAGATCGACGACAAGCGCGCCGAGATCCTGCTGGCGGGCGGGCTGGTGCTGTCCGAGGTGCTGTCGCAGGCCGACGCGTCGCAGATCACGCTGTCGGACTTCGGCGTGCGCGAAGGGCTGGTGCTGGACTACCTCGACCGCCACGCCAGCGAGCTCAAGGCGCTGGAGCCGATCGAGGACCTGCGCGTGCGCAGCGCGATGCGGCTGCTCGCCAAGTTCGGCGCCGACCTGCGGCACCCCGAGCACGTGGCCAAACTGTCGCTGGCGATCTTCGACGGGCTCGAGGCGGCGCACGGCCTGGGCGCGCCCGAGCGCGAGCTGCTGCACCTGGCGGCGCTGCTGCACGACGTGGGCTCGATGCTCGCGTACGACGGCCACGCGGAGCACTCGGCGTACATCATCCGCAACTACGGGCTGCGCGGGCTGTCGGGCGAGGAAGTCGAGATCGTCGCGAAGGTGGCGCGCTACCACGGCAAGCGCCGCCCGAAGAAGTCCGACGAGCGTTTCGCCGCGCTGCCGAAGAGCGCGCGCCGCACCGTCGAGTGGCTGTCGGCGATCCTGCGCGTGGCCGAGGGCCTCGATCGCAGCCACTACCAGCTGGTGCGCACGCTGCGCGTGTCGCGGCGCGAGAAGCGCGTGTCGCTCTACGTGCACGCGCGTCGCGACGCGCAGCTGGAGCTGTGGGCCGCGCGGCGGCGCACGAAGGACCTGGAGCGGCTGCTCGAGGCGGACGTGCGCATCGCCCCCGACCCGGCGATCGAGCGTCGCGCCAAGGCGCGCGCCGACGCGCGCCGGGCGATGGCCGAGGAGTCGCGGCAGCCGGTGCGTGCGCGCGACGACGACGGCGATGCCGACGGCGGGGACGGCGCTCCGGAAGCGCGCCTGCTGCGCGCGGTGATGCGGCGCGCGGCCGAAGCACGGCCGGTGCGCTCGGACGGCGTGGTGACGCGGCGCACGCGCCTGGACGACGGCGACTCGCCGAAGCCCACGCGCGCACCGGCGGGCAAGCCGGGCGTGCGGCGCTGACGACCCGGCGCGGCGCGCCCGTGCGGTGACGACACGGGGCCCGGACGCGAACGTCCGGGCCCCGCTTCCGTCTGGCGACGCGTTCAGCGCCCCGCGGGCCCCACGGCGCCTTCGCGCAGCGTGGCGGCGCGGGCGCGGCGCTCGGCCTCCAGCGCCACGGCCTCGGCGGCCAGCGCGGCGGCGTTCGCGCCGTCCCCGCGCGCGGACAGTTTCTCGGCGTGCGCCAGCAGCAGGTCGCGCAGCACCGCGGCGTCGTGCACGTGGCCGAGCACGCGCTGCAGGTCGCGCAGGCCCGCGAGCGGCGCGGCGTCGGTGCGCGCCACGGCGGCGTGCGACTCCTCGGCGTAGCGCCAGCGCTTCACGGCGATGCGCGCCGCGTGCAGCCGCGCGTCGTCGAGCGTGGCGCGCGCCTCCACGAGCTGTTCGAGCGCGGCCTGCTGGCGGCACGACACGCGTTCGCGCGCGTCGGGCACGCGCACGATCGCGCCTTCGGGCACGCGCAAGGCGCGCTCCAGCCGGCGCGTCAGGCGCGCGAGCCGGCGGCCGGTGGCGAGCTTCGCCACGCGCACGCGGCCGCGGTCGACGCTCGTGCCGAGCGTGCGGGCCAGCGCCACGAGCGCGGCGCGGTGCTCGGGCGCGGCGTGCGGCACGCGCGCCTCCAGCAGCGCGGAGCACACCTCGCGCTCGCGTGCGGCGCCGGCGTCGCGCCGCAGGCGGCGGGCGATCGCGCGAGGCGCGGCGGCGCGGGCGGTCGCGCAGCGCGTCGCGCCACACGTCGAGCGCGCTCTCCAGCCGCCGCGCGGCCACGCGCAGGTCGTGGATCGCGTCCGCGTCGTCGCAGCGGCGGCAACGCACGGCGGCCGCCTCGAGCGTCTCGAAGCGGCCGCGCAGAAGCGATGCCAGCGCGTCGCGCCGCGCCGGATCGGCCGGCGGCACCACGCGCAGGGGCAGGATGCTCACGGAGCCACCAGCGGGTCGGCGCCGGCGTCGCGCCGGCTGTCGGCCAGCAGCTTCGCCACCTGTTCGCACAGCTCGTCGGAGATGTCGTCCACCTTGCGCGAGGCATCGAGCGTGTAGAAGCCGTACTCGCGCGAGAGCTGGTCCAGCTGCTGGATGACCTTGCCCTGGTAGTGGATGAACGAGTCGTACAGGTCCTCGCCCATGGGCAGGTCCATGCCCGATTCCCAGTAGTCGAACGGGCCCTCGGCGAGCACGCGCGGCACCAGGTCCTTCGCCTCGATGCGCAGGTAGAACGTGGCGTCGGGCTTCAGGGCGAACGAGTACACCTGCTTGATCCAGTCGGCGTCGGCGCCGCGCACGATGGCGCGCGCGATCAGCGAGTAGATGTAGCGGTCGGTCAGCATCACGAACCCCGAGCGCAGCGCGGGAACGATCTGCTGTTCGAGCCGGTCGGCGAGGTCGGTCGCGTAGAACAGGTTGAACGCGTTCGAGCCGAGCGTGTTGCCCATCTTGGCGCGATGGATGCCGCGGCTGGCGAGGTCCGAACGCGACAGGCCGGTCTCGGCGACGGCGTAGCCGAGCCGCTCCAGGTGCGTGCGCAGCCGGTTGATGTGCGTGGTGCGTCCCACGCCGTCGGTGCCTTCGATCACGATGAGCCAGCCCGACAGGTCGTCCAGCCGCACGCCGGGAACGCCTTCGCCGTAGCTCTCGAAGCGCCTCATCGCGCGCCTCCCGGCATCACGGCGTCGGCGCCGTTCGCGAGCAGTTCCGCGGCGGCGCGCGCGTGCGCCTCGGCCGAGGTGGGCGGCGCGTCGGCGCCCAGGTACGGCGTGATGAGCCGGCGGAGCTGGCGCTGCTGCACTTCGACGGGCTTCGTGGCGTCCATCACCGACAGGCCGAACTCCTGCACGATGCGTTCGTACTCGAGCTGGATGCGCCCCTGGAACAGCTTGTACGACTCGGTGGCGTCGGTGTGCAGCCCCAGGTCCATGCCCGCCTCGTACCACTTGAGCTTGGGCCGGCCCGACAGGATCCGGTACAGCGCCACGTCGAGCGGCGTGCGGAAGTAGATGGCCAGCGTGGGCACCACGGCGAAGCGGTACAGCGAGCGCACCCAGCGCGCGTTCACGCCGCGCGCCACGTCGCGCGCGAACGCGGTGTACACGTAGCGGTCGGCCAGCACGATCGCGCCGGCCTTGAGCGCGGGCACGATGTCGCGTTCGACGCGGTCGGAGAAGTCGGTGGCGTGGATCAGCGAGAACGTGAGCGGCGTGAGCAGGTGGCGCTTCTTGCCGCGCGACGTGGTGGCCTTCACCACGGGCGAGGAGTTCCACTCGCTGTACACGACCAGGTGGCCCTCGCTGCGCAGCCACTGCGCGAGCAGGGCGAGCTGCGTGCTCTTGCCCGAGCCGTCGATGCCTTCGACGATGAACAACCGCCCGGGCCAGCGGTTCGTGTGCTGGCCGTAGGTCTGGATCGCGTTCATGCCTTCGCCTTCGCTTTCCTGCCGGCGAGCGAGCGCAGCACGCGCGGCCCGACGAACCAGCGCAACTGGCCCGCGCCGGGCTCGGGCGCGCCGTCGAAGTCGATCGCGCACGCGCCGGCCTTCTTGAGCGGCAGCGACTGCGGCGCGCCGAACAGCAGCACGCCGGCGAGCTTGCCCATCTCGGGCTCGTGCCCGACCAGCGCCACGGTGTCGGACTCCTCGAGCAGGCTCTGCTCCAGGCGCTCGGCGATCGCGGCGATGGTGTCGCGCCACGAGCCGCCGGGTTCGAGCGCTTCGAGCACGGTGGGGGTTTCGAGTTCGGCGGCGTCGGCGAGCAGCCGGGCGCTCTGCTCGGCGCGGTCGTACGAGCTCGTGAACACGTGGCCGAGGGACTTCTCGAGCCCGGCGATGGCGAGAGCCACCTGCCGCGTGCGCGCGGTGCCCTTGTCGGTGAGCGGGCGAAGACGATCGTCGGGCCAGCGCACCGGGTCGCGATCGCCGGCGGGGCCGTGGCGGAACAGCACGAGGCGCATGGTCTGGGACCCGAGGGAGCGAGGGGTTGGACAGGGATTCGAAGCGGCCGAGAGGCTAGCACCCGCTCTGGACGCGGGTCACGCGGGGGTTGGCGAAACGGCGGCGCGGCGGGTGGACCCCGGGGCGGCGGCGCGCACGGCCCGCCGCCCCGAGGGACGAAAGCGCTCCCCGCCGGTCGTCAGCGCACCACCACCATGGTTCGCACGTTCCTGACATGGGCTTGCCGGAAGCTTGCGAAGTACACCCCCGCCGGCACCGGTGCGCCGGAGGGATCGCGGAGGTCCCACACGGCTTCGTGGTGCTCGCCCCGCGCAGGAGAGGCCCACGCGAACGAGTGCAGCCGACGCCCGGAGACGTCGAGCACGTCGAGGAACGCCGGGGCTCCGGGAACGATCGCGACGGCGAAACGGGCGAGGCCGCGCGCGGGATTGGGCTGCACCGACGCCAGGCGAGCCTCCGAAACGTCCGGCGTCGGATCGTCCGCGCCGGTGACCGGCGCCGAAAGCGGCTGCGCGAAGAACGGCCGGTACCGCACGCAGTCCGTCACCTTCACTCCCGTTCCCGCGTTGCTGTCGGTGACGCACGCGAGCGTGCCCTCGTCGGCCCCGCCGAGCGCCGAGGGCGAAGCGTCGTTCGGACCGGTCCCGTCGCTCCACCAGTTGCCCGTCGCGTCCACGTCGAGGCCGGCCGTGAGGTTCTGCACCCCGAAGCTGGTGCTCGCGCCGCGGAAGCCGCACTTCGTGATTCGCGGGTTCGAGTTCGCCAGGTGGATGCCGCCGCCGGTGGCGAGCTCGACTTCGAAGAAGCAGTCCTCCACGAGCACGTTCGGCGCGGCCTGGCTGCCGGTGTTGAGCAGGCGCAGCTGCCCGACGCTGCCCGAGCCTCCGTAGCGGAACAGCACGCCGTGCAACTGGCTGGCGTTCGAGGCCGTGTTGATCTCGATGCGCCCCCAGCTCCCGGCGGCACCCGGCGTGCTCGCGCCGTCACCGTCGGTGTCGCCCCACCAGAAGTCGTCGGCGATCGACGTGAAGACGATCGGCTGGTAGGGCGGAACGATCGAACCGTTCGCGACCAGCGTGCCCGATATCGTGAGCACGTCGGCGGCGCCCATCTTGATCACCGTCCCCGCGGGAATGGTCAGCGTGGCGCCCGCGGCGATGGTGGTGTTTCCGTTCAGGTACCAGCAGGCGAAGCCGGGAAGTCGCGGCAGCGTGAGCGAACTCGTCACCGTGGAGGCGATCACCTCGATGGCGTTGAACACGAGCCCGGGGTCCGCGGCGACGCTGTTGGTGTTCA
Source organism: Candidatus Eiseniibacteriota bacterium (assembly GCA_044223135.1). Lineage (GTDB taxonomy): Bacteria > Eisenbacteria > RBG-16-71-46 > RBG-16-71-46 > RBG-16-71-46 > JBGAMH01. The sequence goes on along the minus strand of JBGAMH010000237.1, from coordinate 231 downwards.
CCAGGGCCACGGCCGGTGCGAGGGGCGCGCGCAACTCGTACCCGGCATTGCCGCGGATGACGTTGTCGTGGATGCCCGCGGCGGTCGTCGTGCCGGCGTCCACCTGGATGCCGTAGCCGGTGTTCTTCTCGATCAGGCAGCGCGTGATGGTGGGATCGGCGTTGAGCACGTGGATCCCGTTGTTGTTCCCGCTGCCGCCGGCGTAGCGCACGATGCAGCTGTCGAGCCGGG
>JBGAMH010000236.1:0-7531 GCA_044223135.1 Candidatus Eiseniibacteriota bacterium | reverse complement strand
GCGAACCCGCGGCGCCGCTCGTGCGACGGACCCGCTCAGAGGCCGGGCCGGACGCTGCCGATCGTCTCGTCCAGGAACTGGACGGCGCGCTCGTTGAAGTAGATCCGGTTGTCCAGCTTCACGAACCCGTGGCCTTCGTCCGGCGCGATGAACACGCGCGGGCTGCGGCCGCGATCCTTGAGCGCCACCGCCAGCTGCATGGCCTCTTCCACCGGGACGCGCGGGTCGTTGAAGCCGTGCGCGATGAACACCGGCACCTGGATCTTGTCCACCTTGTGGATCGAGGACACCGTCTTCAGGAACTCGGGATCGGTCAGCGGGCCGTACTCCACCTCGCGGAGCTTGCGCCGGTAGCCGCTGGTCTTCTCGAGGAACGACTGCATGTTCACGATGCCCACGATGTCGATGCAGGCGCCGAACAGCCGCTCCTTGCGCGCGCCCTTCTCGACGCGCTCCTGGTCCTCCACGATGCACGCCACCGACATGAAGCCGCCGTACGAGCCGCCGTACGTCGCGATCTGGCCGGGCTTCGCGTAGCCCTCCCGCACGAGCCACTCCGCGGCGTCCACGCCGTCGCGCACGCTGTCCCAGCGGTTCTTGTAGTCGTCCATCATCTGGAACGCGCGGCCGTACCCGGTGCTGCCGCGCACGTTCGGCATCATCACGCCGTATCCGCGGGCGACCAGGTACTGCATCGTGGCGCTGAACGACGGCCGGTGCTGCGACTCGGGGCCGCCGTGGTACACGATGACGAACGGGATGGCCTGGCCCTTCTGGAACCCGGCCGGCAGGTACACGAACGCGGGCACCGGCTTGCCGTCGAACGCGGGGTAGCGCACGAGCTGCGGCAGCTGGAAGCTCGACAGGTCCACGCCCGCGTTGTCGGTCCACGTCAGCTGCTTCGTGACGGGGGCGCCCTTCGCCGGGAACGTCGTCAGGAACGCGGCGCCCGCGCTGCGGGCGTTCGAGTTCGTCCACACGATCTGGTTGGCCCGGATGTCGGACACGCCGAGCACGCCCTTGTCGATCGGCGGCAGCGCCATGGGCTTCCACGTCGGCAGCGCGTAGAGGTGCGGCGTGCCGTAGCCGTCCTCGTTCGCCACCACGAGCACGCGGTCGCGCTGGTCGTTCAGGTCGGCGCCGTCGAGTTCGAACTTCGAGAGCTCCGCCAGGGGTTCGGTGATCTTGCCGGACTTGAGGTCACGCAGGTACAGCCGCTGCATGCCGTCGCGCCAGTCGGACGTCATCAGCACGGCGCGATCGCCGGCCACGTAGCCGACCACGCCGCACGCGGCGGTCGCGTCCGCGGGCTTGATCGTGAGATCGCGCTTCTGGCCCGTGCGCAGGTCCAGTTCGAACACGCGGCTGTCCGACGCGGAGACCTCCTGCGTGACGAGCGCGCGCGTGCCGTCGGCCGTCACGTCGGGCAGCCGCCACGAGCCCGGCTCGGCGAGCACGCGCGTGGCCTTCTTCGTGGCCAGGTCCCAGCGGTAGACGTAGAAGTCGTTCGGGCTCTCGTCGTTCGCCGAGTAGAAGAAGCCCGAGCCGTCGCGCGTCCAGGTGTTGACGCCCGCCTGCACCTTCGGGTTCGAGAGCACCGGTTCGAGCGGGGCGATGCCCGGCGCCATCGGGTCGATCAGCGCGAGCTGCGTGTTCTCGTTGCCGCCGCGCGCGTACATGACCACGCAGTGCTTGCCGTCCAGCGACAGCGAGAAGCTCGCGACGCCGTCGGGGAAGTCGGTGAGCTTCGTGCGCACGACCTGGTCCGGGGCGTACGAGGCGTCCGGTCCCGGCTGCTTCGGCGTGACGCGGTAGAGCTGCCACACCCCGTCCGGCCAGTCGCGCTGCAGCAGCGAACCGTCCGGCAGCATCACGGGGGCGCCGGGTGTGCGGATCTTCAGGAACTGCGAGATGGACGGCGTGGCGTCGTCGGCGGCGGCCGTCGCGGGAAGCGTCGCGGGCACGGCCAGCAGGGCGAGCATCGCGAGCGCGGCGGGGAATCGCATGCGGTTGCACCTCCGGGAGGATGACGGGCGGGCGGGGTCCGCCCTCGGGAGTCGCGAGGCTAGCAGAGCGCGGCGGGCCGGCCGCGCGGGAGGTGGCCGCCGTCGGACGACCGCCGTCCCGGGGCGGACGTGTGCGGAACGGGCGCCCTCATGGACCGTATTCGCCCTGCCCCGAAGGGAGAACGCATCAATCCGGGTCACGCCGGCGTGCAATTGGCCGGTCCCGGCGCCGGCGCGGTCGGGGGCGCCACCCGGTCGGCGACCAGCGGGCGATTCCTGTCAACGACTTCGCACGTTCTCCGGTGTAAGGTGTCGCGTGCACTGCGGGCTCCGCGCCGGTATGTCTCTTGCCCGATCGCCCGCGGTACAGACGCCACGCCGAATCGCGGCGGGTGTCCCGAGATCCGACAAAGCCCGAACGGTGGCCGCCTCCGAGCGACTGCCCGGGCGCAGTGCCTCGAGCACTGCAGGGAGAGAAGTCATGGCGACGCCGACGGTGGAGAAGAAGACCGAAGCCAGTGTGGTGATCGACGGGAAGTCCATCACGTTGCCGACCGTGATCGGAACCGAGGGCGAGCTGGCGATCGACATCCAGCAGCTGCGCAACCAGACCGGCGCCATCACGCTGGATCCGGGCTACGGCAACACGGGCTCGTGCCGCAGCGCGATCACGTTCATCGACGGCGAGAAGGGCATCCTGCGCTATCGCGGGTACGCCATCGACGAGCTGGCCGAGAAGAGCAGCTTCCTCGAGGTGGCCTGGCTCCTGATCCACGGTGAGCTCCCGAAGTCCGCGGAGCTGCGGGCGTTCCAGGACGAGATCGCGCACCACACGATGCTGAACGAGAACATGAAGCGCTTCTTCGAGGCGATGCCCACCGACGCGCACCCGATGCCGGTGTGCTCGGCGGCCGTCGGAGCGCTGGCCACGTTCTACCAGCAGCCGGAGTCGGACCGCACGCTGCACGAGGCGATCGTCCGGCTGATCGCGAAGATGCCCACGATCGCGGCCTACTCGTACAAGCACTCGATCGGGCAGCCGTTCATGTACCCGAAGAACTCGCTCGAGTACACGCAGAACTACCTGTACATGATGTTCGGCACGCCGTGCGAGGAGTACGTGGTCGACCCCGTGCTCGCGAAGGCGCTCGACCTGCTGCTGATCCTGCACGCCGATCACGAGCAGAACTGCTCCACCAGCACGGTCCGCATGGTCGGCAGTTCGCGCGCGAACCTGTTCGCGAGCATCGCCGCGGGCATCAGCGCCCTCTGGGGCCCGCTGCACGGCGGCGCGAACCAGCAGGTCATCGAGATGCTCGACGAGATCGAGGCGAACGAGGGCAGCGCCGAGAAGTTCATGTTCCGCGCCAAGGACAAGAACGACACGGCCCGCCTCATGGGCTTCGGCCATCGCGTGTACAAGAGCTACGACCCGCGCGCGGCCATCCTGAAGAAGGCGTGCAACGACGTGATCGCGCGCGTGGGCGTGTCGAGCAACCTGCTCGAGATCGCGCTCAAGCTCGAGGAGATCGCGCTGCGCGACGACTACTTCGTGAGCCGCAAGCTCTACCCGAACGTGGACTTCTACTCGGGCGTGATCTACAAGGCGCTCGGGATCCCGGTCAACATGTTCACGGTGCTGTTCGCGATGGGACGCATGCCGGGCTGGATCGCGCAGTGGCTCGAGATGCGCCGCGACCGGGACTTCAAGATCTGCCGTCCGCGCCAGATCTACACGGGTGCGCCGCTGCGGCCGTACGCGCCGGTCGAGCAGCGCGGCTGATCCTCGATCGTCCGAACGACGCGAAGCCCCCGGGAGCGTGCCCGGGGGCTTCGCGGCGGGCGGGCGGGCGGCCGCGGCGGCCCGCGCCGGGCGGGACGCCCGGGCCTCAGGCGCGATCCAGCACCTCGGCGATGCGGGTGCGCAGCGTTTCGGGCACGTACGGCTTGGGCAGGAACGCGACCTCGGATTCGCGCACGCCGCGGCGCAGCACGGCGTCGTCCGTGTAGCCGCTCGTGTAGATCACGCGCAGGTTCGGAAAGCGCTGTCGCACCTGCTCGGCGAGCTGGCGCCCGTCCATGCGCGGCATCACGACATCGGTCAGCAGCAGGTCGAGCGGTCCGTCCCAGCGGTCGAGCAGCTCGAGCGCCGCGACGCCGTCTTCCGCCAGCAGGATGCGGTAGCCCTGGGTCTCGAGCACGCGCGAGGCGACCCGGCGGATGCCCTCTTCGTCCTCCACCACCAGGATCGTCTCGTGCCGGGGTCGCGTGGCCGACCGCGTCCGGACCGGCTCCTTCATGGGCGCGGCATCGATCGCCGGCATGAAGATCCGGATCGTCGTGCCCTCGTCGGGAGCCGTCCGCACGTCGATGAACCCGCCCCCCTGGGTGACGACGCCGTGCACCACCGACAGGCCGAGCCCGGTGCCGTGGCCGAGCCCCTTCGTGGTGAAGTAGGGCTCGAAGATGCGCTGGCGGATCTCGGGACTCATGCCCTCGCCCGTGTCCGCGACCGACAGGCACACGTAACGCGCACCGGGCGGGGTGTCGCTGGCGAGCGACGCCAGCTCGGCGGTGGTGGCGGCGCGCGTGGCGATCGCGAGCGAGCCGCCGTCCGGCATGGCGTCGCGCGCGTTGACGGCCAGGTTCAGCAGGACGTGCGCCCACTGGCCGGCGTCGCCGCGGATGGACGCGATCGAGTCGTCGAGGGCGGTGACCAGCGACACGTCCTCGCGCAGCACGCGGCGGAGCAGCCGTTCGGTCTCGCGCACGATGGCGTTCAGGTCGATCGCGCGCGGTTCCACGATGTCCTGCCGGCTGAACGCGAGCAGCTGCCGGGTGAGCGAGCCGGCGCGATCCGTGGCGGCGCGGATCTCCCCGAGCAGCTCGCGCGAGCGGTCGGAGTCGGGCGCGGCCATCTCGAGCAGCTCGGCGCAGCCCGAGATCACGGTGAGGAAGTTGTTGAAGTCGTGAGCGACTCCGCCCGCGAGCTGCCCCACGGACTCCATCTTGAGGTGCTGGCGCAGCCGCGCCTCGAGCTCCCGGCGCTCGGTCACGTCCTCGGCGACGCCGGCGACGCGGATGACGCGCCCGTCGGCGTCGCGCACGGGAAACGCCCGGTCGCGGATCCACCGCACCGTGCCGTCGGGGCGCACGATCCGGTACTCCTCGTCGTACGTGCCGGCGGCCTGCTTGGTGGCCGCCGCCTCGCGGATGCGCTCGCGATCGTCGGCGTGCAGCGCCTCCACCCAGTCCATCGGGGACCGCTCGAGCGACTCGCACGATCGTCCCCAGATCGTCGCGTACGCCGGGCTCACGTACTCGATCCGCCCTTTCGGCACGTCCGTCAGCCAGAACACCTCGCGGATGTTGTCCGCCAGTTCGCGGAACCGCGCCTCGCTCTCGCGCAGCGCCTGCTGGGCGCGGACGTGCGGCGTCAGGTCGAGGAACGTGTGCACGCTGCCCATCACGCGCCCGCCGCGGTCCCGCAGCGGGGCCGCGGACACGCCGAGCGTCAGCCGCCGGCCGTCCCGCGTGAGGCTCTCCTGCACCAGGCCGTCGAACGACTCGGCCTCGCGCACGCGGCGGCGAGCCGCCTCGGCGACGTCGGCGCCGCCCAGCGGCACGACCGGGTTCGCGTGGCCCATGGTCTCGTCGCTCGTCCACCCGAACAGGCGCTCGGCGGCCGGGTTCCAGAGCAGCACCGTGCCGCCGCGGTCCATGGCCACGATCGGGACCGGCGACGAGCCGAGGATCGCCTGCAGCCAGTCCGAGAGCGCGTGCAGCTGGGACAGCGCGTCCTGCCGGCGCGTGATGTCCTGCACGGTGGCGATGCGATAGACGGGGCGCGCGGCGGAGTCGCGCACGCTCACGATGTCGACCTGCACCGGGATCGGGCGCCCGTCCCGGTGCTGCATGCGCGCTTCGTACTGCACGTGTCCCTCGCGGTCGGCGCGCTGGATCAGCTGCAGCACGCGGTCACGGTCCTCCGGCACGTAGCAGTCGAGGATCGCGCGTCCCTCCATCTCCGCGACGGCGAAGCCGAGAAGCCGGGCGTACGCGGGGTTGCACGCGAGGAAACGGTTGTTCGCCGGGATTCCCATCGCGATGCCGTGCGCGCAGTGCTCGAACGCGTCTCCCCAGCGGCGCAGCGTGGTGGCCGCGCGCCGACGCTCCGTGACGTCCTGCACGACGCCGTGCCACGTGGTGCCGCCGTCGGCGTCGCGCACGGGGGAGGAGAACGCTTCGATCCACGATTCGCCCCTCGCGGGATGCAGGTGGCGCCACTCGAAGTGCCACGGCGCGAGCGTGCGCGCCGATTCCTGGATGCTGGCCCGCACCGGTTCGATGTCCTCCGGCGCGATGTGCCGGAAGACCGCGGCCCCCCCCAGGCGCACGTCCTCCTGGTCGATGCCGAAGAGGTCCGCCAGGGCCGCGCCGAAGTAGGGAAGGGACGTCGCGCCGTCGGCCGAGATGTGGAACGAGTAGGGGACGGCCGGGGAGACCGAGGCGATCGCGCGCAGGCGCTCCTGCTCGGCGTCGAGGTGCGCCGCCGTCAGGCGCTGATCCGTGACGTCGCGGATGGTGCCGAGCATGCGCAGCGGCCGGCCGTCGGCGTCGCGGTCGGTGTGCGCGACGTTCTCCACCCATCGGAGCGTTCCGTCCCCGCGGAAGATCCGGAACTCCCGCCGGAACGTCTGGCCGAGATCCGCCGCCTCGCGGGCCGCCAGCATCAGCGGCCCGGCGTCCTCGGGATGGACCTGGTCGAGAAAGTCCTGCAGGTGGCCGCCGAACTCGCTCCGGCCGAGCAACTCCAGGCACTCGGGCGACCAGAACAGCCGGTCGTCCGTCATGCGCCATTCCCACACGCCCATGCGCGAGGCTTCGAGCGCCAGCTTCAGGCGCACCGAATCTTCGGTGGGTGCGTGGCCGGGCCCGCCGCCGACCGGGCCGGGCTCGCGCGACGGAGGAGCGGCCGACGCCTCGCGGCGCAGCGCCTCGGCGATGCCGATCACGGCGCCGTTCGCGTCGCGGATCGGGGTGAGCGACGACCACACCCGCACCGCGTCGCCGGCGCTCGTCCGTCGCTGCGTGCGCACGGCCGGCAGCGCCTCGCCCCGGGCGACGCGCCCGAACCGGTCGGACTCCGACGCGCGCAGCTGCTGCGGGATGAGTGACTCGGAGCGGGGAGTCGCCCCGGAAACCGCGAGGTAGCCCAGAAGGTGCTCGGCGCCGAGATCGAGCGCGGTGATGCGACCTTCGAGATCGTGGAAGACCGTGGCGAGGTCCGACGGGGTCTCGGCGCGTCTCCTGGTGTTCCTGGAAGCGGATCAGACGCCGATCGAGGGGGATGGCGAGTGGAGCATAGCGGCGCGTGGCCCGGCGGCGCACCACGTTCTCGCCGGGTTTCACCGTCGGAAGTCCGCGCGCGCGTTGGACGCGCCGGCGGCGAGGTCGGTGACGGGTTCGCTGGTGCGCGTCGATCGCCGCGCGGCGCGCGCGGGCGGCCGATTCCGACCGGGGCC
>JBGAMH010000235.1:0-7572 GCA_044223135.1 Candidatus Eiseniibacteriota bacterium | reverse complement strand
CGAGTCGGGCACCACCCACACGCGCCCGGCGCGCTTCATCGCCGGGCTCTCGGCGACACCCTTCGACAGCATCGCGGCCTGCGTGGTGGCCAGCGCCAGCTCGGCGGCGGTCGCGTCGTCGTCGGCGTACACGCACTTGTTCTTCACCTGCGGCCACAGCTTCGCGCGCTCGAGCGCGGCCTGCGAAAGCCGACCGATCGCGGACGTCGCGGGATTCGGCATCGCCACGCGCCGCACCTCGGCGGTGGCCAGCGTCACGAGGCCCGCCTTCGGCAGGTACTTCGCCGCCGGCTTGCGCGCCCACAGCGCCACGCGGCCGTACGCGAACGTGGCGCGCGTCCCGGGTCGCAGCAGTTCGCTCTTGTCCATGCGCGCGGTGCCGACCGAGTCCGCGGTCACCAGCACGTCGAACGACGTGTCCGCCTGCACGCGCGCGAACAGCGACTCGGCGGGCGCGAACGTGGTGCGCACGCTCACCTCGGGATAGAGCCGTTCGAACGCCGCGGTCAGCTCGCGCACCGGGCCCTGCAGGTCGCCGGCGGCGCCCAGGCGCAGCTCGGCCGCGCGGGCGGGCGCGGCGCACAACACGATGGACAACACGAACAGCCAGCGACGCATCGGGGACTCCTCCTGACGACGCACAATAGCGGCAGCCGTTCGCACGCCGCCAGCGCCGGCGTCAACGTCCGGCCAGCGAATCGCGCAGCGTGGCCAGGCCGGGCAGGCCCGGCGCCTCCGCGGCCAGCGAGTCCGCCACCGCGCGCGCTTCCGTCCTCCGGCCGGAGGCCGCGAGCGCCATCGCCAGCCCCATGCGCGCGTCGCGCGCCCCGGGCGCCAGCCGCAGCGCCTCGCGGAACGCCTCGATCGCCCGGTCGGGCGCGCCAGTGCGGCCCGCGACCATCCCGAGCAGCGTCCACGTGCGCGGGGAAGCCGGGTCCGCCGCGCGTGCCTGCTCGAGTCGGGCGACCATCTCTCCGAAGTCACCCGCGCGCAGTGCTTCGAGCGCGGCGTTCTGCATGGCCCGCACGCGGGGCTCCACCAGGTGCGCCGCCGGGCCCCATGCGTACAAGCGCATCGCGTCCGCGTTCGCACCGGTCGAGAACAGGGGCTCGACGCCCTCCACCGGCAGCCACTCGTCGAGCGACGCCACGTGCGTGACGTGCCGGCGGTCGAGTTCGCCGCGCAGCCACGACAGGTAGTCGGGCCGGCGCAGGTGCGGCGCGATGCCCGGCGTGACCAGCCCGACCACGTCGACGATCCGCCGGTTCCCGTACCAGCCGAGCGCCCCCACGTCGTGCGTGGCGATCACGGCACCGGGGGGCGTGCGTTCCGCGATCCAGTGCGCCGCGCGCACGTGCACGTCCCGGTGCATCCGAACGAAGTCGGTCACCATCGCGCCCGTGCCCGCGAACGCCAGCGCGTGCAGGCCCAGCACGGCCGCCGCGAACGGGCCGGCGGCGACTCGCACGCGCGGCCACCGTGTGCACGCGTCACGCACCTGCGCCAGCGCCACGATCGCGAGCGGCGGCAGCGCGGGCGCCAGGTAACGCTCGAATCGGTGCGAGAACGGCAGCAGCACCGCGTAGGCGAGCGGCAGCACGAGCGCCGCGCCGAGCGCCGCGCGCACGGGCGACGGCACGCGCGCGAGCGCGAGGCGCCCTTCACGCACGATCGCGACCGCCGCGAGCGGCGCCAGCAGCAGCCAGCCGCCGCTGGCGAACGTGCGCGCCACGTCGCCCGTGACGAAGGCGGTGCGCGACATCGCGCCGTAGAACGCGACCTTCGCCGCGAACGTGGCGGGCAGCGGCGTGCCGCCGATCGCCGTGTTCCACGCCATCCACCCGGCGACCAGCGCCGCGAACGCGCCGAGCCCCGCGAGCGTGTCGCGCCGCGACGGACGCCCGGCCCCGTCGCCGCGCGACAGCAGCGCGTCCACGCCGAGCGCCGCCGCGAGCAGCAGGCCATCGGGCCGTGTCCATGCGGCCAGCCCCAGCGCCACGCCGCGCGCGAGTGGCCGGCGCGCGTCGTGCGCGAGCAGCGCCAGCGTGCCCAGCAGCACGAACAGGCTCGTCTCCATGCCCGACACCGACAGCGCGACCAGCCGGCCGTCGAGCGCGACCACCGCCACCGCGAGCGTCGCCCACGCCGGGCCCAGGCGCCGGCGCGCCCACGCCGCGAACACGCCGAGGAACGCCGCGTGGAACACGAACCCCAGCGCGAGCGCCACCGCGGTGCCGTGCCCCGTCACGCGCAGCGCGAGCGCCTCGAGCAGCGTGAACAGCGGCGCGGTGGAGCCCGCCGAAGGTGGCGTGCCGGGGAAGTACGTGCACGACAGGTGCTGGGCCAGGTTGCGTGCGTAGGTCAGGTGGATCCACGCGTCGTCCACGGGAAACGACAGCGTGCCGAGCCCGCGCCACTCCTCGCGCAGCACGGCGAGCGGCGCGAATGCGCCCAGCACGGCCATCGCGAACGGCGCCCACGCCGCGAGCGCGGCGGCGCCGGGGGGCGGGGGCGCCGCGGCGTCGGGCGCGGAACGCGGACGCCGGGGCGCGCGGCTCACGGCAGGGCCGTGACCACCACGTTGTCGTAGAACACGGTGCACTGGCCGGCGCCACCCGTGTACGCGGGCAGCGCGATGCGCCCCGAGGGGGGCGGCGCGTCCGAGGCGCGCTTGTCGGTGTGGCGCAGCTTCAGCTCGCCGTTCACCCACACGCGGTACTGCCCGTTCTGCGCCTCGATGCGCAGGTGGTTCCACATGCCGTTGCCGTTCACCGCCGACGCCTTGCCGAGCGGCCACTCGCGCCGGTACATCACGACGTCCTGGTAGCCCGGGCCGCGCAGGTCCACCGCGACCGCGGACTGTCCCTTCACGTGCACGGCGGCGCCCTTGTCGACGCCGCGCATCATGCAGACGTCCAGGTCGAGCGCGTAGTTCGTCCACGACTCGTCGCCGGCGTACAGGAACGAGCGCACCTGCTTCTGGTCGGGGAGGTCCGCGCGCAGCAGGCCGGCCTGCGTGGTCCACACGTCGGAGTCGTCCGTCTGCCAGCGCGCGAGCCCGTGCGAGAAGTCGTCGGCGAACAGCACGCCGTGCGCGGGCGGGGCGAAGCGCGGGCCGGGAGGCGGGGTCGCGACGCGCGGCCGCGGGGCGTCCGCGCCCAGCACGAGCAGGGCGAACGCCAGGAGCGACGGACCGCGGAGAGCAAGAAGGGTCGCTCGCATGTGAACGCAGGTTACCCGGAGCGCCTCGCCCGTGGCCAGCCCCGAACGCGACCGGGGTGGTCGCGTCCGGGGCCGGGCCCGCGTGCCCGTCGTGCGGTCAGAATCGCACCGACAGGCCGGCGAACGGCTGCCACGTGGTGCCGGCGTCGCCGTGGTTGTGCTCGACCGAGGCGTTCGCGTACCAGCGCCGCGCCAGGCTCACGTCGAGGCTCGCGCTCTCCCAGCCCTCGCGCTCGGTGCCCAGCGACAGCGCGTCGTCGGTCATGCGCAGGCCGCCGCCGAGTTCCGAGTGCCAGCCCGGATGCGGGTCGAGGCCGATCCCGAACGAGTGGAGCTGGCTGTCCTGCGTGCTGCCGTCGTAGCGCGACGTGCGCGCGCGCAGCGTGAGCTGCAGCGCGGTCAGCCGCCACGCCTCGGCGGACGCGCTCCACGAGGTCGCGCGGTCGGATTCGCTGCCGTCGTTGCGGCGCAGCTCGCCCGACACGCGCAGCTTGGAGGCGGGCTGCACCGACAGGCCCGCCCACGCGCCCTGCCGGTAGTGGTCGTCGAACGACGTCTCGGGCGTCTCGCGGTCGCGGTACAGCCGCACGTTGCGCCGGTTGTCGAAACCGCTGTTCACCGCCACGCGCTCGCCGAACGGCACGCGCATCGACAGGAACGTGCTCGTGGGCGACAGCACCGACTCGCCGGCGCCGCGCTTCCAGCCGCGGTTCCAGTCCACTTCCTGCGTGAGCCAGCCCATGAAGCCCTTCGACATCCAGCTCGACTGCGCGAACAGGAAGTCGCGATTCGCCTGGCCCGTGTGCATCGACGTCACCGCGCCGACCGCCGCGGACCAGCGCCGCTGCTGCTGCGGCTTCTGGTGCAGCTCCACGTACGCGCCGTGCTCGAGGACGTCGCCCGAGAACGTCATGTGCATGGGTTCGGGCTGCGTGCCGCTGAACGCACCCACCGACACGCGGTCGCCGGTGTACTCCGCGAGCGCGCCGTCGAACAGGCTGATCGTGGACAGCACGGCCGAGCTCTGGCGGCCCAGCGTGAGCCGCTTGCGGCTGCGCGAGTCGTGCACCGCGTACGACGCGCGGTAGACGCGCGAGTAGGAGTCCGTCTCGGTGTTGCCGAGCGCCGTGCGGCGCGTGCTGCGCGTGCGCACGTCCACCGCCAGGTCCATCGTGCTGCCGGCGAGGTTCGTGCCGTCCACGCGCAGGTCCAGCGACGGCTGCGACATCGAGAACACGCCCGAGCCGTCGCCGGGGTCGGTGCGCACCATCTGCCAGCGGCCACCGAGGCGGCCGCGCAGGCGCGACGCGCTCGTGCGGCGCGACGTACGTGCCGCGACCGGGCCCGTGGAGTCGCCGGACGCCTTCGCCAGCGCACGCGGCGTGAAGCGCACGGCGTCGCCCACGCGCAGTTCGGGCGCGCTCGCGGACAGCGTGTCGCACGCGGCGCGATGGCTCGAGACCACCGCCACGCGCAGCCGCGTCACCGTCGCGCCGTCGCGTGTCACGGTCACGGAGTCGCCGGCTTCGAGGCCCTCGAGCCGGCCCGCGTCGAGGTACGCCGTGGTGCCGGCCACGTAGGTGATGCGCGTGGCGCCGGGCGTGCCGGCCGGACGGGCTGCGAGCATCGCCGCCGCGGGCTTCGGTGCGTCGGTCGCCGGCGCGGCCGACGCGGTGCCGGCGGTCGCGGGACCGGTCGGTGCCGCGGAGGCCGTGGGTGCCGCGGTCGCGGGAGCGTTCGTCTCGGGCGCGCGGACCGCGGCCGGCTTCGCGACCGGCGAGACCGGCGTCGCGGCGACCGGCGCCGGCGTGCTCGGCTTGCCGGCCACGGTGGGCGTCGGCAGCGAGACCGGCGGCTTCGCCACGGCCGTGGGCGCGGTGGGCACCGGAACGGGCGCGGCGGCCGGCTTCGTCGCGGGCGCGACGGGCGCAGGCGCGGACGGCGCCGGGGCGCGCTTCGCTGCGGCGGCCGCGGCGGCGCGTGCGCTGTCGGCGCGCGCCGAGTCGGCGCGCGTGGCCACCGGTGCGGGCGGCGCGGGCTTCGCGGTGTCCGCCGCCGATGGCGTGGCGGGCTTCACGACGCCGGGTCGCGTGGAGAACGTGGTCGTGGCCGCGCGCGCCGCGGACACGAGCGCGAGCAGCAGGACGAACGATGTGGCGACGCGGCGCATCAGCCGGCCCTCCCCGTGGGATGACAGCGGTAACACGCGTTGCTGTCGTAGCTGTATCCCGAGCGACCCTGGTGGTGCGAGTCGGTGACCGCGCGGTCGTCGTGCGGGTGACACGACAGGCAGGTGAACACCGCGAAGTTGCTGCTGTTCGTGTGGCAGGTCGCGCAGTTCGTGCCCCACACGGTGCGGTGCCGGCCCGAGTAGATCGGGAACCAGCTCGCGTCGTGGTTGAACGTCGCGCCCGACCACTGCGTGGTGTTGTGGCACGTCGCGCACGCGCTGGCCGCGAAACCGGCCGCGGCGTGGTTCGGCGTGGCGGAGTTGTACTCGGTCAGGTGGCACGACTGGCAGGCGGTGTTCAGCCCGTTGTACACGCCGCTCGAGTGACAGCTGCTGCACGCGGCGGTCGTGTGCGCGCCCGTCAGCGGGAACGACGTGGTGTTGTGGTTGAACGTGGCGCCGGTCCACGTGGTCGTGCCGTGACAGGTCGCGCACGCGCTCGCCGCGAAGCCGGCCGACGCGTGGTTCGGTGTGGCGGCGTTGTAGTCGGCCATGTGACACGACTGGCAGGCGGTGTTCAGCCCGTTGTACACGCCGCTCGAGTGGCAGCTGTTGCACGCCGCCGCCTGGTGCGCCCCCGTGAGCGGGAACGACGTGCCGTTGTGGTCGAACGTGGCGCCCGCGAACGACGTGGTGTTGTGGCACGTCGCGCACGCGCTCGCCGCGAAGCCGGACGCGGCGTGGTTCGGCGTGGCGGCGTTGTAATCGGTCATGTGACACGCCTGGCAGGCGGTGTTCAGCCCGTTGTAGACACCGCTCGAGTGGCAGCTGTTGCAGGTGGCGGTGCGGTGCGAGCCGGTCAGCGGGAACGACGAGCTGTTGTGGTCGAACGTGGCGCCCGCGAACGAGGTGGTGTTGTGGCACGTCGCGCACGCGCTCGCCGCGAAGCCGGACGAGGCGTGGTTCGGCGTGGCGCCGTCGTAGTCGGTCATGTGGCACGACTGGCACGTGCTCGCGGTGCCGGCGTAACGGCCGTTCAGGTGGCAGTTCGCGCACGCCGCGGCGCGGTGCGCGCCGGTGAGCGGGAAGCCCGTGCGGTCGTGGTTGAACTTCGCCGTGTCCCACGTGAGCGTGGAGTGGCACGTCTGGCACGTCGTCGGGAATCCGCCGGCGGCGTGGTCGGGCTCGCGCGTGGAGCGGTACTGCTCCATGTGGCAGCTCTGGCAGTCGGCCTTCGTGTTCACGAACTGCATGCGACCCTGCGCGGTGGGCTTGTGGCACGACTCGCAGTCGAGCGAGGCGTGGCTGCCGCTGAGCGGGAAGTTCGTGAGCTGGTGCGCGCGCACCATCGGCGCGCGGTCGGTGAAGCTGCGCGAGCCGTGGCAGTGCGAGCAGTCCACGCCCATCTCGCCGCGATGCGGATCCTCGTGGCACGACTGGCACTGCGTCTTCGACTGCTTGAACTGCAGCGTGGTGTGGCAGCTCATGCACGCGGCGGCCGCGTGCGCGCCGTCCAGGCGGAAGCCGTACTTGCCGTGGTCGAAGCGCGTGCTCACCTTGGCGGGCTTCCATCCTTCCGCGCTGTGGCACAGGGCGCATTCCTCGCGGAAGTCGGCGCCGTGCGGGTTGTCCACCTTCGTTCGCAGCGCGGCGAGCGACGCCGTGCCGATGGCCAGCAGCGGCAGCAGCGCGAGGGCGAAGGCGATCGCGCGATTCCGGGGGAACGAGCGCAGTCCGTCAACGATCCTGGGCATGGGTCACCTCGTGGGTCGTGAACGCGAACAGCGCCGGCCGGTCGTGGGAGACCACCGACGAGGAACGCTTCGTTTCGGGCAGGGCGGGGGTGGTGATGCCGTGGCAGTCCTCGCACTTCGAGGACAGCGGGCGATAGATCACGGCCGGCTTGCCGTCGGCGCCGGTCTGCGGAATGTGGCACGACGCGCACGCCGCCTTCGCGTGCGCCCCCTCGAGCTTGTAGGCCGAATCGCGGTTGTGCACGAACTTCACCGCCGGCGCGAACGCGTCGACGCCGTGGCAGCTCTCGCAGGCGCCCTTGTCCTTGCGCGCGTCGAACTGCCTGCCGTGCGGCGACGTGTGGCAGTCCGCGCACACGCGGTACTTGCCCTCGAAGCGCAGCGGCCGCATCGATGCCGCGGCGGCCTTCAGCGTGGAGCGCGACG
>JBGAMH010000234.1:0-7590 GCA_044223135.1 Candidatus Eiseniibacteriota bacterium | reverse complement strand
CGTGTGGCGAACTTCAGGGTTGGCGCATCCTTGAAGGCATTTGCCTTGCGCACCTTCACCGAAACGCAGAAGGACTAGAAATCCTCCTGTCGGTGAGACGTCAACTCCTAGCACTTCCCGATTCCGTTCTAACGGCCCGGTGTGCGACGAACCTGTCAGTCGTCTACCTCAATCTCGGAGACAGAGAGGCCGCGCGTGGCATGGCGATGGATGCAATCGTGTCCGCGCGCCGAGTCGGCGCCGAGATCTGGTCGGGATTCGCCCTGTTGAATCTCGCATTCGTTGAGCGGCAGCAGTGTCGTTGGACGCTTGCAGAACAGTACGCCGCCGACGCCGCCTCGGTGTTTGAGCGGGCGGGCTACCTCTCCAAGCTCAATGATGCACGTCGGGCGCAGGCATTGGCCGCTTGGAAGCGCGGTCGCCTATCGACCGCCCACGAGCTCGCGGTGGGCTGCGTCGCTGATGCCAAGCTTCGCGAGGCAAGCCACCAGCAAGCGCTTGCTGTGTTGCTCAAGAGATTGGTGGAGATCCACTTGGGTCGCCTGAACGAGGCTTCTGCTTCACTTCAAGGCGAAATGCCCACGACTCAGGGACTTAAGGGAAGCCGCCCCGACCTTCTGCAAGACGAGTTCGCTGGCGACGTCCTGCTCGAGGGGGGGGATGTTGTAGCTGCACAAGCTGCCTTCGACCGGCTTTGGCCAACTGCCTTCGCCCTTGCCCCCCGTGGCGATATCGTCGCGGAGCTTCGGCGCCGGCGGGCCGAGTGTTTCCTGCTGCTCGGCAAGCACGAGCGCGCTCGGCACGAAGCTGAAGAGGCCATCGCGCACTGCACCGAGATCAGCGACCGCTACGAAGAGGCGGCTACCTATCGCATCCTCGCGCTCGCGCTCGGCGCCCTGGGCCGCCACGACGAGGCTCGGAGCACCTTCGACAAGGGCTTCGCGGCGTACGAGGACATCGAGACGCCCTACGAGTGGGGCAAGCTCTGGATGTCCTACGCGGACTGGATCTGCGGCGAGCACGCGGGCGCGTATCGCGACCTGAACGGCGCGCACGAGGCCTACCGCAACGCGGCCACGTACTTCGAGAACATCGGCGCCGCGGGCAAGCTGGAGGAATCGCGCAAGCGCCTTGCCGCGCTCGAAGACCTGATGCAGCGCGAGGGCGCCGTGGTGGACCTCGAAGTCACGGCCAAGCCCAAGCCGCTGCGGCGTCCGCGCGAGATCGCCGACCTGCGCCGCCGCGGGCAGTGGATCTACGAGCAGTTCGGCATGGTCACGCGCAGCAAGATCATGATCGACATGCTCGAAGAAGTGGCCCGCGTCGCGGCAAGCGACCTGCCGGTGCTCATCCTGGGCGAGTCGGGCACGGGCAAGGAGTTGGTCGCCAAGGGCGTGCACAAGCTGTCGGGCCGCCGCGGGCGCTTCGTTCCGATCAACGCGAGCGCGCTTCCCGACACTCTGGTGGAGGGCGAACTCTTCGGTCACACGCAGGGCGCGTTCACCAACGCGGTGCGCGACCGGGAGGGGCTCTTCGAGTTCTCCGACAACGGCACGATCTTCCTGGACGAGATCGGGGAGATGTCGGTGGACCTGCAGGCCAAGTTGCTCCGGGTGCTCGAACTGGGCGAGATCCGCCGCGTGGGCGGCACCGCCTCGGTGCAGGTGGACGCGCGCGTCGTGGCCGCGACGAACCGCGATCGTGCGCAGATGGAGGCGGGCGATGGCTTCCGTGCCGACCTCTACTACCGCCTGAGCCACGCGATGTTCGAGATTCCGCCGCTCCGCCAGCGCGGGGAAGACGTCGAGTTCCTGGTGGAGCACTTCCTCGACAAGTTCTGCGGCATGTACAACAAGCGCGTCACGATCAGCCCGGAGGCGATGCACCGGCTGGTCTCGAACCCCTGGCCGGGCAATGTGCGCCAGCTCGCGGCCACCATGCAGCGCCTGATCGTCTCGGCGCGCACGGTGCACACGCTGATGCCGCGCGAGGTGCCCGCGCCCAGTCGCGCCACGGCGGCGACGGCGCCCGCCAGTCTCGAAGAAGAGCTGCTCCACAAGGAGCGCCAGCGCATCATCGAGGCGCTCGAGAAGTCGCAGTGGGTCAAAGCCGATGCGGCACGGCTGCTTCGCATGTCGCGCACCACGCTCATCACCAAGATGAAGCGTATGCACATCGAGGGCTGACACTTCAGCGACCAGGCGGGCCAGCGCCCGCGTGGTCATTCCCCCAGGTCAGCCCTCCTTCCTTGCGCCGGTTGCGGCCGCGGGTGTCCACTCCCCGCCGACCGGGTTCGCACTCCCTCCAAGGAGCCATGCCCATGAGGCGCCGTTCCGCCGTCTCGTGCCTCGCCGCACTCGCAGCCGCCCTTCTCGCGTCGTGCGCGCAGCAGCCCCGCCACTCGGCCGCGCTCGATGCCGCCGTGGCGCAGTACCTCCGAATGGAAGTCGACAGCGCGGCCGTCGCGTTCGCGCAGGTGGTGCGCACCGAGCCGCGCAACGCCGAGGCGCTCGCGTGGCTCGCCGACGCGAAGCGCCGCCAGGGCCAGCCCGACTCGGCGGTGGCGCTCGCTCGCGCGGCGCTGGCGCTGGCGCCGGGGCAGGGGTTTGCGCACTTCGTGCTGGGCGCCACGTACGACCCGATCAAGTCGGGGTGGCAGGGCACCAGCCGCGACTCGTCGCTGGCGCACTACTCGGCGGCCGCGCGCGCCACGCCGCCCGACGCCGACGGCTGGATCGGCCTGCGCCTGTACGCGTCCATTGCCGGCGACACCGCAGGGGTCCGTTCCGCGCTGCAGGGCATGCACCAGGCGGGCTTCCTCACGCCGGCGGGTTCCGCGTGGGGTCGCTGGCTGCTCGACGGGCTGCCGCCCAACGCGGTGCTGCTCACCAACGGCGACATGGACACGTTCCCGTGCGAGATCGTGCAGACGCAGGGCACGCGCCCCGACGTGGTCATCGTCAACCTGTCCCTGCTCAACGTGGGCGAGTACGCGCGCAACGTGGCGCGCCTGTACGGGCTGCCGCTGCCGCCGGCGGTGCAGAGCGGCGCGCTCGACAGCACGGGCGCGGTCCAGAAGGACGGGCGCACCTGGTACGTGAGCGAGCTGATCACCGACCTGTGGAGGCAGCAGGCGCTGGCGGGCACGTTCCCACGGCCGCTCTACGCGGCGGGCACGGTGGCGTCGCCGCACCTGGCGGGGCCCGACGCCGCGTTCATGCACACGCACCTGGCGGGCCCGCGCTGGCACATCGCGCCGCCGGCCGACAGCGTGGCGGACTTCGCGGCGCTCGCGGCATCGGTGCGCGGCATCGACCCGGCGGCGTTCGCCGGCCCGATGGCGTCGGCCAGCGACAAGAGCCCCGTGCGCCGCGTGTCGGCCGACATGCTGGGGCTCAACGTGGCCAACACGGCGCGCGTGTTCGGCATGAAGTCGATGGCCGCGGGCGACAGCGCGGGCATGCAGCTGGCGTTGGAGAAGATCGAAGGCCTGCGCCGCTCGGTGGCGCTGGGCGACTCGCTCGAACGTCCGCTGGCGATGCTGCGCGAACAGTTCGGCCACCCGGCGAAGTAGGCGCAACCGGGGGGCGTGGCAGCCCGCCGCCGCAACTCGTTGCGATGGTGCGCCCGCAACACGCCCCGGGGCGTGTTCGGGTGTGCGCGCGTCGCGCCGTCGGTCGCTGCGTCATCGTGTCCACCCGCGCTAGCGCGGGTGGATCGCGTCACGCCTCCGCGAAGCGCCGCGGTGGCCGCGCGGTCCTGCACCACCGCGCCTCGATCGTCGCCGCAATGCCCGCCGCGCCGTCGCCCTGAGCCCCGGCCGCTACATTAGAGAGCCCGGTGGGGCCGCCACCGTCGTCGGGGGGCCCGCGAGACGCGAGAACCCCGCATAACCCGCGCACTCCGTGGGCCTTTCGGGCCCGCGCCCGCTTTGACGGGGCAAAGCCCGCTCCCGTACTTTCCTGCCCCCCGCAGCCCCCTCTGGAGGTTCCCGCATGATCCGAAGCATGACCGGCTATGGCTCGGCCGAGCTCGAGAAGAACGGGCACCGGTTGACCGCCGAGGTTCGCTCCGTGAACCACCGGTTCTGCGAGGTCTCCGTGCGCGCGCCCAAGGGCGTGCTGCTGTTCGAGGACCAGATCCGCCAGCTCCTGCAGGACCGGTTCTCCCGCGGCAAGTTCAACCTGTCCATCACCTGGTCGGGCGCCGGTGGCACGGGCGAGGTGCTCAAGCTCAACGAGACGGTCGCCGACCGCTACGTGGCGCTGATGCAGCAGCTTCGCGACCGCTACGGCCTGTCGGGCGACGTGCAACTGGGCACGCTGGCCAACTTGCCGGACCTGTTCACGTGGGAACAGTCCACCATCGGCGACGAAGAGATGTGGTCGCTGGTGCGCGAAGTGGTGGAAAAGGCCTGCGAGAGCATGAACGGCATGAAGGGCCGCGAGGGCAAGGCGCTGGCCGCCGACCTGCAGAAGCGCCTCGACATCATCCGCACCGAGCTGGAGCGCGTGTCCGCGCGCGCGCCGTTGCGCCCGGCCGAGGCCAAGGAGCGCATGGTGGCGCGCATCAAGCCGCTGCTGGAAGACGTCGAGATGGATCCCATTCGCATCGCGCAGGAAGTGGCGATGCTGGCCGACCGGCTCGACTGCACCGAGGAGTGCGTGCGGCTGGACGCGCACCTGGACCAGTTCAAGCACCTGGCCGACGGGCCCGAGCTGGCGGGGCGCAAGCTCAACTTCCTGCTGCAGGAGATGAACCGCGAAGCCAACACGATCGGCTCCAAGGCGAACGACGTCGAGATCGCCCACGCCGTGATCGTGATGAAGGAAGAGATCGAACGCCTGCGCGAGCAGGTGCAGAACGTGGAATGACGAGCGCTCCCTTGGCAAACCCGTCCTCCGTTCCGTTCCGCTTCGTTCCCGGCGGATTCCTGCTGGTGCTGACCGGCCCTTCGGGCGCGGGCAAGGGCACGCTGGTGGACGAGCTCACCAAGCAGCGCTCCGACTGCATCTTCGCGATCTCCAGCACCACGCGCCCGCGGCGCGACACCGAGACCGACGGCGTGGAATACCGCTTCGTGACGCCGGAGCAGTTCGAGAAGGCGCGCGCCGAGAGCTACTTCCTGGAAACGGCCACCGTGCACGGCCACCTGTACGGCACGCCGGTGGAAGAAGTGAACCGCCACATGGCCGAGGGCCGCGTGGTGGTGCTCGACATCGACGTGCAGGGCGGCGAGAGCGTGCGGCGCGTGCGCCCCGACGCGGTCACCGTGTTCGTGTACCCGCCGTCGCTCGAGGCGCTGCGCCAGCGACTGCAGCGGCGCGGCACCGATGCGGCCGACGTGGTGGAGACGCGGCTCAACAACGCGCCGGGCGAGCTGGCGCAGTACACGCACTACGACTACCTGATCCAGAACGACAACAAGGAGCAGGCGGTGGCCACGCTGCTGGCCATCCACGACGCCGAGCGCGCGCGCGTGAAACGCCTGCGGGCCGAACCCTGACGCGACGCCTCGCGCACTCCGCGTGCGCGGGGATCACGGCGCGCCGCCCCGGCCGGGCGGACGGCGCGACCGACACACGAGCCCGACACGCGATGGAGAACTCATGAAGCTGTCTTCGCTGGTGCCGCCTCCGGGCAAGAGCAAGTACGAGCTGGCCACCGTGGCCGCGCGCGAGGCCCGTCGTCTGAACGACTGGATCCGCCGCAGTGGCGAGACGCTGCACGGCAAGGTGACCGCCGTGGCGCTCGAGCGCGTGATCCACGACGACGTGCCGTACTTCTACGAGGATCCTTCGGTGCTGGCGCCCGCGCCCGCCGAAGCTCCGCTCGAGTAGTTCCCGTGCGCGACCGCGTCGTGGTCGTGGGCGTGTCGGGGGGCATCGCGGCCTACAAGGCGTGCGAGCTGGTCCGCCGACTGCGCGACCAGGGCGCCACGGTGATCGCCGTGATGACCCCGGCGGCGTGCGAGTTCGTGACGCCGCTCACGTTCCAGGCGCTCACTGGCAACCCGGTGGTGAGTACGCTGTGGGGTGACCAGAAGCCGCGCTTCCGCCTGCCGCTCGAATCGGCGCGGCGCGCGGGTGGCCACGTGGAGCACGTGGACGTGGCCGAGGTCGCCGATGCCGTGGTGGTGGCGCCGGCCACCGCCGACCTGATGGCGCGCATGGTGCACGGCGCCGCGCCCGACGCGCTCACCGCGCTGCTGCTGGCCACGCGCGCGCCCGTGCTGCTGGCGCCCGCCATGGACATGCAGATGTGGCGCGCCGCCGCCACGCAGGACAACGTGCGCGTGCTGCGTGCGCGCGGCATCCGCATGGTGGGGCCGGACCAGGGCTACCTCGCGAGCGGGCTGTCGGGTCCGGGCCGACTCGCCGAAGTGCCGGCGATCGTGGACGCCGTGGCCGACCTGCTGACCGTGCGCGAGAGCCTGAAGGGCGTGCGCGTGCTGGTGGGCGCGGGGCGCACCGAGGAGCCGCTCGACCCGGTGCGCGTGCTCACGAACCGATCGAGCGGCCGCATGGGCGTGGCGCTGGCCGAAGCCGCGCGCGACCGTGGCGCCGACGTGACGCTGGTGGCCGGGCCGATGAGCGTGGACACGCCGTGGGGCGTGACCGTTGCGCCGGTGCACACGGCCGCCGAGATGCAGCAGGCGATGAGCGCCGCGGCTGCGCACGCCGACGTGGTGCTGATGGCCGCCGCGGTGGCGGACTACCGCCCGCGCGCGGCGAGCCGCGAGAAGCTCAAGCGCCAGAGCCGCGCGATGACGCTGGAGCTCGAAGCGAATCCCGACATCCTCGCCGGCCTCGGCGCGCGCCGCCGCGCGGGCCAGGTGCTGGTGGGCTTCGCGCTGGAGACCAGTCGCGGCGTGGCGAACGCGCGCGGCAAGCTGAAGGCGAAGGGCGTCGACCTGATCGTGCTGAACGCGCCCGAGCACGGCATCGGTGGCGACACCAACCGCGTCACGCTGGTGGACGCGAAGAGCGCGCGCGAGTTGCCCGAGGCCAGCAAGCGCGCCGTGGCCGACTCGATCCTGGATCGCGTGCTCGAACTGCGCCGCCCGCGCGGCAGGGCCGCGAAGCGCGCGAGCGCCGCGAAGCCGCGCGTGAACGGCGCGAAACGCGCTGCCGGCACGCGCAGCCGCCGCGCGGGGCGCACGCGATGACCGAGCGCGATCCGCGCTCCGAAGCGGCCGACATCGCGAGGTCGCTGCGCCGGCTCGTGGAGCGCGAGCGTGCGCAGGGCGGCGGCGAGCTGCTGGCCGCGGGCGTGGCGCGCGCGCGTGCAGCGGGACTTCCCGAGTTTTCCACAACCGTTGTCCACAGCGCGCCCGCCGACGCCGCGGACGAAATCGCCGCCGGCGGCAGCGAATCGCTGACGAGCGAGCCCGCGCCGGAGTATTCTGCGGCCCCGACGCCGACGCCCGACGCGTCGGTCACGTCCGCCCCCGCCGGCTTCACACTCACGCCTCCCGAGCCCATGCCCGCCCGCACACCGACGCCCAGTCTCGCGCCCGCCAACGGGGCTCGCGAGTTCGAACTTCCGCCGTTCGCCGAGGACCTGAACCCCTCGGGACTCGACGACGCG
>JBGAMH010000233.1:0-7515 GCA_044223135.1 Candidatus Eiseniibacteriota bacterium | reverse complement strand
GCGTCCGCGCCGGGCGCCAGGTCCACGCCCGGCATCTCCCACAACCCATCGAGCAGCGCGCCCTCGCGGCGCGCGACCAGCACGTCCCCGCCGCGCCGCAGCAGCGCGACCGCGCGGCGCCGCGTCACCACCACGCGGCGCGAGGCGACCGGGGGAAACGCCTCGGGCGTGCCCGCCGCGTGCGCTTTGCAATGCGCGCGCCCGGGACAGTCGCCGCAGCGCGGCGCGCGCGGCGTGCACACGGTCGCGCCGAGTTCCATGAGCGCCTGGTTCCAGTCGCCGCTCGAGGCCGCGCCCCCCGCGGGCGGGAGCAGCGCCCCGGCCATGTCCCACAGGCGCTTCGCGTCCGCTGGACGTTTCGCCTGCAGGGGACTCGCGGTCCAGCGCGCGAACACGCGGCCGACGTTCCCATCAAGAACCGGCAGGCGCGCCCCGACACTGATGGAGAGCACGGCTCCCACCGTGTACCGCCCCACGCCCGGCAGCGACGCGAACGCCGCGGCGGTGGTCGGCACCCGGCCATCGTGCTCGCGCGCGACGACACGCGCGGCTTCGTGCAGGAACCGCGCGCGGCGGTAGTAACCCAACCCCGCCCACGCGGCGAGCACGTCGTCGAGCGGCGCGTCGGCGAGCGTGACGACGTCGGGGAATCGCTTCACGAAGCGTTCGTAGTACGGTGTCGCGGTCGCGACCTGCGTCTGCTGCAGCATCACCTCGGAGACCCAGATGCGATACGGGTCACGGGTGCGGCGCCAGGGCATGTCGCGGCGGAACCGGTGGTACCAGTCGAGCAGCTTGTGGCGCAGTTGCGCCACCGAGCCCGCCGGAGTCGCCGGCGTTGCCGAACCAAGAGGCGCCGAAGGCGCCGGAGGCGCTGTAACCCTTGCGGAGTTTCTAATTCCCATGCACGACCCCGCGGTGATCCGCGCGCAGTTCGCCGAACTTCTCGGACGCGACGACGAGCGCATCGAGCTCGCGCGCGCGGCGCTGCTCGTGGCCGCCGAGCGCGACGAGACGCTCGACGTGGACGCGGCCATGGCGACGCTCGATGCGTGGGCCGCGACGCTCGCCGAACGCGTGGGCGCGGACGCGACGAGCCTGCAGCGCCTCGCGGCGCTCCGGCAGTTCATGTTCGAGGAGCTGGGCTTCCGCGGCGACGTGCACGACTACTACTCGCCCGAGAACTCGCTGCTCCATTCGGTCATGGACCGCCGCCTCGGCATTCCGCTCACGCTCGGCATCCTGTTCATGGAGCTCGGCTGGCGCATCGGGATGCAGTTCGAGGGCGTCGGCTTTCCCGGCCACTTCCTCGTGCGGCTCGCCGGCGAGGAGTCGGACCTGCTGCTCGATCCGTTCGATCACGGCAGTTCCGTGCTCGAGGACGACTGCCGCCGCATGATCGCCGCTTCGTCGCAGGGAGCGCTGAGCTACGAACCCGGAATGACGCGGTCCATCGGGCGGCGCGACATGGTCGCGCGGCTGCTGCTCAACCTGAAGGTCGCGCGGCTGCGCGAAGGGGATCACGCGGGCGCGCTCGCGGCCGTGGACCAGTTGCTGCTGGTGTTCCCGGACTCGCCGCCCGAACTGCGCGATCGCGGCCTGCTGCTCTACCACCTCGACCGCTATCGCGCCGCGCTCGCCTCGCTCGAGGACTACCTGCGCGTGCGTCCCGAAGCGGCGGATCGCGCGGCGATCGAACGCCACATGCTCACGCTGCGCATGATGCTCGCCGCGCACTGAGAGCGACGCGTCAGCCGCGCTGCTTGATGAGCGCCGCGTCCTTCATGTTCGGCGTCTTGGTCTGCGAGCCCGTCCAGGCGCACGTCATGACCACACCGCAGCGCGGGCACTCGAAACGGGTCGCCGCGCCTTCTTCGGCGGTGGGCATCCAGCGGTCCAGCTTGGTCTGGCAACCCGGCGTGTAGCAAAGGTAGACGCACAACGGCATCGCGAGGACTCCTGTAGGGGTGCGGCTCAGCGCCCGCTCGCGCGGGCGTCCGTGAAGACGAACGCGTGAAACGTCACTCCGGCGGCGTCCGGTGACAGCTTCACCACACGCTCGCCTTCGCCGCGATCGAACCAGTACAGCCGGCTTTCGCGGACCTCGATGCAGGCCGCGCCGCGTCCGTCCGTGACGACGTCGGCGTCGCGATCCTGCGCGCGCGGCCATTGGTCGTTCCGCAGGATCCACACCCGCGCGCTCGCGCCCGCGGGCGGACTGAGCACCACCCCGGCGCGGCCGGCACTATAACGGATGCTCACGAAGTTCGCCGCCCCGGCCCGCGAGGCGACCAGCCCCTCACGCTCGAGCCGCCAGCCCCCCACCGGGTAGGGCGCCCACGCCGCCCCCTGCTCCTCGTAGCGCATGGGCGCCACGAACACCTGCTCGACCCCCGCGGTCAGCCCGGTCAACGGGCCCTGCGCCACGAGTCCCGCGCCGATCGGCACGCTCCGCACCCCGGCCGGCAGCGCCGGGGCGAGCCGCGGGGGGGGCGCCTCGCCCGGGTGCGCGCGCTCGAACCACGCGGCCAGCGCGTCCTCGGCCGGCGCCAGGGTCCCGACCGTGTCCACGACGATCGCGCCCTTCTCGTCCGCCACCAGCAGCCGCGCGCCCTCGGTCATGCCGCCGAGCGCCATCGCGATCCGCCCCGCGGGATCGAGCGCGACCGGAACGGTCGGGCAGGCCGCGCGCGTGATCGCGCCGGGCACGGTGCTGTCGGCGGCGAACGCGAACTCGGGCTCGTGCACCGCCAGCACGCGCACGCCGTGCGGCTCCCACGCGCGGCGCCAGGCCTCGAGCACGGGCAGCGCCGCGAGCGCGCGCGGATCGGTGTCGCTCCACAGCAGCATCACGACCGGCCGGCCGGCGAGCGCGGCGTCGTCGAGCGGCGGCGAGTGCAGCCAGCCCTGCGCCCCGGCGAGGCCCGGCAGCGTGCGGGTGCCCTCGGGCGCGTCGTCGCGCAGGCCCGGCAGCAACCGTGGCGCGAGCAGCCACGTACTGAGACCGAACACGAGCACGAGCAGGACGGCGGCGAGGAGCGCACGGGGAGCGGACATGGCGCGGCAGTATAGCCGTGCCGCGGTGCCGCGCGAGCGCGGCCGGGCCGAATCGAGTGATTGGAGCGGCGCGTCCGCCTCACTATGCTGCATCCCTCGCGCCTTCGAACGTGAACGCGCTTCGCCGGAGGAACCGTGACGATTTCCTACACCGAGCCGCTCCAGCACGCCTGGGCACGCATGAAGGCGGTGCTGTTCCGCTCGCCGTTCCCGATCGAGTCGTGGTTCGTGATGGGCTTCGGCGCCTGGCTGGCGGACATCCTGTCCAGCAACAACGGATCCGCCGGCTCGCAGTGGAAGACCTCGAAGAGCGAAATGTCCGACGTCGCCTCGCGGGCGGGCGATTTCCTCGCGAACCCCACGATGGTCGCGCTCGTGCTCGCCGGGCTGCTCATGATCGCCCTCCTGCTGCTCGTGCTCTCGTGGGTGTCGGCCCGCGCCAAGTTCGTCTTCCTCGAGAACGTCGTGCACGGCCGCGCCGCGTTCCTCGACCCGTGGCACCGCAACGGCCGTCTCGGCAACTCGCTCTTCCTGTGGAACGCCATGATCAGCTTCGCGTGGCTGGTTCCGCTCGGCTTCGTGCTGGTGCCGATGCGGTACGCCATCGCCTCGTACCTGGGCGGCCACGGCTGGTCGCACGTCATGATCGGACCTCTCGCGCTCGGGATCGCGCTCGCGCTGGTCGCCGCGCTGGTGATCTTCGTCGTGTGCGCGCTCACCGAGGACTTCGTCGTGCCGCTCATGTGGCGCTACGACGAGAGCGCGTGGGCCGCGTGGGCACGCTTCCGCCCGCTGCTGCTCTCGCGCTTCGGCGACTTCGTCGCCTACCTGCTCTTCTCGGTCCTGATCGCGATCCTCGCCGGAATCGGCCTGCTGCTCGCCGGGCTGCTCACGTGCTGCGTCGGGATCGTGCTCATGGTGATCCCGTACGTCGGCACCGTCGTGACGCTGCCCGTGCACTTCGTGTTCCGCGCCTGGGGCCCGATGTTCCTGCGCCAGTACGGCCCGGAGTGGGACGTGTGGTCGGGAATGACGCAAGCGGCGGGAACGTCCGCGGCGGAGACTCCGGCCCCGACGGCCTGACCGCTCACAGCTTCCACGCCAGCCACCTCAGGGCGTTGATCGCGAACTGCCGGTTGTCGAGGCCGGGCTCGTTCATGCCCATCTTGAAGTCGCCACCGGGACCGGCGAGCTGGGCGCTGAACATGGCGGCCTCGCCGCTCACCACGACTCGGCCCTTGCCGAGCGTGAACGCGATCACCTGCGCGCGGCCGGCCGCGGACTCGCGCGCTTCCTTCGGCGCCTTCCCGCGCGCGCGCTGGAACGCGGCGTACGACATCTTCATGTCGTAGGCCTCGTCGCTCAGCGCGCACAGCGCCACCGCGCCGGGCGGGCCGGCGACGGATTCGCCGGTGAACGTCTTCACGTGGCGCACGCGCTCCGCCGCGTCACGCCCGCGCACGATCGCGTGCGTCGTGTCGAGCCCGCCGCCGGGCCGGTAGTGCACCAGCGTCTCCGCGCCCCGCTCGCAGCGGAGCGGATCGGCCGTGTAGCCGTTGCGAAGGTCCACGCCCAGCGCGCGCGCGAGTGTCGCGGTCGCGGCGCCGAAGGGCGCGTGATCGGCGATCAGCAGCAGCGCGCCGCCGCGCTCGACCCACGCGCGCACCTCGGCGCACTCCTCCGCAGTGAACGCGTCGCGCTCGGCGTTCGCTCCGCCCAGGTCGAACTCGCCCGCGGCGTTCGCGATCACGAGCAGGTCGCACGTGTCGAGCGACTCGCGCGTGAAGGCCGACGTGCCCGCGCTCACGCGGAAGCCGTCCGAGCGCGCGAGGTCCGCGAACGGCCGGTAGCGCCCCGAGGCGGTGTGGAAGTTGAAGTGGGCTTCGTCGAGCACGAGCCGCGGGCCGGCGCCCTCGGACCAGACGGGGCGGGCGACGCGGGTGTCGAAGAGCGTGTCGGGCACCTGCTGCGCGAAGGCGGGCGCGGCGGTGCAGAGCAGGATCGCCAGCAGCGCGGTCGAGGTCTTCATGCGCGCGAGACTAACGGTCGCGCGGCGCGAAGCGCCCGCGCTTCACGACCAGCGACGCGTTCGCGCCGCCGGACGCCGCGCGTCACTGCGCGACGTTCCACCTCAGCAGCAGGAACTCGTCGTCCATCTTGCGGCCGTTGTTGAAGCGCCGGTACGACCAGTAGATCCCCGCCTGCCCACCGTCGCCGATCGGTCCCATGTGCAGGCTCGCGACCAGCGCCTGCCCGCTCGCGGCGCCCTTCACCAGGCCGTGGGCGGAGCGGAACGTGCCGAACCAGAGCCAGTCCAGGCGCGCCGCCTGCTGCTGCATGTCCGGGCGCGCGGTGCCGATCAGGTCGAGCCGGCCGCGGCGGTTGGTCGCCGTGCCCTTGTCGAGATCGAGCACGGTGCCGTTGATCGGCGCGAGCTTGCCCCAGCCCTCGAGCGTCCAGCGGTTGGCGGCGCCGTCGCGCTTGAACGTGAGCGTCGCGCGCTGCGTGACCGCGAGCGGCACGTTGGCGGATTCGTCGAGGTAGCGCTGGTACTCCGGCTTGGTCACCCCGAGATTCGGGTGGTAAGGCAGCGGCCGCGCGTGGCGCTGCGTGTACGCCTGGAACCAGCCGGGATTGCGGCGCGCCGCGGCCTCGAGCTTGACCGCGATGTCCTCGACTTCCTTCGAGTACTTCGGGCTCAGGATCTCGACCACGACCGGCTTGGCCGGGATGAGGCGCGCGATCGAGTCGGCGGCGCCGCCGCGCGGGTACGCGTGGACGGCCGGGGCCGTGAAGGGCCCGGAGCCGGAGAGCATCAGGATCATCAGCAACGCGAGGAGGGGCCGCCCCGCGAGGAACGTCCGTGTGGACATGCAGCCTCCTCGGCGGTGACGTACGCGCCAGTCATCGGCCCGCCCGCGGCCGGGCTACAGCCCCAGTTCGGCGCGGGCCTTCTCGTACGCGGCCGCGGTCGCGGCGTCGAAGCAGCAGCAGGTCACGGACTTCAGGCTCGTGCCGGGCTGCTCGAGGGCCGCGGCGATCTCGGTGAGCGCCAGCGGGATCGCCCGCTCGAGCGGGAAACCGTAGATGCCCGTGCTGATCGCCGGAAAGGCGACCGTCTCCAGCCCCGCCTGCGCCGCGAGCGCGAGCGCGGAGCGATAGCACGAGCCGAGCAGCCGATCCTCGCCCTGCTGTCCGCCGCGCCAGACCGGCCCGACCGCATGGATCACCCAGCGGGCGGGCAGCTCGAAGCCCGGCGTCATACGCGCCTCGCCGGTCGGGCAGGGCGCCTCGTCCTCACACGCCTCGGCCAGTTCGGGCCCGGCCGCGCGGTGGATGGCGCCGCACACCCCGCCGCCGGTGGCCAGCGCCGCGTTGGCGGCGTTGACGATGGCGTCCACGTCGAGCGTGGTGATGTCCGCCTGAACGACGCGAAGGCGATCGGCCAACCGCACGGGAACTCCCGGGAACTGGAACGGAGGTGCTGGGGTTTGGGGACGTGACGCCCCGCCGGTCACGGGCTACGGGCTCAGGACCCTCGCCACCCGCCGACCGCCGCACGCTAGGACGCGTGCGCGGGAGCGTCAAACCTGCGCCGCCGGAATCACCGGTGCGTCGCGCCGCGATTGGCCTCCCGGCGTGGCGCCCGGCTTCCGGGTCGCGTGCGCGGGGCCCCGGCATTGCCGCGGCGCGCGGCCGGGCCGTACAGTGGCGGCCCGGCGCGAGCGCGCGCCGAATCCACCGCGGCCGATCGGACTCCCACATCGCATGAGCGCCCGCCCACACCTGGTCGACTCGCACGGACGCACCGTGCGCGACCTGCGCATCTCGGTCACCGACCGCTGCAACCTGCGGTGCACCTACTGCATGCCCGCCGAAGGCATGCCGTGGCTGCCGCACGAGGCGATCCTCACCTACGAAGAGATCACCCGCATCGCCCGCGTCGCCATGGAGTGCGGCGTCACCGGCGTGCGCCTGACGGGCGGCGAGCCGACCGTGCGCAAGGGACTCACGACGCTCGTGCGCCAGCTGCGCGCGCTCTCCCCCGCGCTCGACCTCAGCATGACGACCAACGGCATCGCGCTGCGCGAGCTGGCCGGAGAGCTGCGCGAGGCGGGACTCGACCGCCTCAACGTGAGCCTCGACACGCTCGACCGTGACCGCTTCGTGGCGCTCGCGCGCCGCGACCGCCTCGGCGACGTGCTGGCGGGCATCGCCGCGGCCAAGGCGGCGGGCTTCGCCCCCATCAAGATCAACACCGTGCTCATGCGCGGCTTCAACGAGGACGAGGCGGTCGCGCTCGCCACTTGGGCGCGCGACGAGGGCTTCGAGCTGCGCTTCATCGAGTGGATGCCGCTCGACTTCCAGCAGCAGTGGGACCGCACGAAGCTCGTGAGCGGCGACGAGACGCGCGCCGCGATCCATGCGGTTCATCCGCTCGAGCCCGCCGAAGGCGAC
>JBGAMH010000232.1:0-7622 GCA_044223135.1 Candidatus Eiseniibacteriota bacterium | reverse complement strand
GCCGAGGCGCGCGTGATCGTGGGCGCCGGGCACACGTTGCGCGGCCACGAGGCCGAGCGCGACTCGCTGGCCGCCGCGTGGTTCCGCCGGGCGTTCGGCGCGCGGCGTTGACCGCCCGCCCGGGCCGGCTCTTCACCGGAAATCCGCGGCCATTCCGCCCGAGGGCCCCGACTTCCGTCTTGTCCGCCGCGCGCCGGCCCGCGCATACTCCGCTCGGCCGTATCGCCCCACGATCGGCGCGCCCACGCCCCGGGTCGCCGGCACCAACCTGATGGAGGGCCTCCCATGCTCCTTGCTCGACTTGTGTCGGGTCGCGGACTCGCGACTCTCGCCCTCGCCGGCGCGCTCGTCGGTACCCTCGCCGCCCCGCTGCAGGCGGCGACCTATCGCAACCACATCGCCCGCGTCCCGAACCTGCCGAACGCGCTCCAGAGCACGCGCATCTGGATGGAAAGCGACACGGCGTTCGGCGAGACGGCGTGCATCGAGTACCACGTCGGCGCGACGTTCGTGAAGGTGCTCGGCGTGTTCGACCTGACGGGGCCCGCGCCCGCGAACTGGCGGGCCGACATCCCGGCGCAGCTGCCGGGGCGCACGGTCAGCTACCAGCTGTTCACGCGGAACCAGTCGGGAACGGACTACGGCTTCACCGGCTTCAACTGGCAGTACACGGTGGACGCTCCGGTGGCCACGCAGAAGACCACGTTCGGTCGACTGAAGGCGCTGTACCGCTGACCGGGCCGCGACGCGACGGGCCCGCTCCGGTGCATCGGAGCGGGCCCGTTTCGTCGAGACGCGTCGTCAGCCGCGCGTGGCGTTGCGCCGGCCCTCGAAGTCCACGAGCGTGTCGAGCATGCCGCGGCCCACGTACAGGTGCGGGCCCACGCGCGTCAGCCCGGCGTCGGCGAAGAAGCGCTCGTACACGGCGGCGGTGCGCTCCTGGAACTCCGCGCGGTCGCCCTCGATCTCGTCGCCGGCGGTGAACACCTCGATGAACGCCACGCCGCCCACGAGCTGCGCCAGTTCGCGAAGCCCCAGCCGCACCTCGGGCGTGCGCACGTAGTGCAGCACGTCGGCGCAGATCACCAGGTCATACGGGCCCTTCAGCTGCATGAACGCCAGGTCGCCGATGCCGCCCTTGACGATGTTGCGACGCCGGCCGAAGCGCTCCACGGCGTAGTCGCTGGTCTCGAGCCCGAGATACTCGAGTCGCGGACGCAGGCGATTGAGGAACGCGCGCCACGGCGCCTCGCCACAGCCCACGTCGAGCACGTTGCGAATGCGCCGCCCGAGCAGGTATTCGGCCGTGCCCACGGCCAGCCGCACCTTGCGTTCCACGAATTCCTGCCGGCCCACGCCCACGCGCGAACGCCGGTACCAGCGGTCGTAATACGCGCGGTCGTATTGCTTCCCGCCCGGTGCGACGGTCGCCTGCTCTTCCGGTTCCATCACTTGCGCGCGCCCTCCCTTCCGAGCGGAGGCGCGTGGCAAGGGCCGCGCCGGGCGAGCGGAGTCAGTTGCCCCGCGCGCGCGGCGTTCCCGGGCGGATCGCAAGGCGGCGCTACTCCCGCACGCGGCGCACGCGCGCGCCGAGCTGGGTGAGCTTCTCGGCGAAGTTCTCGTAGCCGCGGTCGAGGTGATAGATGCGCGAGATCTTCGTCTCGCCGTCGGCCACGAGCGCCGCCAGCGCGAGCGCCGCGCTCGCGCGCAGGTCGGTGGCCATCACCGGCGCGCCCGACAGCCCGGCCACGCCCTTCACCACCGCGACGTTGCCCTTGAGCTCGATGTTCGCGCCCATGCGCGCCAGCTCGGGCACGTGCGTGAAGCGGTCCAGGTAGATCGTGTCCTCGATCACGCTGGTGCCGTCGGCCACGGCGGCCACGGCCATCATCTGCGCCTGCATGTCGGTGGCGAAGCCCGGGAACGGGTGCGTGACCACGTTCACCGCGCGCGGACGCGCGGGGCCGGTGATGGTGATCTCGTCCTTCTCGCGCACCACCGTGCAGCCGCACTCCTCGAGCTTGTGCAGCGGCGCCTCGAAGTCGTCGGGCACCACGCGCTCCAGCGTGATCGTGCCGCCGGTGATCGCGGCCGCGGCCGCGAACGTGCCGGCCTCGATGCGGTCGGGAATGATCGTGGTGTCGAGCGGCCGCAATTCGCGCACGCCGTGGATGGTGATCTTGCGCGAACCGAGCCCCTCGATGCGCGCGCCGGCGTGCGCCAGCACCTCGCCGAGCACGGTGACGTCCGGCTCGATCGCCACGTTCTCGAGCACCGTGGTGCCCTCGGCGAGCGTGGCGGCCATCATCAGCTGCGCGGTGGCGCCCACCGACACGACGTCGAAGTCGAACTTGGCGCCGTGCAGCCGTACGTCGTGGCCCACGATGTAGCCGTGCTCGATCTCGAGCGCGGCGCCCATCGCCTGCAGCCCCGAGATGTGCAGGTTCACCGGGCGCGGGCCCCACGCGCAGCCGCCGGGCAGCGACACCTTCGCCGCGCCCCAGCGCGCCAGCAGCGGACCGAGCACGTAGATGCTCGCGCGCATGGTCTTGACCAGGTCGTACGGCGCCTCCACCGAGTTCACGCCGGTGGTGTCGATCGTCATCTCGTTGCCGCGGAAGTCGATCCGGCAGCCGAGCTTCTCGAGCACGCGCGCGAACGTGTGCGTGTCGGCCAGCTGCGGCACGTTGCGCAGCTTGTGCACGCCGCTCGCGAGCAGCGTGGCGGCCATGACGGGGAGCGCCGCGTTCTTGGCGCCGCTGATGGCGACGCGGCCCGAGAGGGGCCGGCCGCCCTGGATGACGAGTGCGTCCATGGGAGTGTGCTTGTCCGCCGGGGTGGAGGATGAGTCGTGAGCCGTCTGCGGAATCGGGGCGGCCACATCCATGTGGTGGCTCCTGCGCGTACCGGAACGCGCGTCGCGGGGGTCGGGGCCGGCGCATTATCGACAGCGTGACGCGGCCGCGCAACGGTGGCGCGGCCCGCGCCTCGCCGGACGGCGTCACGCGAGGTTCGAGCGGCCGCCGGATCCCGCGTGACGCCGCTCCCGCCGCCCGCACGTCTGGCCTCGCTCGTTCCGGCTCGCTACCATGCCGCGACTTCCCGCCGACTCCCGGAGGACACCGATGTCCGATCACCTCTCCCGCCCGTGGCGCCGCGCGTGGCTCGCCACGATCGTGTTCGCCGCGCTCGCCGCCACCGCCGCGCACGCCGTGCCCGCGCCGAAGGCGGCGCTTCCCGTGAAGCTGTCGCGCGGGGAAGCCGACTCGCTCACGAAGGCCGTGCTGAAGGACCGCGACGAGACGCTGCAGTGGCTGAAGACCTCGCCGACCTCGTACCTGGCCACCGTGTCGCGCGAGGACTTCGGCGAGCGCGCCTCGCTCACCGTGGGCAGCGACGGCGACAACAGCGTGCGACTCCAGACTTCCACGGTGCAGCCGCACCACCTGCGCGTGACGGTGGTGGGCGACTCGTTCCTGGTGCAGGCGGTGGACCCGGGCGCCACGTTCCGCGTGAAGGACCAGGACCTCACGTCGGCCATGCTGCCGCCGTCCTCGATCCAGGTGGACCGCTTCACGGTGCGGCTGTCGCACCAGCGGTTCCCGGCCCTGATCGTGTTCGACCCGAAGAGCCCGCGCTTCGGTCACGACAAGGGGCTCGCGTGGTACCCGGTCGAC
Source organism: Candidatus Eiseniibacteriota bacterium (assembly GCA_044223135.1). GTDB lineage: Bacteria > Eisenbacteria > RBG-16-71-46 > RBG-16-71-46 > RBG-16-71-46 > JBGAMH01. Next base: position 3,945 of record JBGAMH010000232.1, on the reverse strand, counting down.
CTGCGCTGGCGGTTCGTCGCGCCGCTCACGCCGAACCCCGCGCCCGACACGGTGATCATCCAGTCCACCCGCGGCAACCAGCGGCGCGCGCTGCGCGTGGGCTGGTTCGACCTGCGCATGGCGGGCCGGCCCGTGCGGCTGGAGGCGCACCGGCTGCTCGAGCCGGGGGTGGGCGAAAAGGACATGAGCCTGTTCTTCCGCGACGCCACCACGGGCAGGGAGACCTACGGCGTGGGCCGCTACCTCGAGCCCGAGCCGCTGCCCGACGGACGCTTCGTGCTCGACTTCAACAACGCCTACAACCCGGCGTGCGCGGTGAGCGATCACTACAACTGCCCGATCCCGTCCCGGGCCAACACGCTGCCCGTGGCGGTGACCGCGGGCGAGAAGGACGCGCACTACCACTGACGCTTCGCGTGCGGTCGTCCGCACGACTCGTGTTCCACGCGGGAGCCGGCCGTCATCCGACTCCAGGAAGGAGCCCCATGAGCACCGCGACCCCACGAGGCCGCTCCGGTTCGCCGGGGCGGCCTCGTGGTTTCGGTGGTGCGCGACGCGGCGCGCTACTCGAGTCCGGCGGCGTCCTTCGCCCGCGCGACCAGGCGCTGCCGCGCCAGGTGCTGCACCACGTCGAGCATGCCGACCAGGCCCTGCCCCTTCCCCATGCTCAGCTCGCGGCCGAAGATGCGGAAGATCACGTCCTGCGGCACGGCCGCCACCTGTTCGAGCGGCTGCCGGGACAGCGTCTCGTCCAGGATCACCGCCCACGCCTTCGCGGACAGGCCCTGCGGGTTCTCGACCGCGAAGTGAAAGCGCAGTGTGCCCCCGTCGGCGTCGGTGGCGAACACGTACGCGTCCGATTCGCAGCGCGGCGCGCGCGCCGACTCGGGATAGGGCTTCGCCGCCACGTCCTCGGCCACCGGCTCGAACTGGTCGGCGTACTCGATCAGCAGTTCCGCGCGCAGCCGGCGGTCGAGCGGCTCGAACTCGGCGAGCACGTCGGCCATCGGCGCGGGCAGCGCGATCCCGTTCATCGGTCGGTCTCCGGTTGCGCCGTGCGGTGCGTTCACGGCTTCTCGATGGGCAGCCCCACGGAGTTGCCCCACTCGGTCCAGCTGCCGTCGTAGTTGCGCACGTTCGGATAGCCCAGCAGGTACGTGAGCACGAACCACGTGTGGCTGCTGCGCTCGCCGATGCGGCAGTAGGCCACCACGTCGTCGGCGGGCCGGAGCCCGCACTCGCCCTCGTAGATCGCCCGCAGCTCGGCGGCGTTGCGGAACGTGCCGTCGGCGTTCGCGGCGCGCGCCCACGGCACGCTCTTCGCGCCGGGGATGTGGCCGCCGCGCAGCACGCCCTCCTGCGGGTACTCGGGCATGTGCGTGCGCTCGCCCGTGAACTCCTGCGGGCTGCGCACGTCGATCAGCGGCTTGCGCGCGGCCTGGTGGCGCAGCACCTCGTCGCGGAACGCGCGCAGGCGCGTGTCGTCGCGCTCGGGAGCGACGTACGCGGTGGGCGCGGGCGACGGCACCTCGCGCGTGAGCGGGCGCCCCTCCTGCTCCCACTTGAGCCGGCCGCCGTCCATCACGCACGCGCGCGTGTGCCCGAACAGCTGGAACACCCAGAACGCGTAGCACGCCCACCAGTTGCTCTTGTCGCCGTAGAACACCACCGTGGTGTCACGCTTCACGCCGATGCGCGACATCAGCGCCTCGAAGTCGGCGCGCTGCAGGTAGTCGCGGCGCACGGGGTCGTTCAGGTCGAGCGCCCAGTCCACCTGCACGGCGCCGGGCACGTGGCCCGACGGATAGAGCAACGCGTCCTCGTTGGACTCCACGATGCGCACGTTCGGATCGTCCAGGTGCTCGGCCACCCATGCGGTGGTGACGAGCGCGTCGGGCCGGGCGTAGCCGCGCGCGGCGAGTTCGGCGGAAGCAGGTGCAGGCGACATGGCGATCTCCGATCAAGGCGGGGCATGGCGGCCGGAGCGTTCGCGGCGGAGCGCGCAGGATAGCGCGGGTGGCGGCGGGCCGCGACGGGGCGAGGCCCGCGGGCCGTCAGCGCTGTTCGCCCCACTGGGCGGGCGCGATCGCGGGACCGCGTTCGCGCCGCGCCAGCAGCACGCGCGGCCGGCCCGCGAGATCGTCGAGCAGGCGCACCTCGCTCCAGTCGTGCGCGCCGTCCAGCCACTCGGCCACCTGCGCGGCGCGCTGCTCGGCCAGCTCCAGCGCCAGCAGGCCGCCCGCCACCAGGTGACGCGGCGCGTCGTCCACCAGCGTGCGCACGTCGTCCAGGCCTTCGTCGCCGCCGCCGAACAGCGCCGACTCGGGCTCGTGTTCGCGCACGTCGGCCGGCAGGTCGCCGGCTTCGTGGCGCGCGATGTACGGCGGGTTCGACACGATGGCCTCGAAGCGCTCGTCGGGATCGAGCGCGTCCCACCAGTCGCCGTGCACGAACCGCACGCGCGGGGCGAGCCCGGCGGCCTCGGCGTTCTCGCGCGCCACGTCGAGCGCGTCCTCGCTGGCGTCGGTCGCGGTGACCACGGCCGTCACCCATTCGTGCGCGATCGACAGCGCGATCGCCCCCGAGCCCGTGCCGAGGTCGGCCACGCGCGGCGCGGGCCAGCGCGCGCGCTCGGCGGCGAGCACGGCGAGCACCGCCTCGACCAGGCCTTCCGTCTCGGGACGCGGCACCAGCACGCGCCGGTCCACGCGCAGGTCCAGCTCGCGGAACGCCGCGCGCCCGGTGACGTACTGCACCGGCCACCCGGCCACGCGCCGCGCGAGCCAGCGTTCGAGCATGTCGTCCTCGGCCGCGCTCAGGTGCAGCGCGCCGCGGAACCGCAGCGCGCCGCGTTCCACGCCGAGCAGCCGGCTCACCAGCTCCTCCGCGTCGGAACGCGGGTGCGGCAGGCCGGCGAGTCGTTCGAGCGCGTACGCGAGCGCTTCGGAGGTGGTGCGCGTCATGCGGCGCAGCATGGCGGCGGGGGGACGCCGCGGCAAGCGCCCCCCGCGCGCGATCAGTCCGGCGTGTTCAGCGCGTCGAGGCAGGTCGCCACGCAGCTCACCACCGCGACGCCGGCGTACGGCACCGGCGCCACGAAGGAGAGCTTCGCGCTGAGGCCGCAGACCACCGCCAGGAGCACACCGATGCGATGGTCGGGGCCCTCCTCGCCGTGGCTCGCCCGCGCGGACGACGCGGGCAGCGCCAGCAGCGCGAGCAGCAGCAGCGGCAGGACGGAACGGCGGAGGCGGATGGAACGGTTCATGGGACGGACTCCGCGGGGGCGGGTCGCGCGGCCGGATGGGGCACGGGCCGCGTCAGACCAGTTCCTTGCGGTACAGGTCCCAGCACGTGGCCGTGGCGGTGGTGGTGGACAGCGGGTCGTGCGCCGCGAACACCGACAGCGCGCAACCCAGGTACGCGATCAGCCGGCGCACGCCGCTGTCCACCGGCGTGTCGGTGGACGCGAGCGCACGCGCCGGCCAGGCGGCCAGCGCCAGCGCGAACGCGAGCGCCAGCAGCGGGCGGCCGGCGGTTCGGATCCCGGGCATGTCTTCACCTCCCTTCGATCACGGGGGCGGGTGCGGGCCCGCCGCGCGCGGAGTCGGGAACCTCGTCCGCGTGCGTGAGCCCGAGCAGGCGGCCCGACGTGTCGAAGCGATAGGTCTCGCCGTAGAGGCGGCGCCCCCACGCGGTGCGCCACGCGCCCGCGCTGTCCCACCACACGCCCGCGGGCGTCGCGCCGATCAGCGCGAGCGTGTCGGGGCGCCCGGAGGCGTCCACCACGAGCCCGCCCTGGGCGGGTGGCGACGCGCGACCGGCCACGCGCGCGGCGAGCCACTCGAAGTGGCGGCGGCAGTGCGCACACGCGGGATTCACCGCCACGATCCAGCGCTCGCGCCCGGGTGCGAGCGTTTCGGGCGCGCGCACGGCCACGAAGCGGGC
>JBGAMH010000231.1:0-7661 GCA_044223135.1 Candidatus Eiseniibacteriota bacterium | reverse complement strand
GACCGGCGCTGGGTGCTCCACCACGCGATCGAGCATGCCGCCGGCCACCTGGGGCAGATCCAGCTGATCCGGCACCTGCTCGCGCTCGCCCGGACGGCCTGAGCGGCACCACCCGCGGCCGCTGCGCCATGCAGAACGCCCCCGCGGTTTCCCGCGGGGGCGTCTTCGGATCGCGAGCGAAGCAGACCCGGAACTACGTGCCCTCGCTCCAGCTCGACATGTACTTCACCTGCTCGGGCGTGAGCGTGTCGATCGTGATGCCCATGCTCTTCAGCTTGAGCCGCGACACTTCCTTGTCGATGTTCTCCGGCACCACGTAGACGTTCTTCTGCAGCTTGCGCGCGTTCTTGCGCAGGTACTCCACGCTCAGCGCCTGGTTCGCGAACGACATGTCCATCACCATGGCCGGGTGGCCTTCGGCCGCCGCCAGGTTGATCAGGCGTCCCTCGCCCAGCAGGTACACGCGCTTGCCACCCTTGAGCTTGTACTCGTCCACGAACGGACGGGCCACGCGCTTCGTCACCGCCAGGCGCTCCAGCGCCGGGATGTCGAGCTCCACGTTGAAGTGGCCGCTGTTCGCCACGATCGCGCCGTCCTTCATGGCCGCGAAGTGCTCCTTGCGGATGACCGACTTGTTGCCCGTGACCGTGATGAACAGGTCGCCGATCGGCGCGGCCTGCTCCATCGAGCACGCCATGTAGCCGTCCATCTGCGCCTCGAGCGCACGCAGCGGGTCGACCTCGGTCACCATCACCGTGGCGCCCATGCCCTTCGCGCGCGCGGCCAGGCCGCGGCCGCACCAGCCGTAGCCGGCGATGACCACCGTCGAGCCGGCCACCAGCATGTTCGTGGCGCGCAGCACGCCGTCGAGCGTGCTCTGGCCCGTGCCGTAGCGGTTGTCGAACAGGTGCTTCGTGTTCGCGTCGTTGATCGCGACCACCGGGTACTTGAGCGTCTTGTCCTTCGCCATCGCGCGCAGGCGGGTGACGCCCGTGGACGTCTCCTCGGTGCCCGCGAACACGTCCTTCAGGAAGTTCTTCTTCTTGGTGTGCAGCACGGTCACCAGGTCGCAGCCGTCGTCCATCGTCACGTGCGGACGGGCCTCGATCGCGCTCACGATGTGCGAGTAGTACGTCTTGTGGTCCTCGCCCTTGATCGCGAACGTCGGGATGCCGTAGTGCCCCACCAGGGCGGCGGCCACGTCGTCCTGCGTGCTGAGCGGGTTCGAGCCGCACAGGTAGACCTCGGCGCCGCCGGCCTGCAGCGTGCGGGCCAGGTTCGCGGTCTCCGTGGTGACGTGCAGGCACGCCGCGATGCGCATGCCCTTCAGCGGGCGCTCCTTCGCGAAGCGGGCGCGGATCTGGCGCAGCACGGGCATGTTGCGCTCGGCCCACTCGATGCGGGCGCGGCCCTCGCGCGCGAGCTTGATGTCCTTCACGTGACCGGGCGTGGCGGCGGGCGCCGCCGCGGCCTTGGACTTCTTGGCCATGGGATCTCCTGTTCCGAGGATCGTGGATGGTGTCGCGGATGTCGTGCGGGATGCGGGCGGAGCGGAGCCGCCGAACGCGGAGGATTCTGCCTCAGCGGCCCGGGCCGGTTCAACGACGGAATTCAGCCCTTGCGGCCCGCGGCCGAAGAAGTTATGCATATGCATATGAAACGCACGACGCTCCAACTCGACCCTGCACTCGTCGCGGACCTGCGCCGGCGCGCCACGCAGGAAGGCCGCACGTTCACCGAGCTGCTCGAACGCACGTTGCGCGCGGGGCTCGCGACACCCGCCGCCGTGCGTCGTGCACGGTTGCGATTGCCGTCCTACGACCTCGGCCCGTTCCTCGTGAACCCGGCCCGCCGCGACCGCTGGCCCTCGCCCGCCGGTCGCGCCGAGGGCGAGTGATGCTGGCCGTCGACACCAGCCTGCTGGCGTGGGCCGTGAACCGCGGCGCACCCGAACACGCGCGCGCCGCCGCAGTGCTCGAGTCGCTCGCGAACGGCGACCGCCCGTGGGCCATCCCGTGGAGCGTGGCGCACGAGTTCCTCGCCCTGGTCACGCACCCGCACGCCGTCGCGCGCACGCTGCGGCCCGCGGACGCCTGGGGCTTCCTCGACGAGCTCGCCGCCAGCCCGAGCGTGCACTGGCTCGGCCCGACCGCGCGCCACGCGGAAGTGGTCGCCGAGGTGTTGACGCTCGCGCGCGTCGAGGGCCCCGGGCTGCCGCCCGGGCTCGAAACCGCGGCGCTGCTGCGCGAGCACGGCGTGCGCGAGCTGCTCACCGCCGACCGCACGATGCGGCGCTGGAGTTTCCTCGAAGTGCGCGACCCGCTGCACGGCGAGCCGTGGACACCCGCCGACAAGCCGAAGCGGCGCTACCGCGTGCTCGGGCCGCGGGCCGCGCACTGAGCGGTCCGCGCGCAGGCGAAGTGATCGCCGGTCAGGCAGGGATCCACGGGCGGGGCCCCGCCTCCGTTCACGGCGTCGCTCCCGGGGCGCCCGGCGCGTGCCAGGCGGCGAGCAGCTCGGCCTCGCGGTCGGCCCGGATCGGCCCGGCCATCGCGAGCCCGGCCTTGCGCGGGCGGGTCTCGGGCGGCCACTCGCGTTCGAACGCGAGCGTGTCGCGGATCGTGTCGGCGAGCGGCCGCAGTTCCAGCCCGGCGTCCAGCGCCCGGGCGTTCGACAGCGTGTGCAGCGCCTCGTCCTTCCGCTCCACCCACAGCGGCAGCTCGACCCACGGCTGGACGCCGCGCTCGAGCAGGAACGCCTCGTCCACCCACGTGAAGCGCGCGTCCGAGCCGCTGACGCGCCGGCACAGCTCCAGCAGCATGCCGAACGGCAGCGGCGCGCCGGGGCCCACCGCGTTGTACACGCCGTCCGCGCCCTTTTCCGCCAGCCGCACCATCCACGCCCCGAGGTCGCGCACGTCGATCACCTGTGCCGGCGCCGCCGGGCGCCCGGGCGCGAGCACCTCGCCACCGGCGGCGACGCGCCGCGGCCAGTAGCCGAAACGGTCGGTCGGGTCGTGGGGCCCCACGATCAGGCCGGGCCGCACCACGATCGTGCCGGCGCCGAACGCCTCGGCGAGCGCGCGCTCGCACGCGGCCTTGAGCCCGCCGTAGGTCTCGCCCGTCAGCGCCTCGGCCTCCGGATCGGCGAGCGTCGCGAGCGGCGCGGTCTCGTCCGCGCCCACCTCCATCGGCTCCGCGTACGCGCTCACGCTCGACACGAACACGTAGCGCCGCGCGCGGCCCTTCAGCCGCGTCGCGGACTCGCGCACCACGCGCGGCACGTAGCCCGTCGTGTCCACCACCGCGTCCCACGCATCGCCGTCCAGCGCCGCCAGCCCTCCGTCGCGGTCGGCGAGCACATGGCGCACCTGGGGAAACAACCCCGGGTTCGTCCGGCCCCGGTGGAGCAGCGTCACTTCGTGCCCTGCGGCGAGCGCGGCGTCCACGGTCGCACGGCCCAGGAACAGCGTGCCTCCCAGCACCAGCAGCTTCATCGGGCTCCCTCCGACCGCGGCCTGGCCGCCGTCCCGGGCGGGCGCGCCTCGCGGTGCGCCCGCTCCAAATGCCGCGACGCGCCGGCCCGCGCGGGCGCCGGCGCGTCGCGCACGTTCACACGGTCACTGCGCGGGCTTCGCGAAGACGTCCGCCGCCACCGTGCCGTTCAGCTTCACCGACTTCACCTTGCCGTCCATGAACGGCTGCCCGTCGAGGAACGCCTTCGACGTGCGCGGCATCTGCAGGCCGCCCTCGGCGGCCCAGTCGGAATAGATCTCGGTCATCTTGGCGATGCCGTTCGGGCCCTCGCCCTGGAACTCCATGCCGGCCAGCGTGCCGTCGGCGGCGAACAGCAGCACCCAGTCGCGCACCTTGTCGCTCTTCACGAGCGCGGCGGCGTACGGCTTGCCGTCCACCGTGCGCGGCTCGTCGAGCGCCGTCAATTCGAGCGACGCGGCGTGCCCGAACACGTTGTACGGCGAACGCTCCCAGTCCTCCGCCAGGCTCTCGGCGGCCTTGGGGTTGTCCTGGATCTTGCCCATGGCCGACATCCAGCCGCTCTTGCCGTCGAAGCCCTGCTTCATCTCGCCGAACGGCAGCTTCTGGATCGTGAGCCGCTTGTCGGGCAGCACCCACGTCTCGGTCATGTCCAGGCTCAGCGACTGGCCCTGGATGCTGAGCGTGGCCGACTGCTCGGTGACCACGCTCTTGACCGCGGCCCACGCGGCGCTGCCGCCCGCGAGCTGCGCGGCCTTCGCGAGCATGGCCTTGCCCTTCGCGAGCGCTTCGGGCGACGACTTCACGTTCGCCATCTTCGACGGCGGCGGCGGGATCGTGATGTCCACGCGCTCCACCGCCATGCCGGCGCTCTCGAGCGGGCGGTCGAAGTCGGTCTCCTTGCCCACGATGATCGCGACCTGCGCGTCGGGCTGGATCTTGCGCTTGGCCGCGGCCAGCACGCTCTGCGCGGTGACCTGGTCGAGCGCCTTCTGGTAGCGATCCAGGAAGTCGGCCGGGTAGCCCAGCACCTCGTAGTACGCGGCGCGGAACAGCACCTGGCTCGGCTCGGCGAAGTTGAACACGAAGCCGTTCACCACGGCCTGCTTCGCGATGTCCATCTCGGCGTCCGAGAGCGGCGCCTCGGTGACCTTGCGCACTTCCTGCCGCAGCAGGTCGAGCGCCACCATCGTGGACTCGCTCTTCGTGAGCGAGAACGCGATGAACACGCCGGGCTTGAGGAAGTCGGCGCCCGCGTTCGCGCCCGTCGCGTACGCGAGGCCGCGCTGGGTGCGGATCAGGTTGAACAGGCGCGACGAGAAGCCGCCGCCCAGCCCCTGCTCCAGCACCTGCATCGGGGCGTAGTCGGGATCGTCGACCCGGAAGCCCATCTGCGTGAGCACGATGCCCGACTGCGTGACGTCGGTCTTCGGCGCGTAGACGAGCCGCGGCTTCACGCTCGTGGGCACCGGCGGCAGCACCGGCGCGGGCGTGCCGCTCTTCTTCCAGTCGCCGAACGAGGCGGCCAGCCACTTCTTCATGTCGGCCGACTTGAAGTCGCCGTAGATCGCGAAGTACGCCCGCTCGGGCACGAACACCTGCGCGTGCAGCTTCTGGCAGTCGGCCTTGCCGATCGCCTCGACCGTGGCGTACTCGGGCTTGCGGGCCCACCAGCTGTCGGTGCCGAACGTCGCTTCCTGCGCGGTGCGCTGCAGGATCGGGAACATCTCGTCGTTGCGTCCGGCGATCTCGCGCCGCATGCCCACCTTGGCGAGTTCGATCTTGTCGTCGGGGAACGCCGGACGGCGCACGACGTCGGCCCACAGGCCCACGACCTCGGCCGTGTTCTCGGTCAGGCAGCGGAACCCGCTGCTGCCGAACTCGGCGCCGAGACCCGTGTTGATGCTGGCCCCGATCGCCGCGAGGTGATCGTCGATCCAGTCGCCTGCGTGCGTGGCGGTGCCTCCGGAGCGCACCACTTCGCCGGTCAGGCTCGCGAGGCCCACCTTCTCGTTCGGCACGAGCGTCGGGCTGCTGCGGAAGTACACGGTCCCGCGCACCACCGGCAGGTCGTGGTTCTCGAGCAGGTACACGACCGCGCCGTTCGGCAGCACGTACCGCTCCGGCTTGACGGACGGGATCTTGCCGATCGGCGGCGTGACGATGTGGCTGGGGTCGTACTTCGAAACGTCGGCCGCGTGCGCGGACAGCGCGACGGCGAGGCCGAGCGCCGCGGTGAGCAGCGCGCGTACGATGCGATGGTTCTTCACGTCAGCGCCCTCCCTCGGCGGAAGCCGTCTTGGGGTTCTGGATCATGGCCACGGTGCGGTTGCTCTTGCGCATCGCCTTCGCGAGCACGCCCTGCAGGTCGGCCGGGGTCAGCGCCTGCACGCGTTCCTGCTCGCGGAAGAACTGCCGCCAGTCGCCGTACAGCATCTGCGCCTGCGCGAGCTCGCCCGCCAGGTTGCCGTTGTCCTCGACCGCGCCCACCTTGGCCGAACGCACGCGCACCTTGTAGCCCGCCAGTTCGGCGTCGGTCAGCGGCTTCGCGGCCATCGCGGTGTCGATCACCGCGTACGCCGCCTGCTCCACCGCCACCGGGTCCTGCCCCGCGGCCGGCACGATGACCATGCCGAGGAGATTCGGGTACTTCTCGCCGGGGAAGCCGGTGAACATCTGCACCGTGGTGGCGATCTTCTGCTCCTTCACGAGCGCCTTGTGCAGGCGCGAGTACTCGCCGCCGCCGAGCAGGTCGGCCGCGGCCTTGTACGCGGCGTACGTCGGATCGCTGGCCGCCGGGATGTGCCAGCCCACGAACACGAACGGCTGCGCCGTGTCTTCGAGCACCACGCGGCGCTCGCCCTGCTGCTCGAGCTCCACGGTGTCGAGCGGCGGCGGGGCCGGCGCGTCCGAGATGGCGCCGAAGTACTTCTCGGCCATCGCGCGCACGTCGGCCAGCTTCACGTCGCCGACCACGCACACGGTCATGTTCTTGGCCACGTAGTTGCGCTTGAAGAACTCGGTGCCCTCGGTGCGCGTGAAGCTCTTGAGGTCGGACGGGTAGCCGATGCCGCCGAACCCGTACGGATGCGCCGGGAACGCGGCCATGATGAACTCGAGGAGCAGCCGGCCCGTCGGCGACGACTCGTAGCGCATGCGGCGCTCCTCGTACACGACGTCGCGCTCCTTGTAGAACTCGCGGAAGATCGGATCCACCATCGCGCCGGCGTGCATGGCCGCCCACAGCTCGAGCCGGTTCGACGGCAGCGAGTAGAAGTAGGCCGTGATGTCGTTCGCGGTGAACGCGTTGATCCCCTGCCCGCCCGCCTGCTCGATCACGCGGGTGGCGGCATTCGGATCGACTTCGGCGGCCGCGGCCGCCTGTGCGTCGGCGAACGCCTTCTGCAGCGTCGCGAGCCGGCCCGCGTCCGCGCGCGAGCCCTTCGCCTGCTCCTCGCGCAGCGCCTGGTAGGCGCGCTCCTCGGCCTCGAACAGCGGCTTCTCGGCCGCCCAGTTCCGGGAGCCCACCACGGTCGATCCCTTGAACGCCATGTGCTCCATCATGTGCGCGATGCCCGTGGTGCCCACGGCGTCGTTCGCCGAGCCGGAGTTGACCACGGTGAAGAAGCTGAACACCGGCGCCTGGTGGCGCTCGACCACGATGAAGCGCAGGCCGTTGGACAACGTGAATTCCTGGACCTGCTTCTCGAGCGTCTCGAGCCCGGTGCGAACGGGCCTGGCGACGGGAGCACCCTTGGTTGCCGGGGCCGCGGCCGAGACGCCCGTGGTGAGCACCAGCGCGGCACACAGAGCCAGCGCGGTGCGCAGACGGGGCGACATGCGTTCCTCCTTGATGAAGCGTGACGTGAGGCAGGGGGCCTTACCGAAACGGCGGCACTATCCCCCACGTACCGGCGCCCGCCAAGCGGGACGGGCCCCCGCGGAACGAGCGCGGCGGACGATTGGACGGACGCGGGCGCGCCGGCGACGTGCCGGCCGGCGGCGCTCGGGCCGGAGTGCTCCGCGCCGGCTCCCGCGGCCGCCCGGATCCGGGGCGGCGTGCCTCGAAGGGAGAACGCCTCGCGGCGGACGCCACGCGCTCTCCGGCGCCCGGCGCATCGCCCGGCCCTCGAGGGCGGGCGGCGCGCCCGACCCGCAAGCGAGCGG
>JBGAMH010000230.1:0-7700 GCA_044223135.1 Candidatus Eiseniibacteriota bacterium | reverse complement strand
GCCGGAACGCCGAACGATGTGCGGTCGGGGGCATGTCCGAATCCGTCCGCTCTTCGTCCGCGTCGCGGGTTTCGAACGCGAATCGAAGTCCTTGGTTTTCGCGTCGACCCATGCCGGGGCGACGGCGAGCATGCAGCAGACACCATTCGACACCGGAGGTTCACCCATGTCGCTCCCCATGATGTCGCCCGTCCCGGGCGCCGCCGTGCACCCGATCGCTCACGCGCATGCCGACCGCGCCCGGCGCACGCGCCGTGTGGTGCGGCTCACCGTCGCGGCGACGTTGCTCGTCGCGAGCGCGGCGTTCGCCGCCGTGTTGTCGGGGCTCGAGGGCTGGTACCCCGGGCAGCCCTACGACCAGCTCTTCTCCGCCGACCACGTGACCCGCGCGACGGGGCGCGTGCTGAGCGTGGACCGCGTGGTGCCGAGGGACGGCATGGCCGAGGGCGTCCGGCTGGTCGTGGCCGCCGGCGCCGAGTCGCTGGACGTGCACCTGGGCCCGGTCGTGTACGTGGACGCGCAGCGCGTGCGGCTCGCAGCCGGGGACGTGGTCGCGGTGACCGGCGTGGCCGCGAGCCTCGACGGCCGGCCCGTCGTGCTCGCGATCAAGGTCGAGCGCGCCGGGCAGACGCTGCGGCTCCGCGAGCAGGACGGCACGCCCGCGTGGCTCGGCTTCAAGCCGCGCGGCGACCACTGACATCCGCGGGCGCGGGCCCCGGTCCGGGGTCCGCGCCACGTGTGCCGCGAGGCGGTGCGAATCCGTCGTCCCCGCGGCGCATCCAGTGAAGGCACCCGATCGCCCAGGGCATCGCCCGGCGATCTCCACCCGCCACGGCCGCATCCACGAGGAGGGCCTGTCGTGAAGAAGCGCCGCCCACGAGTCTCCCGGAACGCCCGCGTCGCCTCCGCGACCGCAGGGCCGCGGATCGTTCCCGTGCTGGCGGTGCTCCCCACGAACACGGCGCTCCTCGACATGGCGGGGCCGCTCGAGGTCCTGCGCGCCGCGAACGAGCTGCAGGACCGCGTGCGGTTCGAAGTGCGCTGCGTGGGCCCCTCGCGCGAGGTGCTCACGTCGATCGGCCTCGAACTGCACGGCGTGCAGCCGCTGCCGGCCGAGATTCCACCCGGCGCGATCGTGCTGGTGGTGGCGCCCATGGGTTCGCCGCCACTCGGGCCGCCGCGACCGGGCGCCTGGGACCCGGTGGCCGGCGGCGAGCCGATCGTGCGCTGGCTGCGGGCGGCGTTCCGGCCGGGGCACAAGCTGGTCACCGTGTGCACCGGCGCGATGCTCGCCGCGCGGGCGGGGCTGCTCGACGGACACGCGTGCACCACGTACTTCGACGGCTACGCCGAGCTGGCGGCGATCGCGCCGGCGGCGCGCGTGCTCGAGAACCGGATCTTCGTGGAGGACCGCGACCGCTACACGAGCGCCGGCGTCACCGCCGGCATCGACCTGATGCTGCACCTGGTGGGTCAGTACACCGATCCCACCGTGGTCGTGCACACGGCGCGCACGCTGGTGATGTACCTGCGGCGGAACGGCGCCGATCCGCAGCTGTCGCCGTGGACCGAGGGCCGCAACCACCTGCACCCGGCGGTGCATCGCGTGCAGGACGCGATCACGGCCGACCCCGCGCGCGCATGGACGATCGACGCGCTCGCACGCGTGGCCGGCACCAGCAGCCGGCACCTGGCGCGGCTGTTCCGCGAGCAGGTGGGCAGCAGCGTGACCGACTACCGCAACCAGCTGCGCGTGGCCCTCGCGCGCGAACTGCTGGGCCAGACGCAGCTCGACATGGAGCGGGTCGCCGAGCGGGCGGGCTTCGGCTCCACGCGGCACCTGCGGCGGGCGTGGCGCGCGCTGTACGACGGCGCGCCGAGCGACCTTCGCCGCGCCGCGCGCGGCTGACGTCGCGATCGCATTCCGGCACCCCGTTCCGGCCGCCGGCGCAGGACGGACCGGGGCCACCTCGCGACGGTGCGGCGGCCGGTGATCGGAACGAATCGCGGCGCCGGGAGCGTTAGCCCAAGCACCGCGCCCGGATAGGCACGGTTCGGCGGGGTCGAACAGGACCACGCCCGCGATCGGGCGGTCGCGGTGCAACGCGCGCGGCGGGGTTGGCGTACTCTGCGCGCGGCCGAACTTCCGGGGAAGCGCCCCATCACACGCGGGGCCCGCCTGACGCGAGGCGAGAGGGTCGGACCTTCAGCGATCGCCCCGGAGGCTCTCGAGACCGTGGACGGCCCCATCGCCGCGGGGCCGCGTCGGAGGTCTGCACGATGCTGGGCTGCACCGTCACGCGCCCGACCCGCTTCTCGGCTCCCGTCTCACCGGCCCGCGCGCCGGAGCGCCGCCCGATTTAGAAGACACGCCGGGCGAGCGTTCCCCCGCCGCGTGCGGATCCCGGACGGATCCGCGTTCCCTTCCACGCCGATTCCCGAATCGTCCCGCCGAGCGCCACGCGTGCGTCCGCACGCCCTGCCGCGCCGGTTCCACGCGAGAGGTGCGTCCGAATGGCCCTGGTCACCTGGATTCTGAGTCATGCGTTGCTTTCGATTCCCATCCTGCTCGCCGCCTGGTTCCTCGTGCTCGGCCTTCGCTTCATTCCCAACAACAAGGTGGGCATCGTCGAGAAGCGCTGGAGCGGGAAGGGCTCGCTGCACTCCGGCATCATCGCCCTGAAGGGCGAGGCCGGCTTCCAGCCCGCGGTGCTGCGCGGCGGCCTGCACTTCCTGATGCCGTTCCAGTACGTGGTGCACATCACGCCGCTCGTCACGATCACGCAGGGCCGGATCGGCTACGTGTTCTCGCGCGACGGCGAGCCGCTGCTGCCGTCGCAGACGCTGGCCTCCAACGTGAAGGCGAGCGATTTCCAGGACGTGGCGGCGTTCCTGCAGGCCGGCGGGCAGAAGGGCCCGCAGCGCAAGGTGATCCGCGAGGGCACGTACGCCGTGAACCTGGCGCAGTTCGTGGTGATCACCGAGGAGCGCGTGTTCTACCTGCCGCTCGACAAGTCCGAGGACGCCACGTTCCACGGCATGGCGCAGGTGATCCGCGACCGCGGCGGCTTCGCGCCGGTGGTCATCAAGGGCACCGACGACGTGATCGGCATCGTCACCGTGCACGACGGCCCGTCGCTCGGCGAGGGCGAGATCATCGCGCCCACGGTGGGCGAGGATCCGGAGCAGGCGGACACGTACCACAACAGCTTCCAGGATCCGGAGAAGTACCTGAAGGCGGGCGGCCTGCGCGGTCGCCAGCTGCAGGTGCTGGTGGAAGGCACGTACTACATCAACCGACTGTTCGCGACCGTGGAGATGGTGCCCAAGACCATCGTCGACGTGGGCAACGTGGGCGTGGTCGTGTCGTACGTGGGCGACGTGGGCAAGGACATCTCGGGCGTCGAGTACAAGCACGGCGAACTCGTGACGCGCGGCGAGCGTGGCGTGTGGAGCGAGGCGCTGCTGCCGGGCAAGTACGCGTTCAACACGTACGCCGGCAAGGTGTTCATGGTGCCCACCACGAACTTCATCCTGAAGTGGAACAAGTCCGAGACCGGCGCGCACAAGTACGACGAGAACCTGTCCGAAGTCGCGCTGATCACGAAGGACGCGTTCGAGCCCAGCCTGCCGCTGTCGGTGGTGGTGCACATCGACTACCGCAAGGCGCCGCTCGTGATCCAGCGCTTCGGGGACATCAAGCGGCTGGTCGAGCAGACGCTGGACCCGATGGTGAGCGCGTACTTCAAAAACATCGGGCAGACGCGCACGCTGATCCAGCTCATCCAGGACCGCAGCGCGATCCAGCAGCAGTCGAGCGAGCAGATGAAGGAGAAGTTCGCGCAGTACAACCTGGAGCTGCAGGAAGTGCTCATCGGCACGCCGGGCTCGGGCGCGGTGGGCGGGCAGATCGAGCAGATCCTGACGCAGCTGCGCTCGCGACAGATCGCCACGGAGCAGGTGGAGACCTACAACCGGCAGGAGGTGGCGGCGGTCAAGGAGCGCGAGCTGCGCGAGGCCGAGGCGCGCGCGAAGCAGCAGACCGCGATCACCGAGTCGGAGCTGTCGATCACGGTGCAGGCGAACCAGGGCAAGGCCGACCTGGCGCGTGCGCAGCAGGAGGCGACGAAGATCCAGACCATTGCCACGGCCGATGCGGAGCGCATCCGCATTCTCGGCGAGGGCGAGGCGCGCAAGATCCAGGCGCTCGCCGGCGGCGAGGCCGAACGCGCGGCGCGCGTCGGCGTGGCGCAGGCCATGGCGATCGAGGAGCAGGTGCGTGCGTACGGCGGCCCGCGGTTCCAGCTCACGCAGCAGGTGATGAACCGCTTCGCCGAGGCCATCCAGACGTCGGGGGTGGACGTGGTGCCGCGCGTGGTCGTGGGCGGCAGCGGCGGCGCGAACGGCGGCGGCACGCCGAGCACCGGCAACGTGATGGAAGCGCTGCTGACGATGCTGCTGTCGGAGCGCATGGGCACGGACCTGGGTGCCCCGAGCCCGCCGCGCAGCGCCGAGGCGGAGGCCATGCGCCGGAAGATCACCGACGGCATGAAGGGCGGCGAGAAGCCGGCGAGCTGACGCCTGCCGTCCGACATCGGCGAGCGCACGAGGCCCCGCGGGTGACCGCGGGGCCTCGATGCGTTCGCCGGCGCGCTCCCGGGCAGCCCGTCTCCGGCGGTTGTGATTCCGGCGGTCGAGCCCTGTCTCACGGGCGTCACGACCTGCACTCAACCGGAGGCTCCATGCGCAGAATCGCTTTCGCCCTCGCCCTGGCCGCCACCATGGGTCTGTTCGCCGCCACCGTCCATGCCACCGGGTTCATGGTGGGCAACGGGGGCGACGTCCTCAAGACCACCGACCTCGGCATCAACTGGACCGTGTCCGACGTGGGCTCGGGCGAACTGTTCGGCGTGGACTTCCTGGACGCGAACAACGGCATCGCCGTGGGCGTGCTGGGCCGCATCCGCCGCACGGTCAACGGCGGCACGACGTGGACGGACGAGTCCGTGCCGGGCGTCACGAACCAGTTGAACGACGTCTCGTACGGCAACAGCACGACGGTGTTCGCGGTCGGCCTCGGGGTGCTGCTCAAGAGCGTGGACGCGGGCAACACGTGGACGCAGCTCGCCTACCCGGCCGCCGCCGAGGAGCTGCTCGGCGTGAAGTTCACGAGCGCGCTGAACGGCATCGCGATCGGCGGCTTCGGCGGTATCTACCGCACCACCGACGGCGGCGCGAACTGGACGCACCCGGTTTCCGGCACGTCCGCACGGCTCGAGGACGTGGACTTCCCGTCGGCCACGACGGGCTTCATCGTGGGCTTCGACCGCAAGGTGCTCAAGACCACCGACGGCGGCGCCACGTGGTCGCTCACGACGCTGCCGGTCACGACCGACCTGCACGGGGTCAAGTTCGTGAGCGGCACGACCGGCTGGGCGTGCGGCACGAACGGCGCGCTGTTCTTCACCACGAACGGCGGCACCACGTGGACGCAGCGCGGCAACCCCGCGGGCAACCGCGAACTGCGCTGCATCGGCTTCGCGAACGACCAGGAGATCTACGTCGGCGGCGCGGGCGTGAACCTGCGCTCGCTGGACGGCGGCCTGTCGTGGGTCGAGGTGTTCGCGTTCGCCGAGAACTACAACGAGATCGCGCTGCTGCCGTCGACGCCCATCTCGGGCACGATCAACGTGACCATCAACACCGTGCCCGCGAACCAGCACTACCGCGTGGCCGGCGCCGACTACTCCACGCCGCAGACGTTCCGCTGGCGCACGTTCAACTCGTCGGGCGACGCCTACACGTGCGAGGGCGACGCGACGATCGCGGTGAACGGGACGCAGCAGCTCGTGTTCGGCAGCTGGAGCGACGGCGGCGCCCGCGCGCACGCGCCGCACCTGAACGCCACGACCACGCTCACGCTCAACTACACGACGCAGTACATGCTCACGGTGACGCACAACGCGGGAGGCACGACCAGCCCGGCGAACGGCTTCCGCGACGCGGGCAGCATCGTGAACATCAGCGCGACACCGAACGCGGGATTCAACTTCGGCGGCTGGACCGGCGCGGGCGCGGGCTCGTTCACCGGGGCGAACGCGTCCGCGAGCGTGACGATGAACGCCCCGATCACGGAGACCGCCACGTTCACGGCCGGCACGTTCAACGTGACCGTGCGCACGAGCCCGACCGGGCGCTCGTTCTCGGTGGACGGCACCACGTTCACCACCACGCAGACGTTCGCATGGACCACCGGCAGTACGCACACGCTGACGACCACCGCCACGCAGTCCACGGGCGCGGGCTCGCAGGCGGTGTGGACGTCGTGGTCGGACGGTGGTGCACGCACGCACACGGTGACCGCGTCCCCTTCGGTGACCAGCTACACGGCGAACTTCCAGGCGCAGTACTTCCTGACCATGGTGGAGAACTCGACCCGGCACACGGCCGTGCCGGCGAGCGGCTGGTTCGACGCGGGCGCGAGCGTGAACATCGACTGCCCCGTGGACCCGTTCACCGTGGGCAACTTCTACTTCTCGGGCTGGACCGGGACGGGTTCGGGCGCGTACACCGGCCCGCTGCAGCAGCGGACGATCGTGATGAACGGTCCCATCACGGAGACCGCGTCGTTCACGTCGTTCCCGAACACGCTCGTGTGGTTCGGCACGTCGCCGGACAACCGGCCGTACACCGTGGCCGGCGTCGCGCGCTCCGGCTGGACCCCGCTGCGGTTCATCGCCGGCTCGAGCATCGTCGTGGGCACCGACAGCCTGCAGAACGTGAACGCGAGCCAGCGCTACCGGCTGCTGAACTGGAGCGACGGAGGCCTCGACACGCATTCCGTGGCCATCTCGCTGACCGGCCCCGACACGCTGCTCGCCACGTTCCGCTCGCAGTTCTTCCTGACGATGGCGGCCGACACGGGCGGCTTCGTGTCGCCCGCGAGCGGATTCCACGACGCGGGCAGCGCGTTCACGATCCAGGCGTTCACGCTCCCGAACTTCACGTTCACCGGCTGGACGGGCACGGGGTCCGGCTCCTACACGGGCACCGTGAACCCGCGCGTGATCACGATGAACGGCCCCATCACCGAGGCGGCGCACTGGGTGGGCGGCCCGATCACGCTGAACTTCAACGTGTCGCCCGCGGGGGCGAAGTTCAAGCTGAACGGCACCACGATCACCGGGTCGCAGTCGATCGGCTACGTCGCCGGGGTGCCCGCGACGCTCGAAGCCATCTCGCCGCAGAACCCGAGCCCGACCGAGCGCTGGCTGTTCTCGAGCTGGAGCGACGGCAGCGCCGCCACGCACACGACGGCGTTCCTCGCGAACACGAACGTCGGCCTTCTCTACCGGCAGCAGTTCCTGCTCACGACCGCGGTCGATGCCGGCGGGGGTGGCAGCGTGTCGGCGAGTCCGTTCGTCACGAAGGGCGACACCGTCACGATCGTCGCGACCCCGGCGCCCGGCCACACGTTCGCGCACTGGGTCGGCGCGGGCGCCGGCTCGCTCAGCGGCACGACGAATCCCCTCACGATCACCGTGAACAACGCGATCACGGAGACCGCCGTGTTCCAGCCGACCAGTACGGGCGTGGGCGACGGCGAGCCGCTCGCGTTCGGGCTCGCGCAGAACGCGCCGAACCCCGTGCGCGGCGCCACCACGTTCGCGTTCACGCTCCCCGAGCAGGGCGAGGTGCGG
>JBGAMH010000229.1:0-7734 GCA_044223135.1 Candidatus Eiseniibacteriota bacterium | reverse complement strand
GGCGAGAGCCTCCGGCGGTTCCTTTTCGGGGCACGGGCACCATCCGGCGGGAGCAGGGGCCGGTCGGACGGGGTAGGACGGGGCGCGCCCGGAGGCCGTTCGGGTGGACATTCCCGGACGGCTGTCTATCATGGGCGCGCGACTCCCCAACAGTGGCGGCCACTCCGCCCAACTCGCGCGCGCACGGACGCGCCGGCGCGGGTGCGTGGCCATGCCGGGCGCCCCGCCCGCGGCCTGGAGAAACCCGAGTGTCCTTGTCCGATCGAGTGCATGCGGCCCCGGTGGCCGCGTTGGTCCTCACGCTGGTGATGTTCGTGTCCGCCCTGTCGTTCGCGCCCCGGGCCCACGCCCAGGCCGCGCCCGACAGCGTCGCCGTCGAGGACCTGGTGGTGGGTCAGATCCACGTCACCGGCAACTCGAGCGTCGACAGCGCGCGCGTCGTGCGCACGTTCGAGGTGGCGTCGGGGCAGCCGTTCAACATGGACGCGATCCGTCGCGGCACCCGCAAGCTCGTGGGGCTGGGGCTGTTCAGCGACGTGAAGGTGCTGCGGCGCCGCATGGGCACGACCGTCGACCTGACGATCGTGGTCACTGAGCGCGCCCGCCTCGCCACGGTGGGCTACACCGGCAACAAGAAGCGCGAGGATTCCGACCTCGACAAGAAGATCTTCCTGCGCCGCGGCGAGGTGTACTCCGCCACGGCCGTGCAGACGCAGGTCGACTCGCTGCTCTACTACTACCGCGAGGAGGGGTTCCCGCGCGCGAAGGTGGAGAGCAAGGTGGACAGCGTCGCCGGGCGCAACGAGGTGAACGTCCAGTTCGTGATCGACGAGGGCGAGAAGCTGCGCATCACCGCCGTGCGGTTCGAGGGCGCCCGGGCGTTCCCGACGGCGAAGCTGCGCAAGGCCCTGAAGACGAAGCCGAAGGGCTTCTTCGGCGGCGGACAGTTCAAGGACGAGGCGTTCCCGGAGGACCGCGAGCGGCTCGAGGCGTTCTACCGCAGCCACGGCTACCGCGACGCGCGCGTGACCGACATCCGCGTGGAACCGGGCCGGGAACCGCGCAAGGTGACGCTGGTCGCGACGGTGGAGGAAGGGGCGTTCCACCGCATCGGCGCCGTCTCGTGGTCGGGCAACAAGGCCGTGGACAGCACCTCGCTCGCGCGCCTGTGGCGCGTGAAGCCCGGCGAGCGCTACGACGTCAGCCGCATCGAGCGCGTGAAGGGTCTCGCGTACGGCGAGTACGCCGAGCACGGTTACCTGTACGTGAACGTGGAGAGCGACGAGACCGTGCGCGACTCCACGGTGGACGTGACGTACGCCGTCACCGAGGGCTCGCCGTCGCACGTGCGGCGCGTGAACATCGTGGGCAACAAGGGTACGCGCGAAAAGGTGATCCGACGCGAGATCGACCTGCACGAGGGCGACCTGTTCCGCCGGTCCGCGCTCATGCGCACGCAGGACGACCTGCGGCGCCTGGGCCTGTTCGAGGAGGTCACGCCCGACTTCACGGCCGCCGAGAGCACGGACGTCGACATCCAGCTGAAGGTGAAGGAGAAGCAGGTCGGCACGGCCTCGGCCGGCGCGGGCTACACGGGCGACGCCGGGCTCACCGGGTTCCTGGAACTCGGCCACAACAACGTGCTCGGCAACGGCCAGTCGCTGCAGCTGCACCTCGAGCGCGGCAGCCGCCGCGAGGACTACTCGCTCAGCTTCACCGAGCCGTGGTTCCGGGACACGCCCACGCTGCTCGGCATCTCGGCGTACAACACGCAGCGCTACCGCGACCTGTCGTCCACGACGAGCCTGGCGGACAACTACGACGAGCGCCGCGCCGGCGGTTCGCTGCGCGTGGGCCGGCCGCTGCCGTGGCCGGACTACTCGCGCGGGTCCATCTCGTACAGCCTCGAAGGCGTGCGGCTCGACAACCTCGAGCTGACGTTCGGCACGAAGGTCGTGGACGGCCAGACCGTGAACGACACGACCTCGGTGCAGCGCGAGCTCATCCGGCTGTCGCAGAAGAGCCGGCTCACCAGCACGTTCGAGACGAACTTCGTCCGCAACAGCACCGACAACGCGTTCTACCCCACGCGCGGCACGCGGCTGACCGTGAACGAGGAGTTCGCGGGCGGTCCGTTCGGCGGCGAGGTGAGCTTCATCAAGCACCGCTGGGAAGGGCGCATGTACCTGCCGTCGGTGATGAAGCCGATCACCACGATGCTGCGCTACCGCATCGGCCTGCTCGGCAGCTACACCGTGAGCAACTGGCAGCGCAGCGAGGTGCCGAACTACGAGACGTTCCGCCTCGGCGGTGGCAACACGATGGATCCGCTGCGCGGCTACGAGGACTACCAGGTCGTTCCGGGCAAGTTCATCGTCACGATCGTGCAGCAGACGAAGACGATCGCGAACATCGACTCGGTCACCACGCCGGGCCGGCGCGACACCACGTACAACATCGTGGAGACGGGCCGCTACAAGCAGCGTTATCCGGGCGGCAAGTACCTCGAGCTCTTCACGATGGAACAGCAGTTCCCGATTGTGGCTCCGCTTCGGGGTGTGTTTTTCTTGGATGCGGGAAACGTCTGGGACCTGCGGCGGGAGATCAAGCCGTTCCAACTCAAGGTGGGCGCGGGGCTCGGGTTCCGCATGGAAATCCCGCTGCTCGGCAACATCGGGTTCGACTACGGCTACGGCTTCAATCGCGACGACGGGGCGAAGTGGCAGGGCCACTTCCTGCTCGGCAACGTGAACTTCTAGCGAGGCATCGATGCGCCACTTCCCACGCCTCGGGCGGATCGCCGCCCTCGCACTCGTCGCGACGCTCGCGGGTGGCTTCGCCGCGCCGGCGCGCGCGGAGCTGCGCGTCGGCTACATCGACTCGAACCGCATCTTCTCGGAGTGCACGGCGGCGCGCGAGGCGCAGCAGCGCTTCGATCGTCAGGTGCAGGGCTGGCGCGACGAGGCCGCCGAGAAGGAGCGCGCCGTGAGCACGCTCCGGCAGGAAGTGCGCGACCAGTCGCCGATCCTGTCGGCGCTCAAGCGCCAGGAGAAGGAACAGGCCCTCCAGAACGCGATCCGGGACTACGAGCAGTTCATCCAGGAGATCTGGGGGCCGAGTGGTCGCGCGCAGCAGGAGAACGACAACGCGACCCGGGACATCGTGAATCAGATCCGCACCGTGGTGGAGAAGCTGGCGGCCGAACGGGGGCTCGGGCTCGTGCTCGATTCCTCGGGCGGTTTCATCCTCTACGCCGAGCGTACGATGGACATCACCACGGACGTGGTCACCGAACTGAACACGCGCGCCGCGAACGGCGGACCGCGCTAGGAGGGCCGCAACGTGCCAACGCGCACTCTGGCCGAGTTGGCTGCCGAACTCGGCGCCGATCTGGTGGGCGACGGATCGATCGTCATCCGTGGCGTCGCCGGCATTCGGGAAGCGCAGGCCGGGGACGTCACGTTCCTCGCGAACAGCCGTTACGACGGATACCTCGACACCACCCAGGCGTCGGCGGTCATCTGCTCGCGCGACGCGCGCCAGGCGCCGATCCCGCAGATTCGCGTCGACAATCCGTACCTCGCGTTCCAGAAGGTGGTGCGCCACTTCCGCCCGGAGCTCTACCACGCGCTGCCGGGCGTGCACGCGACCGCGGTCGTGTCGCCGGCCGCCACGGTGGGCGAGGGCGCCTCGATCGGTGCGTACTGCGTGATCGAGGCGGGCGCGCGTGTGGGTGCGCGCACGGTGCTGATGCCGGGCTGCTACGTGGGCGTGCAGGCGAGCATCGGCGACGACTGCCACTTCTACCCGCGCGTGACCGTGCGCGAGGAATGCGTCGTCGGCAGCCGCTGCATCCTGCACCCGGGCGTCGTCATCGGCGCCGACGGTTTCGGCTTCGCGCTCGACGGCGGGCGCTACCACAAGGTGCCGCAGGTGGGCATCGTGGTGGTGGGCGACGACGTCGAGATCGGCGCGAACACCACGATCGACCGGGCCACGACCGACGCCACGCGCATCGGCGACGGTACGAAGATCGACAACCTGGTGCAGATCGGCCACAACGTGGTGATCGGCAAGCACTGCATCATCGTGGCGCAGGTCGGCATCTCGGGCAGCACCGAACTCGAGGACTACGTCGTGCTCGGCGGCCAGGTCGGCGTGATCGGGCACATCAAGCTGGGCAAGGGCGCGCAGGTGGGTGCGCAGAGCGGCGTGTCGAAGTCCGTCCCGCCGGGCACCACGGTGTTCGGGTCGCCGGCGCAGCCGATGTCGCTCGTCAAGCGCCTGAACGCGTACCTGCAGAAGCTGCCCGACCTGTTCGGGCGCACGAAGAAGCTCGAGGAGCGGGTGCTCCGGCTCGAGGAGAAGGAGAAGGAGGCGCTGCGATGATCAGCCGCATGCAGCGCACGATTCGGCGGCCCGTCGTCATCGAGGGTGTCGGCCTGCACACGGGCGAGAAGGGCCTGATGCGCTTCACGCCGGCCGAGGCCGGCAGCGGCGTACGCTTCGTGCGCACCGACCTCGCGGGCCATCCCGAGGTGGCGGTGCGCCCCGAGAACGCGCACTTCGACCCGGGCATGGGGCGGCGCACGATCCTTCAGCAGAACGACGTGCAGGTGCACACGATGGAGCACGTGCTGGCGGCCGTGGCCGGGCTCGGCATCGACAACCTGCGCATCGAGGTCAGCACGATGGAGGTGCCCGAGGGCCACGACGGCAGCTCGGCGCCCATCGCCCGCGAACTGATGGCGGCCGGCATCGAGGACCAGGACATGCCGGCGCGCCACATCAAGGTGACGAAGCCGGTGTCGTGGTCGAAGAACGGCGTGGAGCTGTCCGCGGAGCCGTACCGCGGCTTCAAGATCACGTTCACGATCGAGTACGACCACCCGCTGATCGGGGTGCAGACGCTGTCGCTCGACATCGACCGCGACACGTTCCTGCGCGAGATCGCGCCCGCGCGCACGTTCGTGCTGGAGCGCGACCTCGAGGTGCTGCGCCAGGCCGGCTGGATCAAGGGCGGGCGGCTCGAGAGCGCCGTGGTCGTGGGCAAGGACGGGATCCTGAATCCCGACCCGCTGCGGTTCCCGGACGAGTTCGTGCGGCACAAGATCCTGGACCTGATCGGCGACCTGTCGCTGCTCGGCGGCCCGATCCTCGGCCACATCACGGCGAAGCGCTCCGGCCACCAGGGCCACGTGGCGTTCGTGCACCGGCTCAAGCAGTCGCTGCCGCTGCCCGGGCGGCGGCCCGGCGGTCCGCCCGACGAATGGGACATCACCGCCATCATGGGGCTGCTGCCGCACCGCTATCCGTTCCTGCTCGTGGACCGCATCACGCGGCTCGAGGAGGGACGCGTGATCGAGGGCATCAAGAACGTCACGATCAACGAGCCCTACTTCAACGGCCATTTCCCGGGCCACCCGGTGATGCCGGCCGTGCTGATCCTGGAAGCCATGGCGCAGGTCGGCGGGCTGCTGATGCTGAACTCGCTGGACGACCCGGGCAACAAGCTCATGTACTTCATGGCGATCGACGGCGCTCGCTTCCGCCGCCCGGTCACGCCCGGCGACCGGCTGCACCTGAAGCTGCAGCTGCTGAAGGCCAAGAACCGCACGTCGCGCCTGCGCGGCGAGGCGTTCGTGGACGGCCAGCTGGTGGCCGAGGCCGAGCTCATGGCCACGGTCGTGGATCGGAACCCGTCATGAGCGTGACGATCCATCCGGCCGCGTTCGTCGACCCGAAGGCGCAGCTCGGCACGGGCGTCGTGGTGGGGCCCGGCGCGGTGATCGGGCCCGACGTGCGCATCGGCGACGGCACGCGGGTCGACGCGCACGCGCTGGTGACGGGCTGGACCACGATCGGCAGCCGCTGCCACCTGCACCACGGCGCCGTGGTGGGCTCGCCGCCGCAGGACCTCAAGTACGACGGCGATCCCAGCTTCCTCGAGGTCGGCGACGACACCGTGATCCGCGAGTACGTCACCGCGAACCTCGCCACCGAGGGCGGCGCGACCACGCGCATCGGGTCGAACTGCCTGCTGATGGCGTACGTGCACGTGGGGCACAACTGCCAGATCGGCAACCGCGTGATCCTCGCGAACGTGACGCAGCTCGGCGGCTACGTGGCGATCGGCGACTGGGCGATCGTCGGCGGCGGCAGCGTGGTGCACCAGTTCACGCGTATCGGCGCGCACGCCATGATCGGCGGCGGCTCGCGCATCGTGCAGGACGTGCCGCCGTACGTGAAGACCGCGGGCAACCCGCCGCGGCTGGGTGGAACGAACTCGATCGGGCTCGAGCGCCGCGGCTTCCCGGCCGACGTGCGCACGGCGATCGACAAGGCGTATCGCATCTTCTTCCGCGGCGGACTCACGGTGTCGCAGGCGGTCGCCCGCATCCGCGAGGAGTTCCCGGGGCTCCCGGACGTGGAACTGTTCTCGCGCTTCTGCGAAACCTCGGTGCGCGGCGTCGGACGCTGAGGCCCTCCGGGGCAGGAGAGGAACCATGGACGCGGTTCGCACGGGTGTCTGGGGCGTGGGCGTGTGGGGCGAGAAGCACGCCCGCGTCTACGCGTCGCTGCCGGAATCCCGGCTGGTGGGTGTGTACGACACGTCGCGCGACAAGGCGCGCGCGGTGGCCGAGGCGCACGGCGTGACGGCGTTCGACCGGCCCGAGGACCTGCTCGCGGCCTGCGAGGCCGTGTCCGTGGCCACGCCCACGGTGGCGCACCGCGAGGCGGCGGAGCTCGCGCTCGCGGCGGGCTGCCACGTGCTCGTGGAGAAGCCGATGGCGGTGACCGTGGAGGAGGCCGACGCGATGATCGCGGCCGCCGGTCGCCACGGGCGCACGCTGCAGGTGGGGCAGGTCGAGCGGTTCAACCCGGCGGTGCTCGCGGTGCGGCCGTTCGTGACCCATCCGCGGTTCATCGAGGGCCACCGCCTGGCGCCGTTCCAGCCGCGCTCGCTCGACATCGACGTGGTGTTCGACCTGATGATCCACGACATCGACGCCGTGCTGCACCTGACGGGCCAGACGCCGTCGCAGATCAGCGCCGTCGGCGTGGCGGTGCTGTCCGGCAACGAGGACATCGCGAACGCGCGGCTCGAATTCCCGGACGGCTGCGTGGCGAACCTGACGGCGAGCCGCGTGTCGGTGGAGCGCCTGCGCCGGCTGCGGTTCTTCCAGGGCAACGCCTACCTGTCGGTGGACCTGTTCGAGAAGGTGGGCGAGGCGTTCGTCATCAAGGACCCCGGCTCGTTCAAGCCCGGCGCGGTGGACCCGCTCCAGCTGCTCGCGGGCATCCAGCGCACGAAGCTCGAGATCGGCCCCGGCGAGCCGCTGGCGCTGGAGCTGACCGCGTTCCTGCGCTCGCTGCGCGGGGCCGGCGAGGGCGCTGCGACCGCACGGGCGGGACGGGACGCGCTGGCGGTGGCGGCGGCGGTGCGCGACGCCATGCGCGCGCGTGCCGTGCAGTGGGCCACGCACTGACCGCCGCCCCCGAGCGCCGGCTGCTGGTCGTCGCGGGCGAGACGTCGGGAGACCACCACGCGGCGAACCTGATCCGCGAGCTGCGGGGCCGGGTGAACGTGCGTGTGCGCGGCGTGGCCGGTCCGCGCATGCGAGCCGAGGGCGTCGAGGCGATCGTGCCGCAGGAGCAACTCGCCGTGCTGGGGTTCTCGGGCATCGTCGCCAAGCTGCCGCTGCTGCTCGACACGCGCCGCCGGCTGGTCGC
>JBGAMH010000228.1:0-7802 GCA_044223135.1 Candidatus Eiseniibacteriota bacterium | reverse complement strand
TCTTCGCGCTGGAGTTCGTCGGTGATCTCCCGCTGCGCCTTCTTGAACTCACGGATGGCCTGGCCGAAGCCTCTCGCCACCTTCGGCAGCTGCGAAGGTCCCCAGAGCAACAGGACGATCAGCAGCACGATGACCATCGTCTCGCCAGTTCCCAGACCGAACACCACGCCTCCTCGTGTTGAATCCGAACGTCACGGCTCGATGCGGAGCCGGCTGCGATCCGTCCCGATGACCACCGAGACGTCCGCCAGATCGCCCTGCCAAGCCTGCTGTACCAGGGGCGGCCCGCCGAGATAATGCGCTACTTCGCGGGCCAAGGAAAGCTCCCTCCGGCGGGCCACGACCATGGACGCGAAGTAGTCCGACCGGTCGGCATTCCGGACCTCGACCACGCGGTAGCCGCCGTCGCGCAGGTACGACGCGACCCGCGTCCCGATACCGGGCTCTCCCGAGCCGTTGAGGATCTGCACGCGCACGATCCGGGCGGGCCGGTTGCCGTGGACCGGGCGCATCGGCGCGAAACGGCTCCACGCCCACGAGCCGACGAGCGCGAGCACGATCACGGCGAGCACGCCGATCGCGATCGCTCCCCCGTCGATCCGCTTACGCGCCACGCCGCTTCCGGCCGCGCGGCCGCTCGAGCTCGGCGATCGCGCGCTCGAGGCGCGTCCACGTCTGCGTCAGCGACTCGGGGAGCACGCGCGTCTCGGCCACCGTCGGCATGAAGTTCGTGTCGCCGTCCCAGCGCGGCACGAGGTGCAGGTGCAAGTGTCCCGGGAACCCGGCGCCGGCGACGCGGCCGACGTTGAGCCCGTAGTTGACGCCGTGCGGCGCGTACTCAGCCGCGAGCGCGCGCTCGGCGAGCGCCGTCAGCTCGAGCAGCTCGGTCCGCTCCTCGGCCGTGAGCGCGTGGAATTGCGCCGCGTGCCGCTTCACCGCGACCATCAGGTGCGCCGGGTTGTACGGGAAGCGGTTGAGCATCAGCAGCGCGTGCGGCGTGCGCGCGAGCACGAGGTCGCGCTTGTCGGCGCGCGCCTGGCCCACGCGGCAGAAGAGGCAGCCCGCCGGCTCGCTCGCCTTGCGGATGTACGTCATGCGCCACGGCGCCCAGAGCCGGTCGAGGCCGGCGCGCGCGCGCGGACTCACGACGCCGCTCCGCGCTTCATCGCGAGCCACACCGCTTCGGCCTCGGCGAGCTGGTCGACCGTGTTGATGCCGAGCAGCTCGCGATGGTCCGCCGCGCACACGACCGCGGCACGCTGGCCGCGGGCCTGCAGCAGCGACACGGTGTCGGTGAGGTAGTACTCCACCGTGTTGATGCCGCGCAGCTCGCGCTCGTCGGGCGCCAGTTCGACGGCGGCGCGGCGGCCGGCGGCCTGCAGCAGCGTGACGGTGTCCGTCAGGTAGTACTCGCGCTGCGCGTTGTTCGTGGACAGCTTCGACAGCACGGCGCGCAGCGCCGGCCAGTCGAACGCGTAGATGCCCGAGTTCACCTCGTCGAGCGCCCGGATCTCCGGCGTCGCGTCCTTCTCCTCGACGATCCGCTCGATCCCCGACCCGTCCGGCGTGCGCACCACGCGCCCGTAGCCCTTCGGGTCGGGCAGCCGCATGCTCAGCACCGTCACCGCGGCGCCCGAGCGCCGATGCGTCTCGAGCAGCGCGTGCAGCGTGGCGGCGCCCAGCAGCGGCGTGTCGCCGCACACCACCAGCAGCGTGCCCTCGAACGCGGCCAGGTTCGGCTCGGCCATCATCACCGCGTGCCCGGTGCCGCACTGCTCGGCCTGCACCGCCCAGTCCAGCCCGGCGCGGCCCTCGAACGCGGCGATCACGCGCTCGCGCTGGTGCCCCACCACCACCACGCGACGGCCCACGCCCAGGTCGTCCAGGCAGTCGAGCACGTGCGCGAGCAGCGGCTGGCCCGCCATCGGGTGCAGCACCTTGGCGAGGTCGCTGTTCATGCGCTTGCCCATGCCGGCGGCGAGCACCAGCGCGGTCACGTCGGGATGCGAGTAACGGCTCATCGAGTGGTCCACTCCAGGTTGTCGATCAGCCGCGCGGGGCCCACCCGCGCGGCCACGGCGATCAGCGTGCGGCCGCGCACGCGGTCGACGGGTTCCAGGGTCGCGGCGTCCACCACCGCGATGTAGTCCTCGTGCACCAGCGGGTAGCGGCGCCACTCGCTGCGGATGGCCGCGGCCAGCCGCGTGGCCGACCGCTCGCCGCGTTCGAGCCGCGCGCGCGCGGCGTCGAGCCCGCGCGACAGCGCCACCGCCTGCCGGCGCTCCTCGCCGTCCAGGTACGCGTTGCGCGACGACATCGCCAGCCCGTCGCTCTCGCGCACGATCGGCGCGCGGCGCACGTGCACCGGCCACAGCAGGTCGTGGATCATCCGTTCCAGCACCACGCACTGCTGGGCGTCCTTCTGCCCCAGCCACAGCACGTCGGGCTGCACGGCATGCAGCAGCCGCGCCACCACGGTGGTCACGCCCTCGAAGTGCGTGGGGCGCGAGGCGCCCTCGAGCACGTCGGTCAGCCCGTGCACGCGCACGCGGGTGCGGTCGCCGGCCGGGTAGATGTCCGGCAGGCGCGGCTCCCACAGCAGGTCCAGCCCCACCTCCGCGAACGACTCGCGGTCCTGCTTCACCGGCCGCGGGTAGCGCGTGTAGTCCTCGCGCGGTCCGAACTGCAGCGGGTTCACGAAGATGCTCGCCACCACGCGGTCGGCCGACGCGCGCGCGCGCGTGACCAGGCTCAGGTGGCCCGCGTGGATCGCGCCCATCGTGGGCACGAACGCCACCACGAGGCCCTCGCGCTTCCACGCCGCCACCACGCGGCGCAGGGCGGGCACCGCGTGCACGCGGCGCATCGGGCGGTGTCGCGTGGGGCGTTTCACGTCAGTACGACTCGTCGTCGCCGGGGAACCGTCGCGCCTTCACGTCGGCCACGTAGCGCGCGTACGCGTCGCGCGTGACCGTGGCCAGCTCGGCGTAGCGCCGCACGAACTTCGGCTGGCGCCCCAGGTAGAGGCCCAGCAGGTCGTGCTCCACCAGCACCTGGCCGTCGCAGCCCACGCCGGCGCCGATGCCGATGGTCGGGATCGCCAGCTCGCGCGACACCATCGCGCCCAGCTTGGCCGGGATGCCCTCCAGCACGATCGCGAAGCAGCCGGCTTCCTGCAGCAGCTTCGCCTCGCGCACCAGGCGCTCCTGGTCGGCCTCGCCGCGCGCCTGCACCTTGTAGCCGCCGAACGCCAGCACCGACTGCGGCGTGAGGCCCAGGTGGCCCACCACGGGGATGCCCACCTCGACGATGCGCCGGATCGCCGGGGCGACGCGCTCGCCGCCCTCCAGCTTGATCGCGTCGGCGCCGCCCTCCTGCACGAAGCGGCCGGCGTTCGCCACGGCCTGCTCCACGCTCACCTGGTAGCTCATGAACGGCATGTCGCCCACGACCAGCGCGCTCGTGCGCGCGCGCACCACCGCCTTCACGTGGTGCAGCATGTCGTCCATCGTCACGGGCAGCGTGCTGTCGTAGCCCAGCATCACCGTGCCCACGCTGTCGCCCACCAGCAGCACGTCGACGCCCGCCTCCTCGGCGAGCCGCGCGTGCGGCGTGTCGTAGGCGGTCAGCATCACGATCGGCTCGTTGCGCCGCTTCATCTCGACGATCGCCGGGGCGGTGATCTTGGCCCGCGGGGCGCCGCCCGCGCGCAGTGTCTTCTCGTCGCTCATGGCGTGGCGTCCTTCTCCATCGGCGTGTAGTAGGTCGTGCCCGCGTGGTGCGACTGGATCCGCTTGAGCAGGTCCTCGAAGTCGTCGGGGCGGTTCACGAAGTCGATGCCGTTCGTGTTCACCACCAGCAGCGGCGTCTCGGCGTAGTGGAAGAAGTAGTGGTTGTAGGCCTCGCCGAGCTGGCGGATGTAGTCCTTGTCCATGTCCTTCTCGAACGTGCGCCCGCGCTTGGCGATGCGCTCCATCAGCACGTCCGGGTGCGCCTGCAGGTACACCACGATGTCGGGCTTGACCACGTCCAGTTCGAGCCAGCCCACGAGCCGCTCGTACAGCGCCATCTCGCGGTCCTTCAGGTTCAGGCTCGCGAAGATGCGGTCCTTCTGGAACAGGTAGTCCGACACCATGCGCTCGGAGAACAGGTCGAGCTGCCGCATGTCGCGCTGCTGCTGGTAGCGGCTGAACAGGAAGTGCATCTGGGTCTGGAACCCGAACCGTTCCCGGTCGCGGTAGAAGTCCTTGAGGAACGGATTCTCCTCGACCTCCTCCAGCACCAGCTTGGCCTGCAGGCGCTCGGTGAGCATGCGCGCCAGCGACGTCTTGCCGGCGCCGATCACGCCTTCGACGACGATGTAGCGGTTCTCAGGCACGCTGCGGGCTCCGGAGGGCGCGACGCGTGATCGGGGTTCCGCGCGGACGGGTCCGGCGGCGGGGGCTCGAGTTCATGCGGCGTTCAGTTCCAGAGCCGGGTGCCGCGCTTGACCGGCGGCCGCGATCCCAGCCGTGACAGGTGGGCGAGCATGGTCTCCGTGGTCACGGGGTGCACGAGCCCGGGATCCAGCTCCACGAGCGGCACCAGCACGAACGACCGCCGCGTGATCTCGGGATGCGGCACGCGCAGGTCGTCCTCCTCGATCACCACGTCGCCGAAGAGCAGCAGGTCGAGGTCGATCGTGCGCGGGCCCCAGCGCTGCGTGCGCACGCGGCCCAGGCGCTTCTCGATCAGCATCAGGTTCCAGAGCAGCTGGCGCGCGGTGAGCCCGGTGTCGAGCTGCGCGACGGCGTTCAGGAAGTTCGGCTGGTCCTCCACCCCCACCGGCTCGGTGTCGTACAGCGACGAGGCGCGCACGAGCACCGTGTCGGGCAGGCGCGCCAGCTCGTCCAGGGCGGCGCGGATCATGGACTCGCGCTCGCCGAGGTTCGAGCCCAGGCCGATGTAGGCCTTCACGCGCGACGCTCCCGCGTGACCTCGATCACCGCGCGGCCGCCCGTGGTCCAGCCCAGGTTCTGCTTGGCGATCCGCACCGTGACGCGCCGGATGCGGTGGCGCTCGAGGATGGCCTCGGCCAGCGTGGCGGCGAGCGCCTCGAGCAGGTGGAAGCTGCGGCCCTCCACGATCTCGCGAACCGTGTGGTAGAGCTGGTCGTAGTCGACCGTGTCCGCCAGCCGGTCGCTGGTCTCGCCGCGGTCGTCCACGGGCTCGAGCACCAGGTCCACTTCGAGCCGCTGCCCGGCTTCCTTCTCGTACGGACGGGCGCCGTGGTGCCCGAACACCGAGAGCCCTTCCAGCCGGATCGTGGCCACCGAGAACCTCCCGCGAAGTGGAACGGGCGCCCGCACTTCGGGCGCCGAGGCGGGCGAGGATAGGCAGGCGGTTCGCGATGGGTCAAGGACTCCACGGCACCCGCCGCGGCGGCGCCCGGTTCGCCATCCGGTGAGCGGCTCTGGCTGCCTCGTCGTGACTCCTCTACGCTGCCCGCGCGACGATCCGCACACTGCCGATCCACCCGCGGCCGGGGCCCGGCCGCACGTCCCGGGAGGCCTCCCATGTCCGTTCTCGCCGCGAAGGCGGGCTCGTCGCTCGAGTGGACGCAGCCGAGCGCGCTGCGCATGGAGTACGAACTCCACGCCGACGGCCAGCGGGTGGGTTCGCTGCGGTTCCGCAGTTCGTTCGGTACGCTCGCCCTCGCCGAGATCGCCGACCGGCGCTGGACGTTCAAGCGCGTGGGCTTCTGGCAGCAGAAGGTCAGCGTGCGCGAGGACGGCGCCGAGGTCGACCTCGCCGAGTTCGCGAACAACACCTGGCACAGCGGCGGCGAGTTGCGGTGTCCCGACGGCCGCGTGTTCCGCGCGACCTCGAACTTCTGGTCCTCGAAGCTCGCTTGGCGCGACGCCTCGGAGGCCGAGGTGGCGCTGCTCGAGCACGGCGGATTCCTGCGGCTGCATTCCCGAGTGACGATTCCGGCCGGGCTGCCTCCCGAGGTGCCGGTGGACCTGCTCGTGCCGCTGGGGCTGTACCTGGTCGTGATGCTTCAGCGCGACAGCGCGTCGGCCGCGGCGGTGACGGCCGCGGGCTGAGCGCCGCGCCGCGCCCGCCACAGGAGCACGGCCAGCGCGATCACCAGCAGCCACGCCACGCGCGACACCCACGCGCCGGCCGCTGCCCCGGGTGCGGCGTAGCGCATCGCCAGCACGTGCCGGCCGGCGGGCACGGTCACGCCGCGCAGCACGTAGTCCACGCGATGCACCGGCACGTCGCGTCCGTCGAGCGTGGCGCTCCAGCCGGGCATCCACGCGTCGGCCACCACCACGAACGCGGGGCCGGGCGCCTCCACGTCCAGCTCGATCCGGTCGGGGTCGTCGCGCTTCCACGCGATCCGCGTGCCGTCAGCGCCGGGATACGTCCCGCGCGCCGCGGCGTCCTCCACCAGCGCCAGCTGCGTCGGGTCGAAGCGCGCGTCGCCGAGCGTGGCGAGCAGCGTGGGCTCGCCCGTCACGACCTCCACGCGCGGCACCGCCACGGCGCGCGGCAGGGCGTCACGGCGCGACATCACGCCGCCGGGCAGCCGCTCCCAGTGCGTCGTGTCGTCCAGCCGGAACAGCGAGCCGGCCACGTACTTCACGGCCAGCGCGCGCACGAAGCCGTCGCGCGCGAGCAGGCCCTGCGTGCGCAGGCGATCCCAGCGCGCGGGCGCGGCGCCGTGCAGGCCGGCCACCGACTTCGCGCGCCACGCGATCCAGTCGTTCGAGAAGTAGGCGGCGCGGTCCAGCGGGAACGCGCGGTGCAGCGGGTCGCGCGCGGCGGCCTGCGCCAGCGGCGAGGGCGGCGGCGCGTCCAGCGCCGAGCGCGGGCCGGTCGCGCGCGCCAGGATCGGCGCCCCGACCGCGGCCAGCTCCAGCGCCGCCACGGCCGCGAGCGCGGTCACCACGCCCGGCGCGAGCGCGGGCCGCGTGCGCGCGACCGCGGCCGCGGTCACCGCGGCGAGCGCCAGTAGCGCCAGCCGCACTTGCAGATCCCGCACGCCGCGCGGCCCCTCCTGCTCGGCGCGCCGGGCCCAGTCGTCGTCCACCGACACGCCGCCCATGGCATTGGGCTTGGCGCGCGACATCATCATCTGCTCGCCCGCCTGCCGGCCCAGCCCGGACGCGGCCACCGACACGAACGCCAGCAGCGCCAGCGCCAGCACGGCGCACGCGGTCGCGCCGCGCCAGCGCCCGGCGGCGAGCCGCGAGGTCAGCGCGTCGGTGCCGCGCGCGGCCAGCAGCGCTGCGGCGAACAGCGTGACGCCCAGCAGCGTGACGGGCGTGCGGAACGTGGCGCCCATCGGCAGCGCGGCGAGCAGCGCGTGGAGCGGCGCGAACCGGGTGCCGAGGGCCGCGGCCATGCCGAGCACCGCGAGCGCGGCCAGCAGCAGCGCCGCCCCGCGCGCGCCGTCGCGCCGCCGCGTGGCGGCGCCGAGCACGGCGAGCAGCGTGGCGATGCCGCCCAGGAAGTACGGGAAGTCGGTCTGGTGCAGCCCGCCCCAGTAGGTGTCGCCGCCGAAGCCCGCGGCACGCGGCCACACGATCGCCAGCAGGTCGCGCGCGTTCGCGCTGAAGTCGGCGGACTCGCGCGTGGCGAAGTCGGCCGTGCCGCGCACGCTGTCGCGCACGTACTCGAGCGCCGGCCACCACACCGCGGCCGACAGCGCCGCGCCGAGCACGGCGGCGCCCACGAGCCACGCGATCCGCGCCGCGCGGCCGCGGGCGAGCGCGCGCTCCACGCCCAGCAGCGTCACGAGTCCGCCGGCCACC
>JBGAMH010000227.1:0-7828 GCA_044223135.1 Candidatus Eiseniibacteriota bacterium | reverse complement strand
CCCACTCATGAGCACGCTCGACATCGCCCCGGGCGCGAGTCCGCACGTCTCGACCCCGGGCGGCGAGATGTACACCGACGTCATCGACCTCGCGAAGGTGAAGGCGGCGCACGTGCCGTTCTACACCGAGCGCGAGCCGGTGACCGCCGACGGCAACACCGCCGCGGCGCTGGCCGCGCTGCAGATGTGGCGCTGCCTGATCTATCCCGGCTTCCCGATCACGCCGTCGACCAAGTTCATCGAGACCGTGGCGGCCAAGGTCGGCGCGCAGAAGGGCACGCCGAAGCGCGTGAAGCTGCTCGAAGCCGAGCACGCCGTGGCCGACTACCTGGTCGGCGCGGCGGCCGCGTGCCGCGACCTCGTGTTCGCGACCGCGACCAGTTCGGTGGGGCTCGACCACATGACCGAGACCACGCGCTCGCTGGGCGCGAGCGGCCTCGGCAACGTGATGATCATCGACGTGTACCGCGCGACGGCGAACTTCCCGCTGTGCATCGAGGGCGATCCTTCGGACGCGCTCGCGCACCGCGACGACGGCTGGATCCAGATCTGCTGCCGCGGCAAGCAGCAGATCTACGACACCATCGTCCAGGCGCCCTGCCTGGGGATGAACCACGACGTGCTCACGCCGGTGATGCCGGGCTACTACGGCATCAAGGACAGCCACCGCAACGCCCGCTTCGTCGTCGAAGCCGACACGGCGGTGCACGCGTTCCAGGACAAGTGGATCACCGACTGCCCGCTGCCCGGGCTCATCAACGGTGACACCGCGTTCGGAAACTGCGTCACGTCGCGCCACTTCCAGGGCTTCAAGGTGGGGCAGAAGCGCCGCATCGAAAAGGTGCTCGAACTGCTGCCGCGCGTCGGCGCCGACTTCGAGGCCACGTTCGGCCGTCCGGGCCTGTCGTTCTTCGACGAAGTGGGCTGGCCCGCGGACGGGCAGGTCGACATCGCCGTGGTCGGCATGGGTCCCGACTTCGGCACGTTCGAGTCCGTGCGCGAGGCGTGGGCGAAGCAGACCGGCCTGAAGGTGGCCGGTATCGCGATGCGCCTGATCAACCCGTTCCCGCGCGACGCCGTCCGCGAGCGGCTGAAGAACGCCAGGCTCGTGATGGTGGTGAACCAGGCGCACCACTCCGGCCGTGGGCATCTCACGCTCGACGTCGCGGACGCGCTCTCCGACCTGGAGAAGGCGCCGCGCACGTTCAGCGCGTTCTGCGGCATGGGTGGCGCCGACGTGTCCGAGGGCACGTGGGAGGTCATGCTGGGCGAGGCGCGCGACGCCATCGACCGCAAGCCCTCCCAGTCGTACATGGTCTTCCACGAAGGAGCGCGGCTATGAGCAGCATCAAGGACATCGCCACCCGCGACAGCTGCTTCCGGGCCGGTTCCACGCTGTGCCCCGGCTGCATGGAGTCGGTGGCGTTCCAGAACGTCGGCCGCGTCACGGACAACGGCGTGAAGACGATCTTCACCATCGGCACCTCGTGCGCCGAGGTCTCCACGCTGGCGTTCCCGAACGTGGTGGCCTGGGGCCGCGGCGACGAGCCGTCGGACGCCTTCGGCAAGAGCTTCTCGATCCTGCACAACGTGTTCGAGTCGGCGCCCACGCTCGCGGAAGCCTCGCGCGACGTGGCCGACACGCTCACCGCGTGCGGGGCGCTGAAGCGCCCGGTGCAGGTGCTGGCCGCCAGCGGTGACGGCGGTGCGCTGTCGATCGGCCTGCGCAGCCTGCTGCACACGATCCACCGTCGGGCGCGCATCACCATGATCGTGCTCGTCAACGAGATCTTCGCGAACACGGGCTTCCAGTACAGCCCGGCCACCATGCCCTATGCCGACACCAGCACCACGCCGGCCGAAGGCACCGCGGGCAACATGAACCCGCCGCTCGACTACCTGCACCTGGCCATCGCGGCGGGCGCCGGGCTGGTCGCGCAGCTGTCGCCCGCGCACGGCAAGCTGTTCGTCAGCACGATCGAGAAGTCGCTGAACGCCGAAGGCACGGCGGTGATCTTCGTGCCGGCCCCGTGCATCAGCGGCTGGAAGTTCGAGGACGGTCAGACGGTCGAGCTCGCTCTGCTCGGCGCCCGCTGCGGCGTGTTCCCGGCGTTCGTGTGGGAGCGGGGCAAGGGCGGCTCGGTGAAGGACTGCGCCCGCGCCGCGGACGATCGCCCGCCGGTCGAGGACTTCCTCGGCATGCAGCGTCGCTTCGCGCACCTGGTGCAGAAGGACAAGGAGACCGGCCGCATCGTGCCGCGTCCCGGCCGCGAGGAGGACATGGTGCGGCTGAAGGCGTGGGTGCAGGACAACGTCGACCGGTTGTACGGACTCGCCGAACTGAAGCGCTGAGATCCCCCGATCTCGTCACGGCGCGCCGCGATGGGGCGTCGTGGGAACGCCCGGCTGCCACGTGAGCGCCGGGCGTTCGTGTGCCCGGGCGCGGCCGGCGCGCGAACGCCCGGGAG
Organism: Candidatus Eiseniibacteriota bacterium; assembly: GCA_044223135.1. GTDB lineage: Bacteria > Eisenbacteria > RBG-16-71-46 > RBG-16-71-46 > RBG-16-71-46 > JBGAMH01. The sequence continues at coordinate 5,360 of JBGAMH010000227.1, read as the reverse complement.
CATTCCGCTCCCGGGCGTTCCGGCGTGCGCTTCGGTCAGCGGACGGTTTCGTGCTCGGGTGTCCGCGCTTCCACCGCGCCCTGCTCGCGCAGCTTGCGTCCCCACGCGCTGTGCTGGCGCGCCACGCGCTTCGCCGCCTCGGTCGTGCGCTGCGGGGGCAGCGGGTCCACCCGGATCAGCGTGCCGAACCACAGGTCGGCGAGCGGCAGCACCACGTTGAAGTTCGTGCCCATGTGCACGTGGTGCAGGCGGTGATGACGCTCCAGGAATCGGAACACGCGCGAGCGCTCGATCCACGGGATGCTCGGCTTGTGCATCAGGTAGTGGAAGCCCTCGTAGGCGAGGTAGTAGCAGAAGATCAGGCCGCCCATGCCGGCGAGGAACGCCGGCGACGGCAGCGACACGCCCGCGCGCGCGAGGCCCCACGCGAGCGCGCCCCACGGCGCCAGGTTGATCGCCACCAGCACGGGGCCCGCCCACCACTGGAAGGTGAGCGACTCCTCCTGTTCGGGCTCGGTGACGTGGAACGTGTCGTCGTGCTTGCACAGCTGGTGGTGCACCAGCGTGTGCGCGGTGAACATGTGCGGCGGCAGCCACGGGCGATGCAGCCAGTAGCGGTGGTAGACCCACTCGAAGCAGGTGGCCTGGAGGACGCCGGTGATCACGCCGGCGAGGGCGGCGAGGGCGAGGTCGAGCAGGGAAGTCTCCGCGACCGGTGCACGGGTACGGACGGCGCTCCGCGGGCACCGGGGCGCGGAATCGCCGGTCGCGTCGCACGGCGGCCCGGCGCGTTCGCGAGGCCGGGGAGCCTACACGAGCCCGAGTCCCGCCCGGCAGGGTTTTCTCGCCGATCGGACGAGCGCGGTGTCAGGGTTTCGCGCGGAGGTACTGCGGCGGCCAGGGCGCGTCCGCGCCCAGCTCGCGCGCCGCGTGCAGCGGCCAGTGCGGATCCCGCAGTTCCTCGCGCGCCAGCAGCACCACGTCGGCACGGCCCTCACGCAGGATCGCGTCGGCCTGCTTCGCCCCGGTGATCAGGCCCACCGCGCCCGTGGCGATGCCCGCCTCGCGGCGGATGCGCTCGGCGAACGGCACCTGGTAGCCCGGGCCCAGCGCGATCTTCTGATGAGGCACCGCGCCGCCGCTGGAGCAGTCCACCAGGTCGGCGCCCGCCTCGCGCAGGCGTTCCGACAACGCCACGGCCTGGTCGAGGTCCCAGCCGCCCTCGGCCCAGTCGCTGGCGGAGATCCGCACCCACACGGGCAGGTCCGCCGGCCACGCCTCGCGCACGGTGCGCGTCACCTCGAGCGCGAGCCGCATGCGGTGTTCGAGCGGCCCGCCCCAGCGATCGGTGCGCGTGTTCGCGAGCGGGGAGCAGAACTGGTGCAGCAGGTAGCCGTGCGCGGCGTGCACCTCGGCGATCCGGAAACCGGCGGCGCGCGCGCGGAGCGCCGCGGCACGGAACGCCTCGATCACGCCGGCGATGTCGCCCTCGCTCATCGCGGCGGGCACGGGCGAGCCGTCGGCGAACGCGATCGCCGACGGCCCCACCACGGGCCAGCCGCCGGCTTCGGGCCCGAGCGCGCGGCCGCCGTCCCACGGCCGCGCCGTGGACGCCTTGCGACCCGCGTGCGCCAGCTGGATCGCGCTCACCGCGCCCTGCGACTCGACGAAGCGCGCGACGCGCGCGAGCGGTTCGACCTGCGCGTCGGCCCACAGGCCGAGGTCGCCGGGGGAGATGCGCCCCTCGGGCACGACGGCCGTGGCCTCCACCATCACCGCGCCCGCGCCGCCCACGGCGCGCGCGCCCAGGTGCACGAGGTGCCAGTCGTTCGCGAGGCCGTCCGTGGCGGAGTACTGGCACATGGGCGAGACCACGACGCGGTTGCGGAGCGTGACCGAGCGCTGGATGAGCGGCTCGAACAGCGAGGCGGAAGCGGGCAGGGACATGGAGTTCTCGTGAGAGGGAGAGATCGGGACCTCCGCCACCTTCGCGCGCGGGACGGGCGCGGGCAAGTGGACGCCCGTCGGCGGCGGCCGGCGCCCGCGGGAGGTCGCTGCGCCCGTGGTTTCCCGCATGGCATCCCGCCGGGGCGGGGCCTAAGCTGCCGGCATCCCCCTCGTCGGCGCGGTCCGGCGGCTGCCCCACGCGCGAGATCGCCCGCTGCGAAGCGCCGAACCCGTCGAGCGTATCGGGAACAGGAGAGGGTGCGATGCGAGCACGAACCGTGTTTCGAGCCATCGGCGCGGGACTCCGTCGGTGCGTCGTCTCCGCCGTGATCGCGGGGCTGGCCCGTGCCGGCGCCACGCAGGCGCAGACGCTGGACTCGGACTTCTGGACTCCGAACGGCACCGTTCGCGCCGCGGTGCGCGAAGGAAGCAGCCTGTGGATCACCGGCGACTTCACGCGCATCGGCCCGTGGACCGGCAATCTCGCCGTGCTCGACAGCGTCGGCGGCGCGCCGGTTCCCGGCGTGCCCGAGGTGGACGGCGAGGTCCGTGCCTTCCTGCCGGACGACGCCGGCGGCTGGTACATCGGCGGCACGTTCACGCGCGTGGGCGGCGTCGCGCGCGCGCACCTGGCGCGGCTGAACGCGGACCGGACCCTGAGCCCGTGGAACCCCGGCGCGAACGGCGCCGTGGACGCGCTCGCACGCTCGGGCGGTGCGATCGTCGTGGGCGGGCTGTTCACGCAACTCGGCGGCGCGGCGCGCACGAACGTGGGCGCCGTGGATGCGGCGACCGGCGCTGCCACGGACTGGGCGGCAACGGCCGGTCCATCGGAAGAAGTGCTCTCGCTCGCCGTGCACGGCGGATCCGTGTACCTGGGCGGCTGGTTCACGCAGGTGGGCGGGCTTCCGCGCAACCACCTCGCGGCGCTCGATCGGACCTCCGGGGCCGTCCGGGCGTGGAACCCGAACGCCGACTTCGCGACGTACGCGATCGCCGGGTCCGGGGGCACGGTCTACATCGGTGGCGCGTTCAAGCACGTGGGCGGTGACCCACGCGAGAGCGTCGCCGAAGTCGACACGGCGACGGCGGTCGCGACCGACTGGAATCCCACGGTGTTCGGAATCGTGTACGCCATGATCGTGAACCCGACCAGCGTGTTCCTCGCGGGCGGGTTCCAGTTCGTGGGGCCGGCCACGCGTCACGACGTGACCGAGGTGGATCGCGTGACCGGCCTGCCCACCGCGTGGACCGCGGACGCGACCGGGGGCATCACCGCGGCGTACGTCCACGCGCTCTCGCGCGTCGGGTCCGTCCTCTACCTGGCGGGCACCTTCACGCACGTGAACGGCGTCGCGCGGGGTGGGGTCGCGGCCGTGGACGCGGGCACGGGGCAGTTGCTGGGCTGGAACCCGGCGGCGGCCGAGTCGCCCGTCAAGGCGCTCGGCGCCGCGGCGGGCCGCGTGTGGATCGGCGGCGTGATCCCGAGCGCGGAAGGCGTTGATCGCGTGCACCTCGCCGAGATCGATCTCGTCACCCGGCGCCCCACCGCGTGGCAACCGACCGGGCCCGAACTGGCTTCGGCGATCGCGAAGGTCGGCTCGCGCGTGTTCGTGGGCGGCGCATTCGGCAACGTCGGAGGTGTTCCGCGCGCCGGAATGGCCGCGTTCGATGCGCGCACGGGTGCGTTGCTGCCCTGGGACGCGCATCCGGCGCGCGGGTTCGGTTCCCCGTCCGTCTCCCGCATCGTCCGCCTGGACTCGCTGCTGCTGGTGAGCGGTGTCTTCACGAGCATCGGGGGCGCGGGGGCGAACGGTTTCGCCGCGGTCGGCAGCACGACGGGTCTCGCGAGCGCGTGGAATCCGGCGCCGGACGGGCCCGTCCACGACGCGTGGCGCCAGGGGAACAGCCTGTTCCTGGCGGGCAACTTCCAGACGATCGGCGGGCGCACACGCTACGGGCTGGCGGCCGTCGACGCGACCACCGCGCTCGCCGCGTCGTGGAACGCGCGTCTGAACGGCCCGGTCTACGCGCTCGCCGTGGTCGGTTCCGACCTGCGCCTGGGCGGCTACTTCACGCAGGTCGCCGGGCAGCCGTGCGGCAACACCGCGGCCGTCGACACGGCGAGCGCAGCCGTGCGGCCGTGGCAGTCGTTCGCGAACGAGGCCGTGACGTCGATGGTGCCCGTCGCCGGCCGGCTCGCGATCGGCGGCGACTTCACGTGGATCGGCGGCGAAGCGCGCACGGGTTTCGCGCTGGTGGATCCCGCGACCGGCGTGAGCCTCCCGGCCGCGCCCGACCCGGGCGTGACCGTGAACCGGGTCGTCACGGACGGGAGCGCCGTGTACGTGGCGAGTCCCCGCCTGCGGCCCGGTGGCGGCAGCGGGCCCTCGCTCTCGCGCGTCGTGGCGGACTGGTCGACCACGCCGGCGGTCTCGGCGTACGGGCCCGCGGGTTCGGACACGCTGATCGTGGGCACCACGCGCACGTTCCGCTGGCGCGCGGTGGCCGCGGATCCGGGGGTCGCCACCGTGGACCTGCTGCTGTCGCGCAGCGGTCCCGGCGGACCGTGGGAGACGCTCGCCACGGGCCTCGCGAACACGGGCCAGTACGACTGGACCGTGACCGGGCCCGAAGCGGGCGCGGCGTGCTGGTTCCGCGTCGACGCGCACGGCCCCGGCGGCGGCACCGGCACCGGTGTGGGCGACGCGGCGTTCTCCGTCTACCACCTCGAGACACCCACGCTGATCACGCTGTTCCGCGCCGTGTGGACCGTGGAGGGCGTGGTGGTGGAGTGGCGCACCGCCGACGCGCGTGCCGCGCGGGACGCCGAGGTGGACCGCGCCGCGGCGTCGAACGGTCCGTGGACCCGGGTGACCGCGGCGCGCGAGTCCCGGGGCGAGACGTGGTCGCTGCGCGACCCGGATGCTCCGGAGGGCACGAGCTGGTATCGGCTGCGCGTGCCGATCGCCGGCGGCGGGGTCGCGACGTCCCTGCCGGTGCCGGTGGTGGTGGGCGAGCCGCCCGCGGCGTTCGCGCTCTCGGCGGTGTCGCCGAACCCGACCGAGGGCGTGAGCACGCTCACCTACGCCGTGCCGCATCGAGCGCACGTGCGGATCGCGCTGTACGACGTGCTCGGCCGCGAGGTGGTGCGGCTCGCGGACGGCGTCGTGGACCCGGGGCGCTACGGCGCGGTGCTGGATGCGCGCGACGTGGCGGCCGGGCTCTACTTCGTGAGGATGCAGGCGCCGGGCGCCGACCTCCGCGGGCGCGTCGTGATCACGCGTTGAGGGTGCGCCCCGGAACGGCGGGCCCGCGATCGCGTGCGGCGACCGCGGGCCCTCGTCGCTTCGTGCGTCAGCGCTTCGCGCCGCGCGCCAGGCACCACCGCCCGAACGCGTGCAGCGCGCGGT
>JBGAMH010000226.1:0-8095 GCA_044223135.1 Candidatus Eiseniibacteriota bacterium | reverse complement strand
GCCCCGCCGGATCGCTCCGCCGGGGCCGCGGAAGGCTCCTCCGATCACCGCGTGACCACGATCCGTCGTTCGAGCGTGCGGTCGCCCGCCCGCAGTCGCACGAAGTAGAGGCCCGGATCGCACGGCGCGCCGTCCGACCGGCGCAGGTTCCACGAGCGCGTCTGCTCGCCGGCGGGGAGCGCGCCGGAAGCGAGCGTCGCCACGCGCCGCCCTGCGACGTCGAATACGTCGAGTCGCACGTTCGTGGCGCGCGCCAGTCCGAAGCGCAGCCGGGTGACCTCCGCGGCGGGATTCGGCGCGGGCGCCGCCAGCCACGGCACGGCGCTCGTCGCGATGCCGGGTGCGCCCACGTCCTGGATCCGGTCGAGGCCCTCCTGCACGCGCGCGGCGCTCACGCCGAGTTCGGCCATCTCCCACAGCCAGCCCAGGTTCTCGCCCGCGAGCCGCGAGTACAGCGTCGGAATGACCTCCCATTCGGCGAACCCCTGGTCCATCAGCGCCTGGCGCAGGGGATCCAGCTCGGTCGCGTACTCGAACATCATCCGGCGGTGCACGTCCCAGCCGAACCGGCGCTGGATCCACGCCTCGACCCACTGCAGCGTTTCGGTGCGGTCCCACACGTCGGCCACCGGCACGCCGAAGGCGAGGTGGCGGTAGATCAGGTCGTGGGAGCCCTGCTCCACCTGCAGGATGGAGGCGGGCACGAGCCCTTCGTACCCGGCCAGGCACAACAGCGACGCGTAGCTCTCGCCGTATTCCTGGAACGGCACTTGCAGCGTGCGCCCGCACGAAGGGTGCAGCAGCCGGACGTGCCCCATCTCGTGCCCCGGGAAGAACAGCGTGGCCGGGTCGCGCACGTCGCAGTCCTGCTGCACGTTGAGCGGCACCTTCAGCGGCACGACCTCGCCCGGCATGCCGGCGCCGTTCACGTCGACGACGTACTGCACGCGCGCGCCGATGTCGCCCCAGGCGAGCGGTCGCAGCGCGTCGTAGTAGCCCTCCATGAAGTCCAGCATCGGGCCCAGGACGGGATCCACGGCCTGCGGCGCGAACACGGAGAAGTGCGTCGAGGCGGCTCCCGACGTGGGCCACGTGGTCCACGGCGCGAACAGCGTGTCGGCGAGGCCCATGGTGCCGAAACTGCCGCCCGGCACGGTGAGTTCGCAGGTGGTGGTGCCGTCCTCCGCGAACCACCGCGGGAACCCCATGTAGTAGCGGTCGAAGTCGGATTCCGCCGCCAGCACGCCGTTCTCGAACACCCTGAAGTGCACCGGCGCGGACGTGGGAGGCCAGTGCAGCGTGTGATCGTGCGAGTCGCTCACCTGCAGCCACACCTGCGTCCACTCGCCGAACTCGGCGTTGTTGCGCGGGATCACGTGCAGGAAGCTGTTCAGCTGGCCGCCGAAGGCGATCGTCGTGTCCATGCCGGCGACCAGGTCTCGCACGTCGCCGACGAAGTAGAAGTACTCGTTCTCGCGGATGAACCGGTGGTTCAGCCGCACGCGCGGCGCGTTCGTGTACAGCACGCGCGCGCCCGGCGTGTCGATGTCCCACACGAAGTTGTTCGAGTCGAACGTGGGGGTGCGAATCTCGACGTTGCCCTCCGTGGGCAGCTGCTCCGCGTCGGTCGACTGGAACCGGAACGTGCTCACCGTGGCCGGCGCGGGGAGCAGCTCCAGCGTCCCGCCGGGCGGCACCGTGCCCTGGAGCAGGTAGGCCGGCGAGCTCGGCTCGGTGCGATGCACGACGGCGAGTCGCGCCGTGCCGGTGGCCGCGGAGGTCTCGAGCACCAGCTGGCCGTCGGGCGACCAGCCGCTCGTGGCGGAGACCCAGCCGGGCGCGCGGTCCGCCAGCGTGACGCGAAGCTCGTCCACGCTCAGCGGCCCGCCGCCGATCGCGTGGAACGCGCAGGCACTCTCGCGGTCCACCTGCAGCGTCACCGTTTCGTCGGCGTCGATCGCCACGCCCGTGCGCGCCAGGAACAACGCGCGTCCCGGGTGCGCGTTCGTGAACGCGTAGTCGCCGGCGGCCACGAACGACCACGCGCCCTGCGTGAGCGGCAGCGTCACGCGACCCTCGGCGTCGGTCGTCGACCACTCCCACGCGTCGCGGGGCACTCGCCATCCCCAGTCGTCGCTCACCGCGCGCACGAGCGCGTGCTCCACCGGGGTCGCGTCGGCGCGCAGCACCTGCACGGTCACCGTTCGAACGGTGAAATCGGCCGGCCCCGCGGCGGCGCACCGCGACGCGGGGAAGAACCACACCAGGGCGGCCACCGCGGCCGCCAGCAGCACACGGATACCCATGACACCCTCCGGAGACGCCGGGGGTGGAGTGCACCCGGAGCGGGTGCGTGGGGTCCCCCCGCGTCACGCGAAGCGTAGGCGGGCAGCGGGGGAATGCGGCGGGGGTGCTGCTCCGTCGGGGAAACGGAGCGACGCCCCGAGGCGTGGACGTCCGGGCGTTCGCGAGCGCGCGGCCGGCGGCTACACCGCGAACTTGAACAGCAGCACGTCGCCGTCCTGCACGACGTACTCCTTGCCCTCCATGCGGTACACGCCCGCGGCCCGCGCGGCCGCGATGCTGCCGCAGCGCACCAGGTCGTCGTACGAGACGGTCTCGGCCTTGATGAAGCCGCGCTCGAAGTCGGAGTGGATCACGCCCGCCGCCGCCGGGGCCGTGTCGCCGGCGTGGATCGTCCACGCGCGCACTTCCTTCTCGCCGGCCGTGAAGTACGTGCGCAGGCCGAGCAGCGCGTACGTGGCGCGGATCAGGCCGCCGATGCCGCTCTCGGGCACGCCGAGCGCGTGCAGGAACTCCTGCGCCTCCGCGTCGGACAGGTCCACGAGGTCGCTCTCGAGCTGCGCGCTGATCACCACCGCGTCGCACGCCAGGTGCGTGCGTGCGTACTCGCGCACCTGCTGCACGTGCGGGTTCGACTCGGCGGTGGCGAGGTCGTCCTCGGCCACGTTGCACGCGAAGATCGTCTGCTTGTCCGAAAGCAGGAAGAAGCCGCGGCTGATGGCGCGCTCCTCCGGCGCCAGGTCCACGGTCAGCGCGGGCCGGCCCGTGGCGAGCGCGTCCTCGAGCTTCGCGAGCACGGCTTCCTCCGCGGCGGCGGCCTTGTCGCCGCGCTTCACGTCCTTCGCCACGCGCTCGCGCCGGCGCTGCACCGTGTCGAGGTCCGACAGCATCAGCTCGGCGTTGATCACCTCGATGTCGCGCACCGCGTGCACGTCGCCTTCGACGTGGTGGATGTCGTGGTCCTCGAAGCAGCGCACCACCTGCACGATCGCGTCCACCTCGCGGATGTGCGACAGGAACCGGTTGCCCAGGCCCTCGCCCTCGCTCGCGCCCTTCACGAGCCCGGCGATGTCCACGAACTCGACCGCGGCGGGGATCACCACCTGCGTCTTCGCGATGCCCTGCAGCACCGCGAGCCGCGCGTCGGGCACCGTGACGATGCCCACGTTCGGGTCGATGGTGCAGAACGGGTAGTTCGCGGCTTCCGCCTTGCGGGTGCGCGTGACGGCGTTGAACAGCGTGGACTTGCCCACGTTGGGCAGTCCGACGATTCCGGCTCGGAGCATGGGGATGGATTCTCGAAGGCGCTGGAAGTGGCCCGGGCAGCCGCCGCGGGGGGATGGAACCCCCGAACATAGCCGATGCGGCGGCCTGCGGCCCAGTCGGGGCGCGCGGAGGGCGGGCCCGCCGAAGTGCGTGACCACGGCCCGCGTCGACGCGTAGTGTCGGGACCGGCGGCCGCGCCCATCCGTGGAGGAACGATTGAGCGTCTTCGAGACCGAGCGACTCGTGCTGCGCGAGCTGACCCTGGACGACGCGGCGTTCGCGTTCGAACTGGTGAACGACCCGGACTGGATCCGCTACATCGGCGACCGCGGCGTCCGCACGCTGGACGACGCCCGCGCGTACCTGGAGAAGGGCCCGATCGCGATGGTGCGCCGCGAGGGCTTCGGCCTGTGGATGGTGGAGCGCCGCGTGGACCTCGCCCCGCTCGGCATGTGCGGCCTGCTGCGGCGCGACTGGATGCCCGACGTGGACATCGGCTTCGCGTTCCTGCCCTCGCACCGCCGGCAGGGTTACGCGTTCGAGGCCGCGGCCGGCACGCTGCGCTACGCGCGGGACGTGCTGAAGCTGGACCGCGTCGTGGCGCTCACCGCGCTCGACAATGCCCCGTCGCAGCGGCTGCTGGAGAAGCTCGGGCTGAAGCTCGAAGGCCGCCGGCCGTTCGCGAACACCGCCGAAGAGGTGTGCGTCTTCGCGATCCAGTGGTGAGCGCGGCGGCGGTCCGTGGCCGCCCTCAGCGCCCGGCGGCCAGCACGACGCCGTCGCGCGCCGGGAGTGCCAGGCGCACGCGGCCCGCCTCGACGCGCGCGCCGTCGTCGCCGTACACGGCGCGCAGCTCCGTGCCGTCCGCCACGTGCGGCGCCACCGGCACGTCGATCGTGCGCGCCGACTCGCCGGCATTCACCGCCACGACCAGCGTCTCGCGCGCGTCCGTGCGTGCGAACGCCACCGTGTCGGCGTCGTCGCACAGGCGGTGGTACGCGCCCGTGCGCAGCGCCGGGTGCGCGTGGCGCATCGCGATCACGCGCTGGTGGTGTGCGAGCGCCTCCAGGTCCCAACGCTCGCGATGCTCCCACGGGAACGTGCGCCGGCAGTCGGGATCGCGTCCGCCCGGCAGGCCGATTTCGTCGCCGTAGTAGACGCACGGCGCGCCCGGGTAGGTCATCAGCAGGAGCGTCGCCAGCCGCACGCTCGGCTTGTCGCCGCCCGCGACGTCGATCAGCCGCGCGGTGTCGTGGCTGTCGAGCAGGTTCATCTGCGCGAGCTGGATCTCCCACGGGTAGAGCTCCAGGAGCGCGTCGATCGCGTCGGCGTACGCCGTGCCCGTGAGCGGGCCGGCCTTGTCGATGGGCAGGTTCTTGAACAGCTCGCGTCGGACCCGCGCGCCGGCGGCGAAGCCGATCGCCTTCTCGGTCCACAGGTAGTTCATCACGGCGTCGAACTGCGTGCCGTCGAGCCAGGCGCGGGAGTCGGTCCAGATCTCGCCCACGATGTACGCGTCGGGATTCACGGCCTTCACGCGCTCGCGGAACTCCTGCCAGAACCCCGGCGCCTTGATCTCGTACGCCACGTCGAGCCGCCAGCCGTCGATGCCCTGCCGCAGCCAGTGCTCGGCCACGCGCATCACGTACTCGCGCACCTGCGGGTGGTCGGTGTTCAGACGCGGCAGCGAGCGCAGGTCCCACCAGCCGTGGTAGTTCGCGGGCTTCGTGCCGTCGTACGGGTGCAGCGGCCAGCGTTCGATCGTGTACCAGTCGAGGTACGCCGAGTGCCGGCCGTTCTCGAGGATGTCCACGAACGGGAAGAAGCCGCGGCCCGTGTGGTTGAACACCCCGTCGAGCACCACCTTCATGCCGCGCGCGTGCGCCTCGCGCAGCAGCGTGCGCAGCGCCGCGTCGCCGCCGAGCATCGGATCGACCGAGAAGTAGTCGTGCGTGTGGTAGCGGTGGTTCGAAGGCGACGTGAAGATCGGCGTGAAGTAGATCGCGTTCGCGCCCAGTTCCTGGATGTGGTCCAGGTGCTCGACCACGCCCAGCAGGTCGCCGCCCTTGTAGCCCATCGGCGTGGGCGGGCTGTCCCACGGCTGCAGGTGCGCGGGCTTCTCGACGCGCGCGCTCTTCGCGAAGCGGTCGGGGAAGACCTGGTAGAAGACGGCGTGCTTGACCCAGTCGGGCGTGTGGACGGCGCTCATGGGACCTCGCGGGTTCGTGGGACGAATCGGCGAGCGGGCAGACTACGACACGCGCGCGGCGAGCGCTGCCCGCCCCGCGTCGTTCTCCTGCCGGGAACCTCGTCGCGACGCGCACCCGCGCGCTTTCGGGCACTCGCGCGTTGACTCACTCCACACGCCCTCGCATGCTCGGCCCATGTCTCGCATGTCAGCATCGCGCGCACTTCGCCTCGGTGTGTGGCTCGCCGCCCTGGCCCTTTCGTACGCGAGCGCCTCGCACGCCGATGCGGCGCTGTCGGCGCGGCACGCGGGCCAGGTGCGGCAGTTCTACCGCGTGATCGGCTCGAGCCCGCCGGACTCCGTGTGGCGCTGGCTGGACACGTTCGAGCCCGCCGCCGCGGCCGACTCGGGACTGCGCGTGGTGACGCACGCGGAGCGCGCGTGGCTGCTGGCCATGGGAGGGCGTTACCGGTCGGCGGTCGAGGCCGCCCGTCCCGCGCTCGATCGCGGCCTGGCGACGGGCGACTCGCTGCTCGCCTGCCTCGCCAGCTATCCGCTGTGGTCGGCGTACGCCCTGTCCGAGCAGGTGTCCGACGCCCGGCCGCATGCCGACCGTCTGCTGGCGCTGGGCCGCGCATTGAAGCTGCCGCGCGAGGAGGGGCGCGGCCACATGGCGGTCGCCTACCTCGACCTGCTCGCCGGTCGCGCGGAGGCCGCCGAGCGGGGCTATCGCGCCGCGCTGCGCCGGCTCGATCCGACGCTCGACGTGATCCCGCGCCGCATCGCCCGCACCGGGCTCTCTCGCGCCTGCTTCAGCCAGGGGCGCGTCGACGAAGCCATGCGCATCGACATCTCGCTGGTGGGCGACGCACGCCGCGAGATCGACCCGGTCGGGGAGTCGATCGCACTCAACAACCTGGCGATCCACGCGCTCGCCAGTTTCGAGCCGGCCATGGCGCTGCCCTGCTACCGGCGCTCGCTCGCGCTGCAGCGCGGCATGGGTCGCTGGTCCGAAGCGCTCACCACCGCCACGAACCTGGCCGACGCGCTCGTGCGCATGGGGCGCGTCGACGAGGCCGCCGACGTGCTCGGGACGCTCGCCGACACCACGCGCGGCGACGTGCGGCCCTGGCAGCGCGTGGACGTGCTCACGCAGCTCGCGTACGTGCGCTGGAAGCAGCGGCGGACGGACGCGGCCACGCAGCTGGCGGAGCACGCGTGGCGGCTGTGCGACTCGGCGCGGGTGACGCCGAACACCGTGCTCGTGAGCACGCGCGCCCGGCTGCTCGCCGGTGCCGGCCGGATCGACGACGCGCTCGCGCTGGCCGACCGCTTCGTGGCCGCGCGCGCCGAGAACCGGTGGACGCTCGACGACGTGCTGTCCCTGCGCGCGACCGCGGCGGGCCTGCCGGCCGACGCGGGCTACCCGGAGGAGTCATTGCGTCGCTGGCTGGCGCTCGAGCGCGACGTGGACACGTCGGCGGTCGCGAACCAGGGACGCTGGGTGAACGCCCGCCTGCACGTGGCGGCGCTCGTGACCGCGCGCGACCGCCTGCGCGGGTTCGCGATGCTGCGCGAGGCGGTGCCGGTGTGGCGCCGTTACCAGGGCTCGCGACCCCCTTCCGAGTGGGGCGACGCACTCGACGCCGGCAGCGCGGCGTCGTGGGGCGCCGCCGCCGCCGCGATCGTCGGCTCCGAGACCGACGATGCGCTGACGCTGCAGACGTTCGAACTGCTGCAGCAGGTGCGTGCGCTGTCGCTGGAGCGTCGGGCCGCCGACCCGCGGGACGAGGCGCCGCTCACGCTGGCGCGCCTGCGATCGGACGTGCTGCGCGACGGCGAACTCGCGCTCGACGTGCACCCCGCGGGCGACCGCACGCTCGTGTTCGCGGTCACGCGCCGGGCCGTGCGGGCGCGGGTCGTGACCGACAGCCGCGACCTGCTCGACCGCGCCGACCGCCTGCGTACGCTGGCCCGCGAGCGCTCGCCCGAAGCGGCCGAGTTGCGCGCGAGCGTGGGTCGCGAGTTCTCCGACGTGCTGCTGGCGCCGTTCGCCGACCTGCTGCGCGGCAGTCGCCGGCTGCTCGTGAGCAGTTCCGGCTTCGTGGACGAGGTGCCGCTCGCGTGGCTGCCGCGGCCGGGCACGACGGCGCGCCTGGGCGAGCGCGTGTCGATCGCGCTCGTGCCGACGCTGGCGACGCTGGCCCGCGTGCGGAGCACCACCGCGGCCGCCGCGGTGCGGGGGCCGCTGGTCGTGGCGGGGGCGACCGGGCCCGACCGCCGGGCGCTCGCGGGCGTGGTCGCCGAGCGCGACTGGCTGGGTGCGCGGTACGCCAC
>JBGAMH010000225.1:0-8788 GCA_044223135.1 Candidatus Eiseniibacteriota bacterium | reverse complement strand
GAAGGGGGTCAGGCGGTTCTCGCGGCTGTTCTCGGACCACGTCCAGGCCGAACCGGTGGCGCCGAGCACGGTGCCGAAGCGCTCGTTCGCGACCACGTTCACCCACGGCAGCGGCGTGTCCGCGGCCCCGTGCAGCACCACGCGGTACTCGCGGCCGTCGGGACTGAACCCGCCGAGTCCGTTCGCATGCGTCGTCTCGGGCAGGTCCACGTCGCCCGCGACGTCGGGTGCGAGCATCGGGTCGCCCGTGGTGTTCGGCACGAGCGCGGCCGGCCACGACGGCTCGGGGTAGGGCAGGCCCAGCTGGTTCGCGAGGTCTCCCGCTTCGCCTTCGAGCACGGCGCGCGCCGCGGCGAACAGGGCCGTGCGCTCGGGCGCCGGGATGCCGTCGCCGCGCAGCAGGTACACGCCGCCGGGACGGTGCTTCCAGGCCGCCCACGGGCCCTTCTCGAGCAGGCTCTGCAGCTGTTCGTGCATCTCGTCGAGGTAGCTCGAGGGGTGGTCGTTCACCACCACCACGTCGGCGCGCAGCCCCTTCAGGCGCCAGTACTCCTGCGCACGCAGCACCTGGCCCACCAGCGGCAGGTCGTCGCCGCGCACGGCGCGCACCACCAGGATCGGCAGATCGCCCGAGATGCCGAGCGCCACTACCGAGTGCGGGAACCCGCGATCGAGTCGGCCGGGGCGCGCAGCCTCTACCGTCCTCCACAGCACGTGCGAGGCAGGCAGCCTTCGTAGAGCTGCGCCTCTTCGGGCGCGAGACCCAGGTGGCGCAGGCGCATCGTGGTCTGGCTGCTCGCCAGCGCGAACGCGCGCGCGGCCGCGGTGGAGTCGTCGTACTTCTCGGCCAGCGCGAGCGCGGCGGCGCGGGTGGGTGCCACGCCGGTGGCGAACGCCAGCCGCACGCGTCCGCCCGGCGAGATCCGCACGCGCCGGCGCAGGCTCAGGATCGGATCGAGCACCGCCCCGTGCGTGCCCGACAGCGCGCGGCCGTCGAGCGCCACCGGGCGCTCCGCCGTGCGGCCGCGGCCCAGGAACTTCGAACGGTCGGTTTCCCACTCGACGGCGCCGTGCACGCCGTCCTCGACGCTGATCACGTGCACCGCCCACGGCGTGGCGTCGCTCGGCGTGCGCAGCCGACGGCGCAGAACAGCGCGGCTGCTCGGCAGGTACTCGGTCTCCAGGAACAGCTTGTGGAACGCCGGGTGGGAGAGGTCGTCCGCGGGCGAGGCCAGCACGACCTCCACCATGCTCGTGACCTCGATCTCGCGCAGGCGGTCGCTGTGGTTGATCAGCGAGACGCGGCGGATCTCGACGTCGTCCTCGGGCGACACCACGATCTCGAGCCGCGTGTCGATGCCGTCGTCGGTGCGCTCGAACAGCACCTGGTCGGGCTGGAACGTCACCCGGTAGCGCTCGGCCTCGCGGCACACGGGCTGGTGCGCGGCCGACCACAGCAGGCCGCTGCGCACGTCGCGCAGGTACACGAACTGGCTTCCCGGGTCGGTCGTGGCGTCGTCGCTCTGCCGCGTCACCGCGAGGCCGCGCCAGCTGCTGGCGCCGCCGCCGCCGTTGGTGACGACCGCCGTGTACTGCCCGTTCGACAGGAAGTGCGCGCTCGGCCACCGCGTGTGCGGCGAGCGGAAGCGACGCGGCAGGACGCCGTCCGACTGCGGCTCGACGCGCGTGGACTCGGCCGGGCGCGGCCGGATCACCGGCACGTACTGCGGCACGCGCTCCTGCAGCAGCGGCTCGGTGGCCTGCACGCGCGGGTCGGAATGGAACCGGCGCACCATCGGCGCGCCGAGCACCGCGCTCGACAGCGCGAGCAGGCTCATGCCCTGGTGGTGCGCGAACGTGGCGCGCACGGTGTGCATGCGCGCGCCGCCCGGGGTCGGCTCGCCGTCGGCGCCGGCGAGCGCGCGCAGGTGGTGGTCGAGCGCTTCGAAGAACCCGCACGGCCCCAGGCCGCCCGCGGCCGCCAGGGCGCGCAGGTTGTCCACCGCCGCGGCCGGATCCACCACCGCGGCCAGCGCGCACGCGTACGGCGCGATCACCAGGTCCTCGGCGAGTCCGCGCTTGAGGCCCGCGCCCGGCACGCCGAACGCCTTGTACTGGTAGTTGCCGTGCGGGTCCTGCACGTCGAACGCGGACTCCGAGATGCCCCACGGCACCCCGTGGCGGCGTCCGTACAGGATCTGCGCGCGCACGAGCTCGCGGCAGGCGTTCTCCAGCAGCGTCTCGGGGTGGCTGCGCAGCAGCAGCAGCGGCATCAGGTACTCGAACATCGAGCCGCTCCACGACACCAGCGTGGTGCACCCTTCCACGCGCGCCAGCGCACGCGACAGCCGGAACCAGTGTTCCTGCGGGACCTCGTCGCGGGCGATCGCGATGAAGCTGGCGAGCCGCGCCTCGGAGGCCAGCAGGTCGTAGTACGACGCGTCGACGCGGCCCGGGCCGTCGGCGTCGGGCAGGCGGTAGCCGATCGAGAACAGCCCGCGCGTCGCGTCGTACAGGAAGCCCCAGCGCATGCCGTCCGCCAGCGCGTCGCAACGTTCGGCGAGCGCGCGCAGGTGGTGGTCGAGCGCTTCGTCGGCTGCACCCGACGGCGGGTCCACGCCCACCGCGGCCACCAGCAGCCGTGTCCACCGCGCCACCGATTCGGTGTCGGGGCCGGGCGGTGCGATCGACTCGACGTCCGCCAGCGCCACGTGCAGCGACTCGACGTCGGCCCGGGCGCGTTCGAGCCGCTTGCGCGCGGGCAACGGCTCCTCGAGCCGCGTGCGCACCACCGCCAGCTGCCGCTGCAGCGCGCCGCACGCGCCGTGCAGCGCCGTGGCCGCGTGCGCGCGGCCACCGAGGGTGGCGAGCGACTCCGCCAGCACCCCCGCCGCGTCGATCGCGCCGCGGCAGTGCGCGCTGCCGTCGTCGGGCCGGCCGACCGCCTCCCGCAATCCCGCGGCCAGCGCCATCAGCGTCCCGGCCAGGTTGCCGCTGTCGACCGTGGACACGTAGCGCGGCGCCAGCGGCGCCAGGCTGGTGGTGTCGTACCAGTTGAGCAGGTGACCTTCGTGGCGCTCGAGCGACTCGACCGTGGCGAGCGTGGCTTCGATGCGCGACGCGAGCTGGTCGCGGTCCAGGTAGCCCAGGTCGTGCGCCGCGAGCGTGGAGAGCAGCCCCATGCCGATGTTCGTGGGCGACGTGCGATGGGCGACGCGGAGGTCCGGCGCCTCCTGCACGTTGTCGGGCGGCAGGTGGTGTTCGTCGGCGGTGACGAACCGTTCGAAGTAGTGCCAGGTGCGGCGCGCCACGCGGCGCAGCTGCTCGGCGTCGGCCGCGCCGAACGCGAGTCGACGCGGCACGACCGGCCGGCTCAGCCAGAACGCCAGCAGCGGCGACGCCAGCCACGCGACCACGAACGGCAGCGCCTCCGGCAGCGCGCGGCGATGCGCGGGAAGCATGCCCAGCAGCACCACGAGCGCCACGACCGGGCCCGCCCACATCTCGGCCAGGAACACGCGCGGCCCGCGCGTCGCCAGCAGGCCGGCCGCGCGGGCCGCGCCCGCAGCCGCGGTCTCCCATTCCAGCAGGCGGCGCTGCGTGATCACCATGCGCACCAGCGTGAGCGCGATCGCGTGCACCATCTCGTAGGCGTGGTAGGCGAGGAACGTGACCTGCAGCAGCACCTGTGCGAACGCGGTCTTCGTCTCCGACCACACGTCGTTCGCGAACACCGCGATCGGCTGCAGCGGGCGCGGGCCGCCCAGCAGGTGCATGAACGGCGGCAGGATCGGGAACGCGACCACGCCGAGCGTGGCCAGCGTCCAGCCCAGCGGCGGGCCGGGCAGCCACGTCCACGCGGAGCCGAGCAGCGCCAGCAGCGCCGGCGCCAGCAGGCTGCGGCGCAGGTTGTCGAGGATCTTCCAGCGGCTGACGAGCGGCAGCCGCGTGCGCTCGAAGCCGTGCCGCGTGGGCATCAGGGGCAGCAGGCAGAACAGCACCTGCCAGTCGCCTCGCACCCAGCGGTGCTGGCGCCGGGCGTGCGCGAGCACGCTCGAGGGGAAGTCGTCCACCACCTCGACGTCGGACACGAGCGCGCAGCGCGCGTACAACCCCTCGAACAGGTCGTGCGACAGCATCGCGTTCTCGGGCACGCGGCCCTCGAGCGTGGCCCGGAACGCGTCGACGTCGTAGAGCCCCTTGCCCGAGAAGCTGCCCTCCGCGAACAGGTCCTGGTACGTGTCCGACACCGTGGTCGAATACGGATCGATGCCCGTGTGCCCGGCGTACGCGCGCGCGAACAGCGAGCCCGCCGCACTCGCCATGGTCACGCTCACGCGCGGCTGCAGGATTCCGTAGCCCTCGACCACGCGGCCGAGCTGCGTGTCGACGCGCGGCCGGTGCAGCGGGTGCTCGATCACGCCGATGAGCCGCCGCGCGGCGTCGCGCGGCAGTCGCGTATCGCTGTCGAGCGTGAGGCAGTAGCGCACGCTCGGCAGGATCGACGGGTCGCCCACCTGCACCACGAAGCCCGTGTCGGTGGCCCCGCGCAGCAGCCGGTTGAACTCCTCGATCTTGCCGCGCTTGCGCTCCCAGCCCATCCACACGCCTTCGCTGCCGTTCCAGCGGCGCGCGCGGTGGAACAGGTAGAAGCGGTCGGACCGCCCCGGGGCGTAGCGCGCGTTCAGCGCCTCGATGCCGGCGACCGCGGCTGCGAGGACTTCGTCCTCGCCCGGCAGGTGCTCGCTCGCCGCGTCCGGGAAGTCGGTGAGCAGCGCGAAGTGGATGTTCGGGTCGTTGTTGCCGAGCGCGTGGATCTCGAGCCGGTCGATCAGCGCCTGCGCGCCGGCCACCGACGAGATCAGCGTGGGCACGATGACCATGGTGCGCGCCGTCTCGGGCACGCCGTGGCGCAGGTCCAGCCGCGGCAGCGGCGCCGGCCGCGTGATGCGGTGGACCAGGCGGTTGACGAGTGCCACCGCGAACTCGCTGGCGGGGATCAATGCCAGTGCCGCCGCCGTCCACACGATCCACGGGGGCGCCGATTCCGCGCGCACCACCGCCACCGCCGCCGTCACACCGAGCCCGGTGATCAGGCCGAGCGAGCCCAGGTAGAACAGGGTCGCGTGCGCGAACAGCATGCGCTTCAGCCGCTCGCGCGGCGGCGGACGGCTGGCCACGTCCACCTCGAGCTCGCGGCGCCCGCCTCCGATCAGGTGGTACCCCACGTGGGCCGCACGCGGGTCCGCTCCGGGCGCCTCGGCGGCCTGGCGCGCGCTCTCCACCGCGCGCAGCGCGACGCGCACCTGCGCCTCCCCGCTCGGCTCGGCCAGCGCCTCGACCGCGTGCCGGTAGCGGTCGCGACTCGTGAAGTCCATGCGCGCGTACATCCCCGAAGGATCGCGGCGCAGGATCTGCTCGATGTGGCTGGCGTTCTCGACGTATTCGCTCCAGTCGAGCGTGGAGCACAGCCGCAGGCTGGTGATCGAGTTGCCCATCGACACGTGATTCATCGCCTGCCGCTGGTGCTCGGCGCGCACCGCGTCCTCGACGGTGGTGCCCTCGTCCTCGAGCCGCGCCTCGAGCTGCTTGCGCAGGTCGGCGGCGCCCGCGCCGTACTCGCGCATCCGCTGCAGCAACTGGTCGACGAACGCCACGTGCAACTTCTCCGGCAGCGAAGGCGCCCGTCCGCTCGCATGGGCGGCCTCGAACTCGGCGAAGCAGCGGTCGGCGGCCTGGCGCGCCGTGCGGCCGTCGAGCAGTTCCTCCGACAGTCGCCGCAGGTGCTCGATCAGCGCCAGCTTGAGCATGCTCGGCCACGCCCACAGCTCGCCGATGCCGAGCGGTGCCACGGTCTGGAAGGCGTTCATGAACCGGACGAGCCGTTGCGCGTCGAGACGCGCGTCGCTGTAGCGCAGCAGTTCCACCGCCATCGCGTACACGCGTGCGGATCCCGCTCGTCCGCGCACCGCCAGCTTCGGGAGTTCGCGGTAGTACCGCTTGGGCACGTTGTGGCGGATCTCGCGCAGCTCGCCTTCCAGCAGGTGGAAGTTGTCGAGCAGCCATTCGGCGGCCGGTGTCACCGGTTCGCCGCGGCGCACGTCGCGCGCGAGCGTGCGGTACGCGGCGCGCAGCATGCGCGCGTCCTCGTCGAGGCGCGTGAGCAGGCGCGGCGGCGCCCGGTGCGGATCGTGCGACAGCGTGAACTCGGCCGCGAGCGCGCGCGCGCGTTCCTCGCGCCGCTCCACGCCGAGCAGGTCACCGTGCAGCGGGCTGCTGTCGAGGCTGCCGGGGCGCGCTCCGCCCGCTGCGGCGTCGGCGGGACGAACGGGTACCGGATGGCTGATGGTCATGATCCGACCATCCTTCCGGAATGGGTCGCGGGAAACCTGCGATCACGGTCGAAGCGGCGCAGCCGCAGTGTAGCAGGCCTCCCGGCGCGGCGGGCCGACCCCCGCCCGGGGAACGTCATGCGTCGATCAAGCCCCGCGGGCGAGTAGGCTCCCGCCGTCACGCCGCGGCTTCGGGCGCTTCGCGATCGAGCGAGGCGCGTCGTCGTGGCAGAGGAGGCCGGCATGGCGGCGATCGCCTTCACGCTCAACGGCAAGTCCGTGAGCCTCGACGTGGACCCGAGCCGCAAGCTGCTGTGGGTGCTGCGCGGCGAACTCGGCCTGACCGGCACCAAGTACGGTTGCGGTGAGGGCCACTGCGGGGCGTGCACCGTGGTGGTGGACCGCGAAGCCGTGCGCGCGTGTCGCACGACCCTGGCCGACGTGGCGGGGCGGCACGTGACCACGATCGAAGGGCTCGCGCACGGCGACGAACTGCACCCGCTGCAGGAGTCGTTCGCCGAGCACGGCGCGCTGCAGTGCGGATTCTGCACGCCCGGCATGATCATGAACGCGTACGCGATGCTGCTGAAGAACTCGCGGCCCGCGCACGCGCAGATCGTGCAGGGCATGGACGACAACCTGTGCCGCTGCTCGGCCTACCAGCGCATCGTGGAGGCCATCGAAGCGGTGGCCGCCCGGTCGTGAGGCCCGCCATGACCACCCGCACGCACGACCGCGCGCCCACGCCGCGCACCGAGGCCGCGCACGCGCTCACCCGCCGGGAGTTCCTGCGCCTGTTCGGCGCCGGCATCGTGGTGTGCTTCACGATCGGCGACTGGGCGCTGCTCGACGCGCAGGAGACACGGCGCGGCGAACCGGCCGATTTCAACGCCTACCTGCGGATCGGCGAGGACGGCCGCGTCACCGTGTTCACCGGCAAGATCGAGATGGGGCAGGGCGTGATCACGTCGCTCGCGCAGATGGCGGCCGAGGAACTCGGCGTGGCCCTGGGCGCGATCGACATGGTGATGGGCGACACCGACCGCTGCCCGTTCGACGCCGGCACGTGGGGCTCGATGAGCGTGCGCTTCTTCGGGCCGGCGCTTCGCGGCGCGGCCGCCGAGGCGCGCGAGGTGCTCACCGAGCTGGCGGCCGGGGAGCTGAACGTGCCGAAGGCGCAGCTGCGCGTGGAGGACGGCGCGGTGTTCGTGGCGGGTACGCCGGCGCGCCGCGTGACGTTCGGCCGGCTCGCGAAGGGCCGGGCGATCGAACGCCACCTCGCCGGCAAACCGACGCTGCGCGAGTCCGCGCATTGGACCGTGGCCGGCCGCAGCCCGCGGCGCGCCGACCTGCGCGCCAAGGTGACGGGCGCGGCGACCTACGCCGGCGACGTGCGGCTGCCCGGCATGCTGTGCGCGCGCGTGCTGCGCCCGCCCGCGCACGGCGCGAAGCCGACGCGCGTGGACACGAGCGCGGCCGCCGCGCTGCCCGGCGTGACCGTGGTGAACCAGGACGGCCTCGTGGCCGTGCTGCACGCCGATCCCGAGATGGCCGGTCGTGCACTCGCCACCGTGGTCGCCGAGTGGGACGTGCCCGCGGCCACGGTGGACACCGACAGCATCTTCGACCACCTGGTGCGCGTGGCGCCCGAGCCCACGGACAGCGAGCGGAAGGGCGATCTCGACGCGGGCGCGAAGCAGTCGGCGACGCGCTTCGAACACCGCTACGAGAACGGCTACGGCGCGCACGCACCCATGGAGCCGCACACGTCGCTCGCGCACTTCGAGGACGGGCGGCTCACCGTGTGGCCGAGCACGCAGTCGCCGTTCGGGACGCATCGCTCGCTAACCGACGCGTTCGGCCTGGCGCCCGCGCAGGTGCGCGTGATCACGCCGTTCGTGGGCGGCGGCTTCGGCGGCAAGAGCGTGGGCCCGCAGTCGGTGGAGGCCGCGCGGCTGGCGAAGATCACCGGCCGGCCCGTGCAGGTGATGTGGACGCGCGAGGAGGAGTTCTTCCTGGACGCCTTCCGGCCCGCCGGCCTGGTGAAGATCATGTCGGGCATCGACGCCGACGGCCGCATGGTGCTGTGGGACCACCACGTGTGGTCCGCCGGCACGCGCAGCGCCGAGCCGTTCTACGACGTGCCGAACCACCGGCTGCGCAGCTACGGCGGCTGGGGCCGCGGCGCCTCGTCGATGCACCGGTTCGCCGTGGGCCCGTGGCGCGCGCCCGGCGCGAACCTGAACGTGTTCGCGCGCGAGTCGCAGGTGGACCTGATGGCCGCGGCCGCGAAGGCGGACCCCCTCGAGTTCCGCCTGCGCAACACGAGCGACGCCCGCATGCGCGGCGTGCTGAAGGAGGCGGCCGCACGCTACCGCTGGGCCACGCGACGGCGCGGCCCCGGCGTGGGGCACGGCATCGCGTGCGGCATCGACGCGGGCAGCTACGTGGCGATG
>JBGAMH010000224.1:0-8135 GCA_044223135.1 Candidatus Eiseniibacteriota bacterium | reverse complement strand
GCTGTTCGCGGGCGCACCCACCGAGGCGCACGGCATCGCGCGCGCGCTCGACCTGCTCGTGGCGTTGAACGCGCGCGTGCCCGGCGCCGAGCTGGTGGTGGTCGGCCGCGATCCGGCGAACCCGCGCGGCGTCGACGCGATGCGCGCCGAGGCGGCCGAACTTGGGCTCGCGGCGCAGCTGCGCTGGCTGCCCGACGCGTCGCCCGACGACCTGCCCGGGCTGGTCGCCGCGTGCGACCTCGCGGTGTCGCCGGGACTCGCGCCCGAGCCGCACGGCGTGGCCACGGTGCAGGCGATGGCCGGCGCGCGGCCCGTGGTGGCGCACGCGGCGGGCGCGTCGCTCGAACTGATCCGCCACGGCGAGGACGGGCTGCTCGTGCCCGCGGGGCCGGTCGCGCCGTTCGCGGAAGCGGTCGCCTCGCTGCTGCGCGACGCCCCGCGCCGGCACGCGCTCGGTGAGCAGGCGCGGCTGGTGGCGATGGAGCGCCATGACCGCGAGCCGGCGCTGTTCGCGCTCGAGGAGAGCTGGCACCGGCTGCGCCGCCTGCGCACGCGCGAGGGCGGCGAGCGGGACGCAGCGGCGTAAGCCCCGGCCCCGGGCGGCGGGCCCCGCCGGGGTGGTCCCGGCGGAGCGTCGGGCGAGTCCGCGAGCCGGCCGCGGGTGGCCCGGGCGATGCCGACGTGCAACCCTGCGGGCTTCGCCGCATCCCAGAGGCCGCGCGCACCGCGCGCACGGAGGGTCTGCATGCGCTGGTCGTTCGGAATCGGGAGCATCGCCGGAATCCGGCTCCGCATCCACGTCACGTTCCTGCTGCTGCTGGTGCTGTTCCCGATGTGGGCGGCCGGCTCGGTGCGGGAAGCGTTCGAGGTCGTGGGTGTGCTGCTGTCGGTGTTCGCGTGCGTGATGCTGCACGAGCTGGGGCACGCGCTCGCCGCGCGCCGCTACGGCATCGGCACGCGCGAGATCGTGATGCTGCCGATCGGCGGCCTGGCGCGCCTCGAACGCATGCCCGACAAGCCCGTGCAGGAGATCGTCGTGGCACTGGCGGGCCCGTTCGTGAACGTGCTGATCGCCTCGGTGATCGCGCTGGTGCTCGCGCTCACGGGCGGCGTGCCCGACCCGGTGTCGGTGCTCGCGAACGGCACCGACCGCTGGCTGGTGTTCCTGTTCGCGGCGAACATCGTGATGCTGGCGTTCAACCTGGTGCCGGCGTTCCCCATGGACGGCGGACGCGTGCTGCGCGCGCTGCTCGCGATGCGGCTTCCGTTCGAGCGCGCCACGCGGATCGCGTCGCTCGTGGGCCAGGGGTTCGCGCTGGTGTTCGTGGCGGTGGCGATCCTCGCGAAGATGCCCACGCTCGTGCTGGTGGCGATCTTCGTGTTCATGTCCGCGGCCGAGGAGCGCGCGTTCGTGCAGACGCGCACCGCCATGAGCGGCGTGCCGGTGAGCGCCGCCATGCTCACGCAGTTCGAGACGCTCGAAACGCGTCACACGCTGCAGCGCGCCGCGGGGCTGCTCGTGGCCGGCAGTCAGCAGGATTTCCCGGTGCTCGAAGACGGGCGGCTGCTCGGCATGCTGTCGCGCGCCGACCTCGTGCGCGGGCTGCAGGCCGAGGGCGAGGAGGCGCCGGTCGGGCGCGTGGTGCGGCTCGACGTGGAGCCGGTGGACGCGGACGAGCCCCTGGAGGGCACGCTGCATCGCATGCGCGCGCAGTCGGCGTCGGCGCTGCCGGTGCTGTCGCGCGGGCAGCTCGTGGGCCTGCTCACGCTCGAGAACGTCGCGGACTGGCTGCTGGTGCGCGAGGCGCGGCGCCAGCACGCCGGCCGGGCCTGAACGCCGCGCGCGCCGCGGCGCATTGACGCCCCACGGGGCCGCCCGGAGAATCCGCCCGCCATGCCCAGACCCCGCAACTTCCATGCGCGCTGGCTGCTGCCGATCGTGGTGGTGGTGGCGGCCGTCGTGCTGTGGCGCAACGCCCATCCGCCGTACTGGCGCACGCTCCGCCCCGGGCTGGAGTTCACCACCATCCAGGGCGAACCGTGGTGCCGTCGCGGGTCGTCGGCGATCGCCGTGCTGCGCGCCGACCCGGCGCGCGTGCGCGTGCGCGTGCACCACTACGCGCAGTTGCCCGCGTCGTCGCCGCCCGGCATCGCCGAGTGGCAACGCCGGCTGGGCGCGTCGGCGGTGTTCAACGCGGGGCAGTACTACCCGAACTACGGCTACATGGGCCTGCTCGTGAGCGACGGCCGCGCGATCACGCGCGAGCTGCACCCCACCTACCGGGCCGCGCTCGTGGCCGAACCCGACAGCGGCACGCGCACGCCCCGCGACGCGCGCGTGCTGGACCTGGACGAGGTCCGGCTCGACGCGCACCGGCCCGGCTGGAGGCAGGTCGCGCAGTCGTACATGCTGTTCGACCGCCAGGCGGGCGCGCGCGTGCGCCGCACCGACCGCATCGCGAACCGCACCGTGGTGGCCGAGGACCGCGAGGGCCGGCTGCTCGTGCTGGTGAGCGAGGGCGGCTACACGCTCGGCGACTTCGCCACCGTGCTGATGGAGGCGCCGCTGCACCTGACGCACGCCATGTCGATGGACGGTGGGCTCGAGGCCGAGTTGATGGTGCACGTGGGGAACTTCCGCTACGCGAGCTTCGGGCACTGGGACAGCACCACCGCCGCGCCCGCCGCACCCGGCGCCGAGGTGCCGCTGCCCGCCGTGATCACGGTGGAGCCACGATGAGCGCGCCGCGTCCGGAGCGCGCGATCGCGGACCGGCGGCCGTCGCCCGCGCGCCCCGCGCCGATGCGCGCGCTCGCCCCGGACGGCGTGACGTTCCCGTGCCTGCGCTGCGGCCGGCCCGTGCGGCGCAAGCCCCCGCGTGGCGCGCGGCCCGTGCACATCGAGTGCCCGC
This sequence comes from Candidatus Eiseniibacteriota bacterium, assembly GCA_044223135.1. Taxonomy (GTDB): domain Bacteria; phylum Eisenbacteria; class RBG-16-71-46; order RBG-16-71-46; family RBG-16-71-46; genus JBGAMH01. The sequence goes on along the minus strand of JBGAMH010000224.1, from coordinate 5,224 downwards.
GCTGCCGCTACCTGATCTACGACTACCCGCGCGCCGCGGCCGGCGTGCTGGTGGTGAAGGACGAGTCGGTGCTGCTGCTGCGCCGCGCGCACGCGCCGCGCATCGGCTACCTCGACATCCCCGGCGGCTTCCTGGAGGCGGGCGAGAGCATCGAGGGCGCCGCGCGCCGCGAGCTGCGGGAGGAGACCGGCCTGCGGGTGCCGCGCCTCCAGTGGCTCGGGTTCTACTGGGACACCTACTCGCTGCGCGGGTTCGGCAAGTTCCCCACGATGAACTTCTACTTCGTGGGGTCCTGGCGCCGCGGCGCGCCGGTGGCCGCCGACGACGCCGCCACCGCCGAGTGGGTGCCGCTCTCGCGCCTGCGCGGCGCGAACGCGCGCTTCGCGTGGGCGCACATGCCCGCCGTGTTCCGCGACGTGCGCGCGTGGCTGCGGGGAGAGCGCCGGTGACGCGGCACGGCTCAACCGTCGCGCGCGGGCGCTGGCTCGTGTTCGAGGTCGGCATCGAGTGCGGCGACGAGACGTGGACGCTCGAGCGCGGCGAGGACGGGGCCATCGTGGCGAGTGGCGTGCAGACCACGCGTGCACCGCATCCCTTCCCCAGCGTGCTCACGTGGCGCGCCGAGGCGGCGCCCGACGGCCGCGTGATCGCGCTGCACGTGCGCTGGCGCGTGGGCGAGCGCGAGGTGGTGGCCGACCATCGTGCCGACGGCGAGCGCTGGAGCGCATCGATCGACGTGGGCGGTCACGCGCGCGCGCAGCAGGGCGACTACCCGGCGCGCTGCGAGGTGCTGCTGGGCACGCACGGCGTGCACCAGCTGGCGTTCCGCCGGTACGTGCTCGAGCCCGGCGCGCGCCACGCGTTCGGCGCGCTGGTCGTGGGCCCGCCGTGGATGGCGGTGGAGCCGGGCCGGCACGAGCTGCACTGCACCGGCGTGGCCGAGCGCGACACGCCGATGGGCCGGATCGCGGCGCGCCGCGTCGAGGTCGCCGATCTCGACCGCGGCCCCGACGCCACGTGGAGCGCGTGGCTCGATCCGCACGGCGTGGTGCTGGAGTCGTTCGAGAGCGCCGACGACCGCCGCCCGTGGATGCGGCTCGTGGAATACGCGCGCGCCTGAGGGGCCACTCGCGATCCGTGTGACACGTGGACGCGGTGGCGAGTCGAGGGCTTCCGCAGGCGAGCATGCCCCGGGGCATGCGGTGCGCGGACGCACCACCGGCACCCCGTCGCGAGGCCGTCGAGTTTCCCGGTGCTTCATGTCGCAGTCACCGCGGTGAAACGTCCCCGCAGGCATGCTCCCTGCGGCTCGCGATACCGACTCTCTCTCCACGCCCGGGAGGATGCATGCAGCCGTTCCACGAGCTCGTCGACCGTTCACCGCGCTGGCAGCCCGCGCTGCGCTGGAAGCGCCACTTCGAACTCCGTGCCGAGGGCGTGCTGTATGCCACGCTGAGCTGGGAGAAGGCGTCGGGCGACCTGGTCGTGGCGCGCACCGCCGACGACCTGTGGATCCTCGATCGCGCTCGCCGTGGCGCCACGCAGGTGTGCGCGCGCCGCGCGCCGGACGGGGCGAGCGAGGCGTTGTTCCACGCCGACTGGACCAACGGTGGTCGACTGGTCACGGCCGAAGGAGACGGCTGGCTGTGGAGCGCCTCCGCCGAACACCGCTCCACGTGGAGCTTCCGTGCGCACGGAGGAGCCGGACGGATGTTCGTGACGGTGGACCGTTACCAGCTCGCTCCCGCCGGCAGGCTCTCCTGGTCGGAGGGTCTCGCCTCGTCACCCGTGGCGCCCTTGCTCGCGTGCATGGGCTGGTACCTCGCCGTGATGGCGCTGGATGACGCGTCGCTGATGGTGCCGGCGGTCGCCGCTGCCGTCTGAAGGCTCCGCCCGCGCGGGCAGCAGCCTGCCCTTCGTCCCTCCGGGGCCCGCGTCGGGCGGAAAACACGAAGGCCGGCGGATCGCTCCGCCGGCCTCGCGTGTTCCACCGCGAACGTCGGGCCGCGCGTGCGCGGCCCCTCGACGTCAGCGCTTCACCTTCAGCACCGCGGCCATCGCCAGCGTGGCGCCGTCCGACTTGGGGTCGGAGATCTTCAGGCCGATCGTGCCGCCGCCGCCGTAGAACAGCACCGGGTTCGCGTCGTTGTCGGTGTCCTCGCGCAGCACGTCGCCGTCGCTCGAGACCACCTTCAGGTCGATGTCCTGCGCGCGGCTGTCGGCGCACGCGAGGAACGCGCGGTCGCCGTCGCCCAGGTCGATGCCGCTCTGCGTGAGCGTCTCGCCCTGCTTCAGGATCGTGCCCACCAGGCACAGCTCGCCGGCCTCGTCGAGGAACGACGCGCCCTTCGTCTTGTCGTCGATGATCGTGCAGAACTTGATCAGCTTGTCGTACGCCGAGGCCAGGTTCGTGGTCGGCACGTCGAAGCCGCCGTCGCGCAGCGTGGCGTACACGCAGAAGCTGGCGTCGGTCTTGTCGGTGACGAGCTTCATCTGCACGCGGTACTTGCCCGTCGTCTTGCACTTGAACACCACCACCGGCGAAGCGTCGGTCTCGGTGTCCTTGGCCACCACGTTGCCGTCGGCGTCCATCAGGTACAGGTCGAGGTCCTTCACGTCGTCGTCGCCGCCGCCCAGGAACGCGTACGTGCGGCCCTCCTCGAGGGGAATCGACGAGCCGAGCACGCCTTCTTCCTTCACGTAGCCGCCGATGAAGCAGCTGCTGCCGTCGTCGAGGCCGAACTCGGTCTTCTCGGTCACCTTGCGCGTGCTCGCCATGACGCGCGCCACGGCCTGCGTCATGAACTTGCCGGGGCGCCACTCCGACTCGGCGCCGGCGGGGCGGGCGGGGACGGCGATGGCGGTGACGATGAACGTGAGCGCGCCCAGGACGGCGCCCATCTTCGCGGTGTGCGGCGACACGGTTTCCTCCGGCTGGAATGGAAGCGATCGGCAGGGTGGCCCCGGCGCAGCGGCGCGGGGAGCCCGATCGGTCGCGCGGGGTATCGGCGACGGCCGTCGCGGGCGTGAGGGGGGAAGTCCTGACTGGGTGCGCACTTGGCTGGCGGTCCCGGTCCCCGGGGGTGACCGCGCGCACTTTCGACGTCCCTGCAACGACTTGCCCGGGCGCTTCGCCGCCCGGCGCCGCGTCAGCGCCAGTCGCCCGCGGCCTGGAACGGCGCCCAGTAGAGCGGCGACGTGCTGCGGCCGGCGGCACGGCGCGCGCGCAGCCGCTCGAGGCTCGCGTCGCGCACGGCCTGCGCGGTGCTCGCGCCGCGGCGCAGCCGCTCGCGGTAGAGCGCGGTCATCCACTCGCGCGCGCTCTCGTCGCCCACGCTCCACGGGCTGGTGATCACGGTGCGCGCGCCGGCCACGCGGAACGCGCGACGCAGGCCGAACACGCCCTCGCCGCGCGCGACCTCGCCGGCGCCCGTGCGGCACGCGGACAGCACCGCCCACTCCACGCCCGACAGGTCGAGCGACGCGATCTCGTCGGCGGTCAGCACGCCGTCGTCGGGGCCGGTGCCGTGCTCGTTCGCGCCGGCGAACACGAGACCCGACAGCAGCAGCGGGTTCTCGGTTGGCACGGCGGGCGGCGCCCACGACACGCCGTCGTTCGTCGCCCCGGCCACCGGTCGCGGCGCCACCGGCGCGTCCCACGCGCTCCAGCCGCCCACGCCGCGCTGCCCCGGCACGTCGGCCGCGGCGCACGTGGCGTCCAGGAAGAAGCCGTGCGTGGCCGCGTGCACCACGCGGCGGCCGGGCGCGCGCTCCGCGAACGCGTGCGCGGTGGCGCGCTCGCCCGTGAGCAGCTCCGCCCCGTCGTCGGGCCGCGCCGCGCGCCAGAGCGCGCACACGCTGTCCACCTCGGCCCGCGTGCCCGGCAGCGCGTCGAACCGCACGTCGCGCAGCGCGCGGCAGTTCGAGCGCGCGCCGCGCTCGGACTCGCTCGCGGCCAGCGCCACCAGCGGCGTGGTGTCGAACGCCGCGTCGCCCAGCGCGAGCAGCCCGGTGCGCGGCGCGTCGGTGGGCGGCAGCACGTCGCGCTCGGACGTGAGCGCGTGCAGCGTGGGCCCCGACTCCGCCAGGTAGCCGCCCGTGCGCGCGGGCAGCGCCGCGAACGGCACCAGGTGCAGCGCGCCGTCGGGCACGATCAGCGCCAGCGCCGCGCCCGCGAGGCGCGGTGCGATCGGATCCCACACGCGCGCGCGCAGCGCGGCGCCCGCCGTGCGCGCGTCGCGCTCGGCGAGGGCGCTGCCGTCCGCCGACCGTGCCACGGCCGTGCTCCACGCGCGCACTAGCGAGTCCACGGGCGCCGCCGGCCCGAGCGGCACCACCTCGGGCTCGCGGCGGCCCGGCGCGAGCACGAACGCCACGTACTCTTCGCGCGCCCCGTGGATGACCGCCACCGCCGACGTGTACGCACGGCTCCAGCCGCGCGGAAAGTGCACGTACGCCACGAGCGCCGCGTCGGCCGGCAGCGCGGCGCGCACCTCGGCGAGCCCCGCGGCGGCCACGCCGGCCTCGCGGCGGTCGCGCGCGCTCGCGCGGCCGAGCGCGGCCTCGAGCGCGTCGGTCTCGGCGCGACGCGCCGCGATGGCGGCGGCGTACGTGGCGGAGTCCCGGTTCGCGGGTCCGCGCACCACCTCGGTGGCGAGCCGGCGCCGCGCCAGTTTCAGCCGCGTGCGCAGGCTGTCGGCCACCGGGTCGCCCTCGTGCCGCGAGCGGCGCGCCATCTCGTCGAGCACCTGCGTGCGCGCGTGGATCACCTCGTCCCACGTGGCCGCGCGCAGCGCGGGGTCGCGCAGGCGGCCCTCGGCGGCCAGCGAGAGCGCCACGGGCAGCGCGCTCGCGTGCGTGAACGCGAAACGCAGCGCGTCGCGCTCGGACAGCCCTTCGGCCACCAGCACGAACTGCTCGCGCGACGAGCGCGCGGCCGTGAGCGAGGCGTGCACGGCGTCGTCATAGCGGCCCAGGTCGACGTCGAGGCGCGCGCGGTTCGTCCACGCGCCGGCCACGTTCGGGTGCGTGGTGCCGATGGCAGAGTACCCACCGCCAAAGCATTTCGCGAATATGTCCAATCCTTGCAGGTTTCGCGCGGCGTTTCGATGGAAGCTTCCAGGCTGCGCCACGAAATCCGGACACTCGATTCGGTGGATGCGCGCGTCGAACATTCCTCCCACGTTTTGACCCAGGTTTCGCGCAGTATGGGCATTGCGGCGGC
>JBGAMH010000223.1:0-8139 GCA_044223135.1 Candidatus Eiseniibacteriota bacterium | reverse complement strand
GTCGTGCAGGTGCTCACGAACCTGCTGAGCAACGCGGTGGCGGCGTGCCCGGAAGGCGGCGTGGTCACCGTGCGCACGCGCGACGACGCGCACCGCGTGACGTTCGAGGTGCAGGACACCGGCACGGGCATCGCGCCCGATCATCGCGACCGCATCTTCGATCCGTTCTTCACCACGAAGCCGATGGGCGCCGGGACGGGACTCGGGCTGGCGATCACGTACGGCATCGTCAAGATGCACGCGGGCGACATCCGCGTGGCTTCGCAGTCCGACCCGGCCCACGGGCCCACCGGCACCACGTTCACCGTGGTGCTGCCGAGGAGGGGATAGCGGCCCCGCCCGCTTCCGCCGCCATGACCCAGACCCTTCGCGTGCTCGTGGCCGACGACGAGATCGGCATGCGGCAGGGGGTGTCGCGCTCGCTGCGCGACTGCCGGATGACGATTCCCGACGTGAACGCCGAAGTCGACTTCGCGGTGGAGACCGCGGAGACCGGCGAGCAGGCGCTGGAGCGCATCCGCCAGTCGCCGCCGGACATCCTGCTGCTCGACCACAAGATGCCGGGCATGAGCGGGCTCGAGGTGCTGGACGAACTGGCGCCGCTGCGCCTCGACATGCTCACGGTGATGATCACCGCGTACGCCACCATCGAGACCGCGGTGGTCGCCACGCGGCGTGGCGCGTACGACTTCCTCGCGAAGCCGTTCACGCCCGACGAGCTGAAGGGCGTGGTGCAGAAGACGGCCGCGCGGCTGCTGCTGGCGCAGCAGGCGCGGCGGCTCGCGGAGGAGCGGCGGCAGGTGCGGTTCGAGTTCGTGCGCGTGCTGGGCCACGAGCTCAAGGCGCCGCTCGGAGCCGTGGCCGGCTACCTCGACGTGATGCGCACGCGCGCGCTGGGCCCCGACCTCGCGGCGTACGACGAGGTGCTCGAGCGCGGCCGCGCCCGGCTCGACGGGATGAACCGGCTGATCCGCGACCTGCTGGACCTGACGCGCATCGAGTCGGGCCAGAAGCCGCGGCAGCTGGAGCCGCTGGACCTCGGGGCGCTCGCGCGCACCGCGATCGAGACGCACGAGCCGGCCGCGAACGCCCGGCGCGTGACGCTGGCGCTGCGGGCGGACGGCCCGGCGCCGATGCGCGCCGACCGCGGCGAGCTCGAGATGATCCTCAACAACCTGCTCGGCAACGCGGTCAAGTACAACCGCGACGGCGGCCGCGTGGACGTGTCCGTGGACGCCGGCGATGCGCAGGTGACGCTGCGCGTGAGCGACACGGGCATCGGCATGACGCCCGAGCAGGTGGCGCGGCTGTTCGGCGAGTTCGTGCGCATCCGCACGCGCGAGAACGCGCACGTGGAGGGCTCCGGCCTCGGCCTGTCGATCGTGCGCCGGCTGGTGCAGCTGCAGGGCGGGAGCGTGGACGTGACGAGCGAACCCGGGCGCGGCACCACCGTGCGCGTGGTGCTCGACGCCGAGCCGCGTGCCGCGGCCCCGGGGAGCGCGTCGTGAGCGCGCGGCCGGGCGTGGCGACGGGACTGCTGCGCACGTGGCGTGCGTGGCACGAGCGCGCGGCGCACGAGGGACCGACGGCTCGCGTCGACGGCGGCGACGCGTGGCGTCGTGCTTCGCGCGGAGAACGGCGCGGAAGCGAACTTCGGCCGCGACTGGAGCGGCCGTGGTCGCGCGACGCCGGCGACGACCCGGTCGAGGGGCGCGCATGAATCCCTTCGACCGGTTCGTCTATGGCACGATGGGTGGTGCGAGCTCGGCGATCGGACGTGGCCGACTCGGGACCGCGGCGGGGCCGCGATCCGCGATGCGCGTTCCGGTCGCGCACGCGGGGGGCGCCCTGGCGGACGCCTCCGCATCGCTCGAGACGCCGCTGCCACGGCCCGGGGCGCCGGGCGAGCGGGCGTCGTCCGGGCCGTCTCCGGAGCCCGGCCGCCCCGGCAGCGATTCCGGGCCGCGTCGTGCTGCCATGCCTCCCGATCCGATCTCTCCGTCGAGTCCTCCGCGGCGCGTGTCGCTCGTCGAGCAGGAACTCGTGCGCAGCGTGGACTGGCTGATCTCGCTGCGGTGGCTCGCGGGCCTGTCGGTGATGCTGGGCGCGCCGCTCGCGGCCGCGATCCTGGCGATGCCGCTGCCCGTGGGACGCCTGTTCGGCACCGGCGCGGCGATCCTCGGCTACAACGCCGGCCTGTACCTGATCCTGCTGTGGCTGCGGCGCACGCGCGCGGGCCGCACCGACCTGTTCGAGGCGTTCACGCGCCTGCAGATCGCGCTGGACTGGATCACGATGGCCGAGCTGATCTCGCTGACCGGCGGCGCCGAGAGCCCGGTGATCGTCTTCTTCCTGATCCACATCTCGGTGGCGGCGCTGCTGCTGCCGCACCAGCTGGGCTTCGTGTACGTGACGATGGCGCCGCTGCTCGTGCTCGGCGTGGCGCTGCTCGAGTACTTCGGCCTGCTGCCGCACGTGGCCGTGATCCTGCCGCCGCGCTACCGCGACCCGCTGTTCGTGGGCGTGTCGGTGGGCTTCTTCGCGCTCGCCTGCTGGGGGCTCGCGTACTGCTGCATGACGATCGCGCAGCGCCTGCGCCGGCGCGAAGCGGAGCTGTCGGGCCTGTACGAGGGCGTGCGCGACATCACGTCGTCGCTCGAGCTGACCGACGTGCTCGACCGCATCGTCGAGGCCGCGGCGCACGTGCTGCGCTGCCGCGCGGCGGCGATCCGGCTGATCGACCCGAGCCGCTCGCAGGTGGAGTTCGCGGCGAGCTGGGGGCTGAGCGAGTCGTACCGCGACGAGGTGCCCGAGGAGTACGCGAAGTCGCTGCTCGACCGCGACACGCTGCGCGACGGCCTGCTGCACGTGACGGACGTGGACGAGGACCCGCGCGTGTGGCACCCCGAGCGCGTGCGCGCCGAAGGCATCGCCTCCATGCTGAGCGTGGCGATCCAGGGCCGCACGGGCGGCATCGGCGTGCTGCGCGCGTACGGCGAGGAGGGGCACCGGTTCTCGGAGGACGACGTCGAGTACCTGCGCGCGGTGGCGGCGCAGGGCGCGGTGGCGATCGAGAACGCGAAGGCCTACCGGATGCTGGCCGACCTCGACCGCGACAAATCGCGCTTCCTGCGCATGACCACGCACGAGCTGCGCTCGCCGGTGCGCGTGACCGAGAGCCTGCTGATGACGCTGTCGGGCGGCTACGCCGGCGCCCTCGTGCCCGAGCAGGCCGAGCTCGTGGGCCGCGCCCAGAAGCGCCTGCACGCGCTGCACCAGCTGATCGACGACCTGCTCGGGCTGGCCGCGGGCAAGGCGGACCTCGTCGTGACGCAGGTGCGCGCGCTCGACGTGCGTGACGCCGTGCGCGAGGTGGTGGAGCGCTTCCAGGCGCTGGCCGCCGAGAAGGCGGTGACGCTCGTGTTCGAGGCGCCCGCCGAGCCGCTGCTCGTGGTGTGCGACCCCGCCGACTTCGAGCGCATCGCCGGCAACCTGGTGAGCAACGCGGTGCGCTACACGCCGCGCGGCTGCGTCCGCGTGACGCTCGCGCGCGACGGCGACCGCGTGCGGCTGGAGGTGGCGGACACCGGCATCGGGATTCCCGACGAAGCGCTTCCGCACCTGTTCGACGAGTTCTATCGCGCCGGCAACGCGCGGGCCGTGGAGGAGTCCGGCACCGGGCTGGGGCTGGCGATCGTGAAGCTGCTCGTGACGCGATACGGAGGCCTGGTCGGCGTCACGAGCCGGGAAGGAGAGGGCACCACGTTCAGCGTCGAATTCGCGCGCGCGCCGGAGGCCTGACCGGCACCGGGTCGGCGACCGCGGCAGGGCCCGCGGCGCGCGCAGGTCGCACCACGATGGACACCACACCGCGGACCGGGCTCGACGCGAGCCGCCGGGCCGCGGACGAGATCGAGAAAGGGAGTGCACCCATGGCCAAGATCCTCGTCGTCGACGACGACCCGGACATCACCTACGCGGTGTCCCTGTTCCTGCGCAAGGAGGGGCACGAGGTCCGCACGTCGTCCAGCCGGGCGGACGGCATGAAGGCGCTGGCGGCGTTCCAGCCCGACCTGATGATCCTGGACGTGATGATGGAGCAGCCCGACGACGGCATCGCCATGGCGCAGGAGCTGCGGCGCACGGGTCACACGCTGCCGATCGTCATGCTGACCAGCGTCGGCAAGGTGACGGGCATGAGCTTCGACCGCGACAGCGACCTGGTGCCCGTGGATGCCTTCTTCGAGAAACCCGTCCCACCCGAGGAGCTGCTCCGCAAAGTGAGCGAGCTCCTGAAGCGATAGCGGAGACCGACCATGCTCGTGAGCCAGCAACAGAAGCTGCAGGACGACATCCGCGCCCTCGTCCAGCGCCACGGCCGTTCGCGCGCCGCGCTGATGCCCGTGCTGCAGGAGATCGAGCGGCGCCACGCCCACGTCCCGGACTTCGCGATGCAGGTGGTGGCCGACGAACTCGGCCTGCACCCGGCCGAGGTCTACGGCGTGGTGACCTTCTACGCGTTCCTGAACCACGAACCGCGCGGCCGCTTCGCCGTGCGGCTGTGCCAGACCATCTCGTGCGACCTCGCCGGCAAGGCCCGCGTGGCGCGCCAGCTCGAGAACGAGCTGGGCGTCGCGTTCGGGCAGACCACGCCGGACGGCCGCTTCAGCCTGGAGTGGGCGAGCTGCCTCGGCCTGTGCGACCAGGGCCCGGCGCTGCTCGTGAACGACCGCGTGTACACGCGCGTCACCCCCGACCAGGTGCACCAGATCATCGAGGACTGCCGTCGAGTGTTCGGCGCGCACGCCGCGCAGGCGGCCGAGCCGGCGCACGCCTAGGCGAAAGGACCCCCCATGCATCCCATCGACAGCAGGAAGACACCGCTCTCGTTCGACGCGATCGAGAGGGGCAAGGGTCTCGCCGCAGCCCTGAAGATGAGCCGGGCCGACGTCATCGGCACGGTGGCGGCTTCGAACCTGCGCGGCCGCGGCGGCGCGGGATTCCCGACCGGCACCAAGTGGAACCTGGCCGCGGCGGCGCGCGTGAAGCCGGGCGAGTGCAAGTACGTCGTCTGCAACGCCGACGAAGGCGAACCCGGCACGTTCAAGGACCGTGTGCTGCTCACCGACTACGCGGACCTCGTGTTCGAGGGCATGACGATCGCCGCGCGCGCGATCGGAGCCCGGTGCGGCATCCTGTACCTGCGCGCGGAATACGTGTACCTGCGCGCCCACCTCGAGACCGTGCTCGCGGCACGGCGCGCGGCCGGCACGCTCGGCACGGCGGTCTGCGGCACGGCGGGCTTCGATTTCGACATCGAGATCCGCATGGGCGCGGGCGCGTACGTGTGCGGCGAGGAGACCGCGCTCATCGAGTCGCTCGAAGGCCAGCGCGGCGAGCCGCGCAACCGTCCGCCGTTCCCGGTGGACACGGGCTTCCAGGGCCAGCCCACCGTGGTGAACAACGTGGAGACGCTCGCGTCGGTCGCGGCGATCCTGGCGCGCGGCCCCGAGTGGTTCCGCTCGTTCGGCTCCGAGAAGTCCGCGGGCTTCAAGCTGTTCAGCGTGTCCGGCGACTGCACGGCGCCCGGCGTGTACGAGTTCCCGCTCGGGCTCACGATCGCCGAGCTGCTCGAGGCGGTGGGCGGCACCGGTGCGAAGGCCGTGCAGGTGGGCGGCGCGTCCGGCGTGTGCGTGCCGGCCGGGCAGTTCGGCCGGCGGCTCGCGTTCGAGGACGTGGCCACCGGCGGTTCGATCATCGTGTTCGGGCCCGGGCGCGACATGCTGCACGTGGCGCGCAACTTCATGGAGTTCTTCGTCGAGGAGTCGTGCGGCCAGTGCACGCCGTGCCGCATCGGCAACGTGAAGCTGCTGGAAGGCATCGAGCGGATGGAGCACGGCGAGTGCTCCACCGCCTACCTCCAGGAACTGCAGGCGCTCGGCGAGACCATGCAGCTGGCGTCGAAGTGCGGGCTGGGGCAGTCCAGCCCGAACGCGTTCCTGTCGATCGTGGACCATTTCCGGGAGGAGGTCCTCGGCCGGACCCCCGTGCCCGTTCGAGGTGAGCGATGAGTGGCGTGGGGCACACCGGCTCGGAGTCGGCGCGCGCGCCGATCAGCCAGATGCTGAAGACGGTCACGGTGCCGCCGGATGCCGCGCAGATGATCGGCGGCCAGATCAGCGTGAACATCGACGGGCAGGACGTGAAGGTGCCCATGGGCACCACGCTGCTCGAAGCCGCGAAGCGCGTGGGCGTGCGGATCCCGACGCTCTGTCACCACCCCGACCTGTGCGTGGCCGGCGTCTGCCGGATCTGCGTCGTGGAGGTCGAGGGCCAGCGCGCGCTGCAGGCCGCGTGCGCGTACCCGGTGACGGGCTCGCTGAAGGTGAAGACGCACACCCGCAAGGTGCGGCAGGCCCGGCGCCACGTGCTGGACCTGCTGCTGTCGGAGCACCACGGCGAGTGCTACAGCTGCAAGCGCAACAACAACTGCGAGCTGCAGTCGCTCGCGCGCGAGTACGGCGTCGACTTCTACCGCTTCGGGCACGTGGAAGCCTCGCGGTACCCGAAGGACGAGTCGAGCTACTCGGTCGTGCGCGACATGGACAAGTGCATCCTGTGCCGCCGGTGCGTGCGCACCTGCATCGACATGCAGGAGGTGGGCGTGCTCGAAGCCGTCGGCCGCGGGGCGCACACGCGCATCTCCACGTTCCTCGACCGGCCGCTCGCCGAGGTCGTGTGCATCAACTGCGGGCAGTGCATCAACCGCTGCCCGACGGGAGCGCTGCACGCGAACGACACCTCGGACGAGGTGTGGCGCGCGATCGACGATCCCACGAAGCACGTGGTCATCCAGACCGCGCCGAGCCCGCGCGCCGGGATCGGCGAGTGCTTCGGGCTGCCGCCCGGCACGGCCATGACGTACCAGATGAACACGGCGCTGCGCATGGCGGGCTTCGACAAGGTGTTCGACACGAACTTCTCCGCCGACCTGACGATCCTGGAGGAGGGCACCGAGCTGCTGACCCGCCTGCACCGGGCGCTCGTGCTCAAGGAGAACGTGGCGTTCCCGCAGTTCACGAGCTGCTCGCCGGGCTGGGTCAAGTACCTGGAGCACTTCTATCCCGAGTACATCCCCAACCTGTCGTCGGCGAAGAGCCCGCAGCAGATGTTCGGGGCCGTGATCAAGACGTACTACGCGAAGACGCACGGCCTGGACCCGAAGAACATCGTGACCGTGGCGCTGATGCCGTGCTCGGCCAAGAAGTTCGAGTGCAATCGCCCCGAGATGGCCTCGAGCGGGTTCAAGGACGTGGACTTCGGGCTCACCACGCGCGAGCTGGCGCAGATGATCCACGAGGCCGGCATCCACCTTCCGGACATGCCGAAGAGCGACTTCGACGATCCGTTCGGCACCGCCACCGGCTCGGGCGTGATCTTCGGCGCCACGGGCGGCGTGATGGAGGCGGCGCTGCGCACGGTGGTGGAGCTGGTGTGTGGCGTGAAGGTGGAAAAGCTGTGGGACCACGCCAACATCACGCCCGTGCGCGGCTTCGAGGGCGTGCGCATGGTGGAGCTGCCGATCCCGCAGGTGGCCGCCGAGGTGCCGGCGCTGCTGCGGGCGCGCATCCCGAGCTTCGACTTCCTGAAGGGCGCGACCCTGAAGGTGGCCGTGGCGCACGGCACGGCGAACGCGCGGCGCGTGATGGAGGACATCAAGGCCGGCGGTCCGTTCAGCCAGTGCCACTTCATCGAGTTCATGGGCTGCCCCGGCGGATGCATCGGCGGCGGCGGCCAGCCGATTCCCACCTCGCCCGAGATCCGGGCGGCGCGCGCCCGCGCGATCTACCAGGAAGACGCCGAGTGCGCGGTGCGCAAGTCGCACGAGAACCCGGCGGTGCTGAAGCTGTACGGGGAGTTCTTCACGGACGGCCCGTGCGGGCACCGGAGCCACGAACTGCTGCACACCCACTACCCGCCGCGGGGCAAGCACATCGGCTAGGTCCCGTCGCGACGAGGAAGGAGCGGGGCCCCGGCGCCACACGGCGTCGGGGCCTTCGCCTGCCGGGAGGCGGGGCGGACCTCCGCGGCGTGCCCCGTGGGCGCGGCACGGCGCCCGGATGCGCGAAGCGGGGGGCC